>DMST01000457.1 GCA_003454975.1 Cytophagales bacterium | reverse complement strand
GGCCCGGGCCCGGAAGCTACCGGCCCCTGTAAGGGGGTGCGGTGCTTCACGTGCCGCAGTCTCGGAGTGCCATGGGGCGTGCGGTACCTACCGTAGCCAATCTCGAATTCAAACCAGGCATTGCTACCCAGGTCTAGCGTCAGTGCTACCTCCGAGCCGTCGCTTACCGTCTGTTTCCAATGGGCCAGTGCCATGGGCTGCGCGTCGGTTAGCCTTGCGGCTTCCCTTCTTCAGGTTTCTGCTTACCGGCCGGAGCCTGGTTTTCCGTCTCCTGCTGCATGATGTCAGCGAAGTTGTCCAGCTTGAAGTAGTCCGACTTGAACTTGATGTCTACCGAACCCGCCAGCTTGGCTGCCATCTCCGTTTGCTGCACGCTGTTGGTGGTGCTTACCGACAACTGCGTGCTGTTGGTTTTGGCTTGCCCGCGTATGGGGGAAAGGAACCGGAATATTCCGTTGCCTTTGCGCATGGTAGTAGCCCGCTGGCGGGTTTTCCGGGCGTTGTCCGTCCGGGTGGCCGTATTTTTTGATTTGATATCGAAAAGCACACTAGCCTTCACACTACCTTCATCAATCACCAGACGGGTGATTCCCATCAGTAGGGTCTCGCGCAGCATGCTGCGTTGCTCCCGGGCCATCTGGATTTTCGAGTCCATGATTTTGGCCTTGATCTTGGCGTCTTTGGTATCTACCGGGTTGCCGTCCTTATCCGTCAGGATGATGTCCCCCTCCATACCGCCGCCGCCCATACCGTCCATATCGGGGAAGGAGAGGCTGAACTCGTCGCTATTGTTTTCTGCCAGGTAGCCAAAGGCCGCCGTGTCGTCTATCTCGTTGATGAACTTCGCTACACTGGCCGTGGCCGTTTTCAGTAGGTCCTGGTAGGTGTTCATCTGCTTCAGCGTCACGTTGAGGCTGGCATCGAATACACTTTCCAATAAGTCCTCCACGAATTGGGGGAAGTTCACCTTGTTGACGAAGTCACCCATGCGGTCGCCCGTCTTGTCCAGGTTTTCGTCCTTGTGCCGATCTTCGTCTATGAGGTCTCCGGCCCCACCCATGCCTCCACGCCGGCGGCGCATACCCGTGCTCAGGCCCTGCTGGGCGGCCAGGTTCTGGTACTCATCCTCTACCGTTTTGCGGTACAGTTGGTATTGCTCTTCCTGATTAAGGTTTTGGAAGGACGCGCTCGCGGCCAGCGCAAGCTTGGCATTCTCCCGGGCCTTTTCCTTCAGGTGAGCGTTTTCTTGCTTTTCATGCATACGTCATCTCCGTTAGGTTACAGGAAATCAATCCCAGTTATCAAAGTCATCGTCTTCCATTACCTCCTCAAACTCATCGTAATCGCCAGATTCGGCCCGGTGCGAACCGGAAGGCATGCTGCGTACCTCTCCCAGCTGGCTCTGGGCCAGGATGAAGGCCTCAATGGACCGCAGGAAGGGCGTGATGTCGTAGGCGTGGCGGCGGGTGTAGTCAAAGTCGGCCAGGAATTTGAAGATCTTATCGGCCTCTACGGCTGCCGTTTTGCTGGCGGCTACGTTGGTTTGGTGGCCCATTTCTTCCATGGTGCGCTCCACCAAGCCCCAAATGCTCTGGTAGCTGCCTCCGGCCATCTGAGAGATTACCTCGGGCGACCGCAGAATGTCGATGCAGTCTTGCAGCTGAGCGTACAGCTCAAAGATGTCCATGTGCACTTTGCCCTGAGTATGTGAGCTCAGGTTGTAACGCAGGGTGCGCATGGCCTGGAAGAGGGGCTCCTTGGATACGTTGCCGTAGCCGCCTAGCTCGTTGCTTTCGGTCTTGCTGATGAACTCTACCGCTTCGTTCAGCACGGAGTCCATTACCTTGCGGTATTGGGCGTTTACGCGCATGCCGGGTAGCGACTGCACATTGCCTTCGGCAAATACCTGATGGTAGGCCAGCTGGCGTTCTTGCTCGCTCAGGCGATCGTTGCGGCGCTTGTGGTAGCGGTACAGCTTGGCTACGGTGTCCGGGTTTTGGATGTTGAGGCTACCCAATGACCAACGCTCCGTAGCGCGGTCGGCGGTGGCAAATACCCCGGCGCGGTCGTTTTGCTTCACAAACATGAGGGCACCGGCCGCACGTACGTTGTCGGGCTCTACCTCTATGTCCTCTACGTCCTTGTAGTAGTCTACCTCAAAGTTCCAGGCTACCGATTTACCCGGCTGGTATATCTGGTTGATGGGATCTACCCGCCCGTACGATACATCCAGGGCCTGCTTGTACGAAAGCGCCAGGTACTCGTCGTAGGCATCCGTGAGCTCGCCACCACCATCAAAGGCACCGTCAAAGGTGAGGCCCAGCGAGATCAGGTAGTTGATCATCTCGCTCCGGATGGAATCGTTGACCCGCGAAGCGTCGATTTCGCCCCGGCTCAAATATTTGTCTACAATCAGCGGCACATCGCCTTGGGCCTGCACCAGATTGTACAAGTTCAGAATATCCGTGCCCAGGTTGCCCAAGTTGATGCCCTGGTCCCATAGCATATTGATGATTCGGTCCAGAACAGTGGTGCCCTGACCCATTGCATAGGTTGTCATAATATGTCTGTTATTGAGGTTTAACTTTGGGGTTCGTCTTCTTCCTTTTGCAGCATTTCCAGCACGATGTTGCGGGCTGCCAAGACATTCTGTACGGCCTCACTCAAAAAGTCATTCATGAGGTTTTTGGTGTACTTGTTCGCCATTAGAATCACGATGTTCCGGCTCTCGCTGCCCTGCACATCGTTGTTGTTGGCTAGCTCTTCGGTGGCCATTTTCAGCACGGCCAAGTACAGTGCCTTGTCGCCTAGCAGGTAGCGCTCGGCATCGTTCAGGGCTTCCTGACCCAGCAGTGTTTTTACCTCATACAGGGTGTTTCCGTATTGGCTGATGAGGCTAGCGGCGGCGGTATCCAAATCTTCGGTACCCGAAGCGGCCAGCC
>DMST01000313.1:4879-10531 GCA_003454975.1 Cytophagales bacterium | reverse complement strand
GCGAGCCGATGAACAGGTACACCATAAGGGTGAACATGATGGCTTCGTTGAGCTGATACATGCCTCCACGGTTTACGAGGTTCTGTACCGTCTCGCTTACAGTTAGGGAGCCAGCCGCCATGTCGGTATGGAAACCACGTACCAGGCACAAGAGGGTATTGGAAAGGCCGTAGGGCTGGAAAATAAGCCCTATTAGAATGGCCAATACGGCGGAGCCGAGCAAAACGGGTAGGGTAGGCCAGCGTTTCAGAGAGCCAACCAGTACCACGAGTGGGGGCAGGAGCAGCAAGACGTTGAACCGGAAGAGGCGGTCAAGCTCTGTGAGGATGGCGGTCACTTCTGGGCTATTGACCTCTGTCATGGCTGCGGGGCGTACCCAGCCCATGATGGTGAATACGATGAATGCCACCAAGGCCGAGGGCAAGGTAGTATACAGCATGCTACGGATGTGGGTGTAGAGGGGGACCTCGGTGGCGATGGCGGCTAGATTGGTGGAGTCCGAAAGGGGGGAGAGTTTATCGCCAAAGTAGGCTCCTCCAATAATGGCACCGGCCACAATACCCAGATCGGCCTGTACGGTTTGGCCTACGCCAATGATGACCACCCCAATGGTGCCGACGGAGCCCCAGCTGGTGCCAGTCATGAGCGAAAAAAGGATGGGGATGAAGAAGGCCAGTGCATAGAGGTATCGCGGGTCTATGAGGCGTATGCCCCAGTAGACGAGCATGGGAATGGTGCCACTGACCATCCAGGCTCCGATGATGATGCCGATGGCAAAAAGGATGAGGACGGCGGGAAAGCCTTTGGTGATTTTTTGCAGGATGGCACCTTCTATGGCTTTCCAGGGATAACCGATGATAAGCAGATGCCCAATAGAAAAACAGGCGGCCAGAAGAAATACGAGCTCGAGCGGGAGGGCGCTACGCCCGGCGCCGAGGGGTAACCAAACAAGCCCGTAACCAATGAGGGTAGCTAAAAAAAGTAGCGGGAGCAGCTGATGGATAAACCGCACCGGCTTTTGGGTTTCCGACATGCGGTAAATGTAAGGGCAGCGGACCTATGAAAAAAGCCAAGGCGAGGGCCTTGGCTTAGCATAAGAATACCTTGGGGATGTCTAGCACTGGCCCGTGATGGTAAGCGATGTAGGTACGAAAACGCAGGGGCCACAGTCCAGATCGGTAGCAAACCGACCGGTTACGGTAATTTCGTCCTTGTTCTGCACATTGGGGTAGTTGAACAAGTGAACCAAGAACCGCTGAGAAGAGGTCCTGAGCCACCAGCAGCCGTCGGCCCGTTCTAGGGCGCAGCCGGTGAAGGTATAGGTGACCGAATTGTCTGGACAGGTGCTTTGGGTGATTTCTACGGATACCTGGTTGGTCTCGCCTTGAGAAGTGAACACAGCGCTAGCGCTAAAAGTGAAGACGAGCGAGAGCATCATGAGGAGTTGAAATGCGGATTTTTTCATCTTGTTGTCGTTAGAGTGAAACACAGCTACCGAGACAGGAGGTAATCTTGGCCTATTTACAACCTGCCAAATCGATAACTGTATGCAATGACGTGATTACAGACATAAGACTGCATATGTGAAGGACGAACCGTTAGGCTTGGGATAATTGTTTTTACACAATGGAGTTTTGTGCGGGTAAAAGGTCTTGTGCAGCCATTGGCTTAACCAGGTGGTGTTTTGGCGGTGTCGTTCTTACTAAATACTGTAATCCCTGAGTATCTTCGGCCTTCAAATTTCTCTGACCGTATGAAAGCCTCTATTATTCTTTCTAGCTTTTTCTTGTTGATTTTTACTACCCAGTGTAGGGTGCAACAAGGGGTGTATTCGCATCAAGGCATTACCTTCTCGGTGCCCGATGGTTGGAAGGTTTCTATGCAAACCCATTCCGAGGGTTACCAATGGGTGTACGTAGTCCGCAAAGGGGCGGAAAACAATGCCTCTTGGGAGGTGACCAGCATGCCAGGTTTTATGGATTTGGAGGCGGCCTTTGAAGAAGAAACCAGCGAGATGCTCAACTCCTTTCCGTATCAGAATACGATTGAGCTGGGCAAGGCACGTGAGGAAGAATACCTGGGAAAGGATGCTATTGTGCTACCGTTTACCTATCGACTGCTTGGGATACCGCAGGTGGGCTTGCTGATTGGCCTAAAGAAGCACCAGCGTACGCTAATTTTCCTGCTGGAAGCCCCGGTTGGCGAGTGGCCCCTCGTAGAAGAGGATTATGCTCTTCTTGAGGAGACCTTCGATATTTTATGAAAACTTGAGTGGTTACACAACTCTTAGCTGCCTTACCACTTGATGAAGAATCTTAGTTTTCTTCTTCGTCTGGGCCGTTCCAGAAGTAGTCAAACACAAATTCTTCCCAAGCGGGATCGTTCTCGATGTTGACGGTCTGTTCCGTGATGGCCCGGACAAAATCGTCCAGATCGTCGATCTGTTCGGCCAGATCCTCATAGTATTCACGGTCCAGGTTTCTGGCCACCGTATCGGACTGGATCAGGTTTTTCACCTGCACCACCTCCGCGCTGTCTATTCGGTTATCGGACAGGATGTACTCCTGATCGAAGTAGTACTTGGAGATTTTGATCTTCACAGTCGGCAGCGGATCGTCGGGATCATTGCGGAAGAGCGCGAAAAAGCTGGCCAGGGAAGATTCCCCGTTGGTGAGGGCATATTCGAGCATTCTCCGTTCCATAGCGTCCTCCTTCAGGCGCTCCTTGCAAGCCCGCTTTAGGATGGCGATGTCGTTGAAGTTGATTTTTTTGGCCCCGGCTGACTGTATGATCTCGAAGCCTTTAATATTGAGCTCGGGGATGTACCAGGGGTTGATGTCCAAATCTAAAATCTTAGGTTGTGCCCCCTCAATGACATAGTTGTTGGCGCTGTCTTTTTCAATACTGGTCACCTCCGAAAGATCAAGCCCGGCTTTTACCCAACCTCGGGCTAAGTATACCAGCTCCTTTTTCCGGTCTTCCCGGCTCACGGCCACCTCAGAACGGACTACCCGGTTGTAGTTGGCCTCATACTGGCTCGTCATGGCCCCAAACGAATGCCCCTCTACGTAATCCAGAAAATCCTGATCGTCTTCAATCTCGGTAATGTTTTGCAGCAGATCGTAGCTGTGGGATTCATACAGTTCGGTCTTCTTGAAGATTCGACGCAACCCCCAGTTACCTCTGGTCGGATTATCCTGCTTGATTTTAATCCATTCGTTCCGAATCTTATCGTAAATGCCTTGCAGATCCAGGGATTTCTGTTCCCGATATACGGCTTGCAGTGATTTGATAACCTCGCCATAGTATTCCGCAGTAACCAACTCGCCTATATCGTTGATCTCCTTTACCGAGATGCTTGTTTCCTGAAGCTTCACTTCTGTACTGTTTACCCAACCGAAGGGGTTGTAGTCGGTGAAGATACTTAGGACTATGAGTAGGGCAGCGATGGCCGCAGCGGCCACCAGATAGATCCAGTATTTGCGTAAAAAAAGAAGAAACATGGCGTGGGTTAGTTGTTTTGGGTGTCTTCTACCTGGCCGCTGGGTACATACAGCAAATCTGCAGCGGTGGTGTCAAATTGGATGTAAATTTCCTGGTAGCCAGCCGTTTGTAGAAGGCCCTTTACCATCAGGCGGGTTTTTGACTCGGCAGAGGAGCGTAGTGGTAGGTAGTTAACCTTTTGACGGATGTCGATTTCGGCCGCTTCATAAAAGGCATCGATGTTTTCAGGGGTAAAAGAATTGAACCAATTGTCATTGGAATAATCCTCGTCTACCTCGAAGGACTCGGCCGGGTAAGAGAAATTGATAACCTCCACCGGAGGTAGAGTAATGGAAACCGCTGTGCCGTTCACCTCAACATCATCGGGGCCTAACTTGCTCAAGTCTACCCCTAGTTTTAGGGTTGCTTCTGTATTGGCTAGAAATACACTGTTTTTAAGCTTTACGATCTTGAGAAACTTCTTTTCTTGGGTGCCTACTACCACTTTGGTAATGACGTACTCTACGGTAGAAAGCTTGGAGGCTTCTTTGATTCGGCTTACAATAGTGGCTTTAGGATCTTCAGGTTGGCAACCCCAAAGAAAGAAGGCTGCAAGCCATGCCAGGAGGAGGTGCGTCCGTTTCATGGTATAAAAATTCAGGTTAGATGATTAAGTGGAAAGATAGCGGATATTCCGGTAAAAGGAAGAGAGATAGAAAATTGGAAATCTCCGTTTATCCTACTCATTCAATTTTCCGTTAACTTGCAGCCTGATTATTCGTAGAGATAGATATGCATCAGTGGCGTAGATATATGGCGGTGGCAATGGCCCTCTGGACCTTAATGGTCTCAGTAGGCTTTACCGTTAATAGTCATTGGTGTGGAGGTGAGTTGCTGGGCTGGTCCGTTTTTACGGAGGCCGAGGGTTGTGCTCATCAGCAAGAATGGGAAGCGTTACCCCCTTGCCACAAGGCCATGATGGAGAAGCCGGGTGGATGTTGTCACGAAGAGTCCACCTACATACAGAGCTTTGACGAAGAGGCTCCTGTACCCGTTTTCCAAACCAATTTTAGTTGGGCTATTCCTGTAGCAGATCTTCTTTATCCTACGTTTGCTCTCAGCGGTATTGAGGTTGCTGCTGAAACACCCTTCTCGGTGCCCGAAGCACCACCGCCAATACAAGATATCCCCATTTTCATCCAGCAATTCCTGATTTAGTACTACCTCTCCGCATTCCTATGCTGGTGGCCGTTATGGGCTACGATTATTTCTGGTAGACTAAATTCTTAAAACTTTCATGTTCAATCGTGTAGTTCAGTTTTTTCTGGACCACACGCTGCTGACCGTATTGCTAGGGTTGGGCCTATTGGCCTGGGGTTTGGCCGTTGCGCCGTTTGAGTGGGCGCCTACTGGCTGGCCCCGTGACCCCATAGCCGTAGATGCTATCCCGGATTTGGGAGAGAATCAGCAGATTGTGGTGGCCGAATGGCCCGGACGTTCTCCGCAAGATTTGGAGGATCAGGTAACGTACCCGCTCACTACCGCCCTTTTGGGGGTGCCTGGGGTACAGACCATTCGCAGTACTACCCTGTTTGGGGCAGCCAGTTTGTATTTAATTTTCAAGGAAGGCGAGGACTTCTATGACGCCCGGTCGCGGGTGCTGGAAAAGCTGAGTGCTCTGTCGGGTGCCTTGCCCGAGGGAGTACAGCCCGTGCTCGGGCCGGACGCTACGGCGCTGGGTCAGGTGTTTTGGTATACCCTGGAAGGGCGCGATGCCAACGGTCGCCCCACTGGTGGGTGGAATCCGCAAGACCTTCGTTCTATACAAGATTACTACGTGGGGCCTGCTCTGGCAGCAGCTGATGGAGTGGCCGAAGTAGCTTCCATTGGTGGGTACGTGAAGGAGTACCAGGTAGAGCTTGATCCTCATTCTTTACACCGCTACGGCATTGCCTTACCGCAAGTGATGGCAGCAGTGCGGCATAGCAATCAGGATGTAGGTGCGGGTACTCTGGAGGTCAATCGGGTAGAATACCTCATTCGGGGATTGGGTACCGTTAAGTCTGCCCAGGATCTGGAAGAGACTCTGGTGGTCAACTATGAGGGGGTACCCGTTCGGTTGGGCGATATTGCCCGGGTGCAGGTAGGCCCCGCTCCGCGCCGGGGCGG
>DMST01000313.1:2208-4864 GCA_003454975.1 Cytophagales bacterium | reverse complement strand
TGGATAAAGCGGGAGCCGAAGCCGTAGGGGGTGTGGTAGTGGCCCGGTTTGGAGCCAATCCGCTAGAGGTGATCGAGGCCGTAAAGGAACGGATGGTTGAACTGGGTCCTGGCCTTCCCAAAACCACCTTACAAGATGGCTCCGTGAGCCAGGTAACTCTGGTTCCTTTCTACGATCGTACGCAACTGATCTACGAGACCATAGGTACGCTGGAGCAGGCGCTTACGTTGGAGGTGCTCATTACGCTGTTAGTGGTCTTGGTACTGGTGATGAATGTACGGGCGAGCCTGCTGATATCGGGCATGCTACCGCTGGGCGTGCTGGTTGCCTTTATCGCCATGCGCTACTGGGGTGTTCAGGCCAACATTGTGGCCCTCACGGGCATTGCTATTGCTATTGGGGTGATGGTGGATGTGAGTGTGGTATTTACCGAAAGCATTTTGCGGGTGCGGGAAGAGCAAGCCCAGGATTCTTTGCGGGGAATCATCCTGCTTGCAATGCGCGAGGTGGGCCCTGCCGTGATAACCGCACTGGCGACTACGGTAGTTAGTTTTATACCTGTATTGCTGTTGGAAGGGCAGGAGGGCAAGCTGTTCCGACCGCTGGCCTATACCAAAACTTTTGCTCTGGTTGCGGCCTTGGGCTTGGGACTGGTATTACTCCCTACTTTATTCTATTTACTCTGGCGTAAGCCCAAGTCTCCCCAGCTTACCCAATATGCACGGGCCAGTGCTGTGGTGTTGCTTGCTGGCGTGCTGTCATACTTCCAGCAGTGGGGCTTTGTTCTCTTTTTGGGCGGGGCGTTGGTCTTGATTCTGATCGCAAGCCGATTGCCTGCTGTGATTCAGAGGTATGTGCGCCTTACCGGTTGGTTGTTGGGCTTGAGCTGGCTGGTCTGGATGCTGGCACGGGCCTGGCTACCCCTGGGAGCTCAGGTTTCTTTGCTAGGTAATATGGTATTCACTGCACTCCTCGTAGGAGGCATTTTGGGTCTCTCTGCCGGTTTTGTGCGGGTGTATCCACAAATATTGCGCTGGTGCCTGCGGCATAAAGGGGTATTCCTACTGGTGCCTGCATTGGTAATGGTATGGGGGCTTCTAGCCTGGCAGGGCTTTAGGGTAGGCCCAGATAGCTGGCGAGATTCGTTCCTGGCCCAAGCCTTCCCAGGGTTAGGCAGTGAGTTTATGCCTACTCTGGACGAAGGGGCTTTTCTCTACATGCCCACTACTATGCCTCATAGCGGAGTAGAGGAGAACCTAAGGGCGATACGGTCCATTGATCGTCGCTTGGCTGCCATTCCAGAGGTGGAGGTGACGGTAGGCAAGTGGGGTAGGGTGAACAGTGCGTTGGACCCAGCGCCCATCTCCATGTTCGAAACTGTGATCCAGTACACGCCCGAGTACAGTACTGATGCCCGTGGGCGCCGTATCCGCTACGCGGTGGACGATGATGGTAATTATTTACTCAAGGAGGGAGGCTCTTATCCCGCCCAGGCGGCTACGGCCCCCAATCCTGAGGAACTCGTGGAAGATTCGGAGGGGAAATACCTGCGGCTTTGGCGTCCGCAAATCCAATCGCCAGACGACATCTGGGCGGAAGTCATGCAAGTAGCCCAGTGGCCGGGACTCACCTCGGCACCTAAGCTACAGCCGATTGCTACCCGCCTGGTTATGCTGCAAACCGGTATGAGAAGCCCCTTTGGGGTCAAGGTATTTGCGCCCAATCTGGAAGTACTCTCACAAACGCTAAAGGAATTAGAGGGGCATCTGAAAGAGGTGCCGGGCATCAAGCCGGAGACCGTGTTTGCTGATCAGGTTGTGGGCAAGCCCTATCTGGAAATTGAGTGGGATCGTTTCGCTCTGGCACGCTACGGACTTACTATTGCTGAGGCGCAAGCTTTTCTGGCGGGGGCCATTGGCGGGCAGCCGATCACTTATTCCGTAGAAGGCCGCGAGCGATATGCCGTGCGGGTACGTTATGCTCGTGATTTCCGGGAGGACCCCGCCCAGCTCAAGGAATCTTTGGTTTCAGTACCTGTGGGTGGGCAGGTCGCCTTATCTGAACTGGCTGAGGTTCGGTTTGTCCGCGGACCGCAAAGTCTTCGGAGTGAAGATACTTTCCTGGTGGGCTATGTACTGTTTGACAAGCAGCCAAGCCTGGCCGAAGGAGAAGTAGTATTGCAGGCAGAGTACCATCTTCAGGCGCTGCAAGCTCAGGGTGTATGGGCGGTGCCTACTGGGGTGCGCTATTCTTTTGCGGGTACCTATCAGCAGCAAGTTCGAGCCAACCAAAGATTGGCCGTTATCATCCCTATCTGTTTGGTGGTCATTTTCCTCATTCTCTACCTGCAATTTCGCAGCGCCACGGTGAGTGCTATGGTGTTTGGTGGCATAGCCGTTGCCTTTGCGGGGGGCTTCGTCGCTTTGTGGGCATATGGCCGTCCCGGATTCCTGGATTTGAATGTGGTAGGGATCTCCTTGCGTGAGGTATTTCAAATCCACCCTGTCAATTTGAGTGTTGCCGTTTGGGTTGGCTTCATCGCGCTTTTCGGTATTGCTACCGATGATGGGGTGCTGATGGCTACGCAGTTGCGTCGCCGCTTTCAGTCGGCCACGATGGATTCGCCCGAGGAAATCCGCGCAGCGGTAGTGGAGGC
>DMST01000313.1:0-2178 GCA_003454975.1 Cytophagales bacterium | reverse complement strand
GGCTGGCACCCGACGCATACGGCCAGCCATGATGACTACTACTACCACCTTAATAGCGCTGTTGCCGGTACTTACAAGCCCAGGAAGAGGAGCGGAGATCATGGTACCCATGGCCATACCTACGTTTGGCGGCATGGTGTTTCAAGTTATGACGGTCTTTATCGTTCCGGTTCTTTTTGCCGGCTGGCAGGAGGCTCGATTGTGGATGCAAAACCGAAAAGGATCATGAAAAACGGCTGGTTTATTCTGATGTTTATTATAGGCCCTTCCGGTTTATGGGGGCAAACTCTGGCAGAATTGGAGCGCATGGCCCTTTCAGCTCCGCAGGTGCGGGGTGCTGAAAAAGAAGTGAGTATCCGCCAGGCAGAGGTGGAACAAACTCGCCAGTGGGGTGACCTACAAATTGCTGGGTCTGCCTTTGCTTCACCTATTCAAACGCGAACGGGGCAGCAAATAGCCAATTTTTCGGTGATGCAGCCTCTGCCTTGGCCGGGAGAGCAGCGTGCGGAAAAGGAAAGCACGATGGGTAGGGTAGAGGCTGCCCAAGCAAGGGTAGCCCTGACACAAGCCGAGCAAGTATATCAGGTAAGGCTGGCTTGGCTCGCCCTGGTGGACTGGCAGCAGTCAGTGACCGCACAGGAAGCTAAGGTTACCAATTTGCAAGCGTGGGTTCGTTGGCTTGAAAGTCGCTATGAAGCTGGTGAAGCTAAGCTAACAGAAGTAATGGCTCAGCAGACTCGACTGCGCATGGCAGAAGGTCAACTACAGCGGTTGAAATGGGAGCAAAATCGTCTTCATGCAGCGTTGGAACAGGCTGTCGGCAGCAACCTGGATAGTCTTCAGGTTCCTACCGGATTAGGGGAGGTACCTGTATTGCCTCTCGGGGCAAAAAATTGGGAAACTACCCCTTGGTATGCTCGGCGTGCAGGTGAGTTGGATGCCTTGTCGGCGCAAGAAAAGGTAATCCTTTGGCAGAGTCGGCCACACGTAGCCCTGGGTACACAATATGGGATCATTACCCCATATGCAGAAGGACCGGAGGTAGACAATGGACGTGACATTTGGATGCTTCCTCAGCTAAAGGTGTCTATCCCGCTATTCTTTCAGACGACCAAGTATGAACTCACGGCCTTGGAGGCGCAATATCAACAAGTAGAAAGTGAATATGATGCGCAGCAATGGGCTTGGAAAACGGAATGGACGCAAGCACAGGAGGGGTATGGGAAAGGAGAAGCGATCAGGCAAGAGGCGCAATCACTCATGGAGCTGCTAGAACAGCAAAAACGGCTATTGGCCACAGAATTGTTGCAAGACGCTCAGGCCACGGGAGCTATGCTGCAAGCCGAAGAAGCCTTGATCGAGGTGCATTGGCGTTATCAGCAAGGGCTGAGTAAACAGTGGATGGCCTATTGGCAGGCTAGTTACTTATTGGCTGATAGTAGCCAAGACCAATGAAGAAGATGAAGAGAATTCAAATCATAGGATTAGTAGTGGTATCGGTATTGCTTGGGGGGTTCGGAGGGTTGGCTTTGCGCACCGGCGAGCAACTGGAAGTACACGAATACCATCATGAGGAGGAGCAGACCTACACCTGTTCTATGCACCCACAGATACGGCAGCAAGGGGAAGGACAATGTCCCATCTGTGGGATGGATTTGGTGCCCGTCGGTGCTATGAGCAGCTCAACGGATATTCAATTGGACCAGATTTCCATGACAGCCGAGGCCAAGGCCTTAGCACAGGTACAGACGATAGCGGTGCGCTATCGGTCCTTGGGTAAAACGTTGCAGCTGGCAGGTTCAATCACGGTGAACTCAGACCAAGTACAAGTCGTTCCAGCGTTGTTTGCGGGTAGAGTAGAGTCCATTGTGCTTTCCCAGGAAGGGGATGAAGTACGTGCTGGGCAACGCATTGCCCGGCTATATGCTCCCGAATGGATTGCCGCCCAGCAGGAACTATTGGAAGCCAAGAAAGCCCAAGCAAGTCAGCCACAGTGGCTGGAAGCAGCTACTCAGAAGCTTATTAACTTAGGAGTGTCCGCTAGTCGGGTGGCTGAAGTGTTGGAAAAAGAGAAGATCAGTCAAAACTGGGAGGTTACCGTGCCTTCTTCGGGAGTTGTGCTGGGAGCTCCAGCCCGGATAGGGGAGTATCTGGAAGAAGGCCAGCCGGGAGTTACCC
>DMST01000399.1:2079-11020 GCA_003454975.1 Cytophagales bacterium | reverse complement strand
CGATGAGGTGGTGGCGGTACTAGAGGCCCACGAGCAATACTTGGGCGGGCAACTGCCGGTAGACCGCTACGCTTTTATCATCTACCTAACCCCCAAGATTGTGCTTTCCTTCGGTGCTCTGGAGCATAGCTACAGCTCGGTGTACTTCCTGCCTGAGTGGCTATCCAGCTCTGCCAGTGAGACCCTACAGGATATTGCCGCCCACGAATTTTACCACATCGTAACGCCCCTCAACATCCACTCGGAAGAGATCGGTGATTTCAACTTCATTGACCCCAGCATGTCGCAGCACTTGTGGCTGTACGAAGGGGTAACCGAATACGCGGCACACCACGCACAGGTGATGGCTGGGCTTACGGACATGGATCGCTTTTTGGATGAGATGCAAGGGAAAATCAGCCTCTCGCTGCGCAAATACAAGGACGATCTGCCCTTTACGGAGATGAGCGCTGCGGTACTGGAAAAGGATAAGGAGTATGGCAATGTATACCAGAAGGGAGCCCTGATTGGGTTTTGCCTGGACATACGCCTGCGCGAGTGGTCCAACGGACGCTACGGGCTGCAAGATCTTATTGCGGACCTGTCCAAAGAATACGGCAAGGAGGTTTCTTTCCAGGATGACGCTCTCTTTTCCAAAATTGAAGAGCTGACCGGACCACCCGTCAGGGGTTTCTTGGAAACCTACGTGAACGGACCGAGCCCGTTACCCTTGAAAGAGAGTTTTGAGGCCATAGGAGTAAACTACCAGGAAGAGTACGAAACCCGCGGCAATACCCTAGGTGTGAGCTTCCGGAGCAATGAGAATGATGAAATCTATGTACGCCGGATGTCCAACAAAACAGCATTTACCAAGGCGCTGGGCTTAAAGAAGAAGGATGTGGTTCTGGAGGTAAACGGTCAAGCTCTGACGGAGGAGAATTACGATGCCGTACTGGACATAGTGGTGGATACCCCTGAGGGCGAATGGGTAGCGATGAAAGTACGGAGAGACGGCGAGGTGCTGACCCTGCGGGCGCAGGCAGAATACACCGTCACCAAGTACAAATACTACCTGGGGGAGTTTGATACGCTAACCGCAGAGCAGGAAAAAATGCGCGAGGCTTGGCTTACTCCTCCTCAGAGATGAGACCTTGACCACTTTTGGAAGACTCGGTCGGGCCTTTCTATCCAATTTGAACGTTAGCCCTGAATAAGGATCTCCCGAAGTACTTAATAATACCATCGTTGGGGCGCTCAGCCTGCGCTAGCGTCCCGACTCAAAATTTCATATTGTAGACACCTAGACCGGACCCGATTAATCCTCAAACAGTAGGTCCAGGTAATCTTTAAGCTGCCGCAGGTGGAGGGTCGGAGCTTTGGGGTCGTTCATGGCCTTGGAGAGAATAAAGGCCCCCTCTAGCACTACATTGAAATGACTGAGCAAGCTGGCTCTGTCTATGGCTTTTTTGGGTGGATGTTGGGCTAACACGGCATCTAAAAGCTCGGCAAATACCCGTTCCCATTCAGTGAAGGCCTTTGTAACCACTTGCTTCACTTCCTCCTCAAACAAATTTTGCTGGTTGCTCACACTAGCAAACAGACAGCCGGGCGGCTCCTGTAGTTCTTCAAATACCTGAATGTAGAATTGAATGAAAGCCAGCAAGCGTTGCTTGGGCTGGTCTACCAGGTGTTCGGTAGCTGATAAAGCCTGGGCATGCCGCTCTCTGTCGAACAGAGCAAAATCTTCTACTAGCGCCAAGGCTAAATCGGCTTTGGATTTAAAGTGATAAAAGAAGGCCCCTTTGGTAATACCCGCCCGCTCAATGATCTGGTCTACTGTAGTGCCACCAAAACCATTTTTGAAGATAAGCTCGCGCGATTCATCGAGTATTCTTCCCCGTGTTGGCGTTTTGTATTTACCCATGGATCAAAGGTAACATTTTACCAACTAGTTGGTATAAATTTAAACAGACTAGTTGGTATAAATTTTAAAATTCTATGCATATATTGTGTCCGAAATATGTGAATAGTCGGGCATGAAAAATTTTAAAAGTCTTTCTGATTTCAATTCCTACCTAGGAGTTCCAGCCTCTCTGCGCGATGAAATTGACGTGGGGTTGTACCACGGGTACCCGCTAAGACTCTCTTCGCCATCCGTCTCCGCTGACTTTTACCGCATTTCCATAAAACACAACTTTCAGGGAGAACATATTCTGGAAAACTACCAGCCAGATTTTAGCGGTAATGCCTTCATGTTTTTTTCCAGCCCAAAGCAATCCTTTCATTGGGACACTTCTGAGCCCTGGCGTGGGTATTATGTGCAAATGCACCCGGCATTGATCCACAATAACAAGCACTTATTTTACAATTTTCTGGAATACGGCCAGCACGAGGGGTTGTACCTTACCGAAGCGGAGACCCAAAAAATCACCGAGCTATTTAATCAGGTATATACCGGATACCATGACAAGAGTATCAATAGTGATATTTTACTAGGGTATGTTCATCTGCTATTTTCGTTCATCAACTTGTTTTACAAACGCCAGTTTAAGGACCACCAGGAAGGACACAACCGCATTACACAGCGGTTCGTGAATTTGCTGAATGAATACTACCCCAAAGAGTATCATAAGGGCAGTGGCACACCCTCGGTTAACTTTTTTGCTGAAAAGCTCTGTATCACCCCCAACTACTTGAGCGATACCATAAAAGCGATTACCGGCATCTCTCCCATCGACCATATCCACCAGCACATAGTGGCGGAGGCTAAGGGCCTGCTGCGTGACAATTCGCTGACCAGTTCTGAAGTTGCCTTCCAACTAGGTTTTGATTACCCTAACTATTTCTCACGCTTATTTCGCAAGGTAACTGGGGTTTCTCCCAGCGAATACCGAAACCAGTAATTTGTTTCCGTATACCCCAAATTTGTCTAGCCCACCATGATGCCGGGTCCGTGAAATTTGCAGCATGATTTCACGGAAACGAACCCCAACATCATGAGCAAGCCCCTGTACGTATTTGCCAAGTTCCGTGCCCAGGCCTCACAAGTAGACGCCATGAAGGCACTGCTCATAGAGTTTACCACCCAAACCTTGAGCGAGGAGGTGGGCTGTATTTCCTATACCTACCTACAATCGTCTGAGGACGAGACTCTATTCACTTCGCTGGAGGTTTGGCAGAATGCTGAGGCTGAGGCTGCCCATTGGGAAACCGATCACCTGAAGAAGCTACTCTCCCAATTACCTACGGTCATGGACGGCGAAGCAGAAGTAACCAAGTACCACCGGATCTAAAACGTAAATAACCCCTTTTATGAAAAGAATCATGATAACTGGTGCCGGTTCCGGCCTCGGAATGGGCACCGCCTTGGGTCTCGCAAAGGCAGGCCACCACGTGATAGGCGCCGTACATGCCTGGGAGCAGAAGACACAGCTGCTAAAGGAAGCGAGCCAGTTGGGCATAACGGACAACCTGGAAGTGATCAAGGTGGACATTCTGGATGCGATTGATCGGAAGAAAGCCTGGAGCTACGAGGTAGATATTCTGGTGAACAATGCGGGCATTGGTGAGACAGGGCCCGTAGCCGAGATTAATGTGAACTTGCTGCGTAAGGTAATGGAAACCAACGTGTTTGCCACTCTGGAGTTTACCCAACCCTTCGCCAAGAAGATGGCAGAGCAGAAGGCCGGCAAGATCTTCTTTGTGAGCTCCATGGCGGGCCTATCCACGTACCCTTTCCTGGCCCCTTACAATGCCTCCAAGCACGCGCTGGAAGCGGTAGCTCAGTGCATGCGCGATGAGCTAGGCTCGCTCGGTGTGACGGTAGCTACCATCAACCCCGGGGCTTTCCGTACCGGATTCAATGATCGGATGTACGATGCGGTGGACCAATGGTTTGACGAGGAAAAGAATTTCACCCCTGTACAGCCCATCCGCGACATCCAAGCCAACATTGCCAGCCCTGAAGGGCAGTATGATGCTGAAATTATGATCCAGGGTATGGTGGAGGTGATTCCCCTAAACAAGCACAAGTTCAGAACTATGTTGCCGAAGGAAACCGAAGACTGGTGCAAGGACTACCAAAAGCAGCAGTGGGAACTGGAAGTAGTAGCGAATAATTGACCGTTGATAATTAATAATGAACCAGTGGGGAAGCACAATTGGGAGGGTAAATACCCTCAGGTGACCCTGGCCTTGTAGGTCCATGAGCGGTTCAAATTGAATTTTGGCGACATCGCTTTTAATCAAGTTACTCGATATGGAAATTGAAGAAATAGTAAAGCTTGTAGACGAAACAGTGACCCCGCAAATTAGGGCGGGTGAGCACCACGCCTTCAACGAAATATGGTTGATAGTGGTAGACGACCGGATCTTCTGCCGCCAATATTCTTTTAGTGAGCGGAGCTGGTATACGGCCTTTTTGAAAGACCCTACCGGGGCCATCAAATGCGGAGATGCCGTCATCACGGTAGAGGGGCGTATTCCTCAAGATTTAGATGCCATCAATCCGAAAATCAATGCAGCGTATATCGAAAAGTACGATCAGCGACTGAACCACTACCCGGACATTGCACACAAGATGACCGGCCAGCGGTACATGGAAAAAACCATGGAACTCATTCCCCGATAGAGAGGGGCAATCATCATGAATATTTAGCAATCACTATTCATAGTGTGTAACCCCTAGGTAAGAGCCTTCGCCAATAGGTGAAGGCTTTTCCTTCCCTTTGATCTTGAATAATGTTGCCTCCGGTATTTCTCAAAACAGGCCTATGCCTCCTTCTTCTGCTGGGATGCACCAAAACCATTGCCCAGCGTATAGAGCTGATGCCCGGCACTGAGCGCCTCTTTTGGGACATCCAGTGGATGCAGCGGTTTGATGAAGCCGGCGCTTGGTCCTTGTTTAGCCGTACCCGGGGTTCGGTAGACTATCAAGGCACCACCGATTGGTTCTCGGGCGTGTATTTCGAATACAACACCCCCCTCAGGATTTGGACCTACCCTGCTAGGCCGGGTAGCCTCAGGCGGGGCCGGTGCTGACGCCGGGGTGCACTATACACAAGCCAGAAACAACTTTTCGGTGTATGCTTTGGCTTCGGTGGCACTCAGCCATGAGCTCAGCTATTCGTTTTTCAGCATCATGCGGTATACACCCCGGCTCAGCCAAAACTGGAGGTGGTACACCAGCCTGGAGCTGTTTACCCGGTTTGGCAAGGTAGGGCATGCGGCCAGTGTGCAACGCCTACGGGTCGGCTTCAGCCGAGCTGGCTATCAGTTTGGACTGGGCATTAACCTACTGGCCGTAGACACTACTTATACTCTGGCCGATGTAAATCCCGGCATTTTCCTCCGCAAAGCCTTCTAACTCCTCTCATGAAATCCATTCTGTCCTTGTTTGTCGCCGCCATCTTTTGGGGACTCAATTTCCATTTCATCAAATTCATGTTTGAAGAATCGGCCTATGCCGAAGCAGGCGTGTGGCGCTACGCCTTGGCCACCCTCACCATGGTGGTCATGTCGGTAGGAGCGATGCGGAAGTGGAAGATCTCCCAGGTACCCTGGAAAGGCGTATTGCTCGTGGGCGCCATCGGGCTGTTGGGCTTCAACCTGGCCGTGTATGTAGGCATGCAATACACCTCGGCGCTCAACGCCTCGCTCATCATGAGCCTCAACCCCGTGACTACCATCCTGTTTTCCTCCTTGATTTTGAAGACCGAGGCCCGGTGGTACCACTTTCTCGGGGCCGCCATTTCTTTTGTGGGAGTACTGTTGCTCATTAGCCAAGGACAGCTGTTGAGCTTGCAAAGCCTCCGGTTCAATAAGGGAGACTTACTCGTGTTTGTGGGCAATCTGGTGTTTGCATTCTATCACATAGGAGTGAAGCAATTCAAAAAAGATACGCCGAACTTGCAGTTCACAGCCTACACCAACTTCGTTTGTATGCTGGGTTTTATGCTGATCATTCCGCTCACTCCGGCCGAGATTCGGCTGAATCATTCGGCAGAATATTGGACCTGGGCGCTTCTGTTGGCGGTGGTAGGTACGGCCATCAGCTTTATGCTTTGGAACTACGGAGTCACCCAGATTGGTGCCGACCGGGCGGGCATCTTCATGAACGTAGTACCGCTAGCCACGGCCATTAGTGCCTTGTTCTTTGGCTTGGAGGTACAAGCCTACCACCTCTACAGTGGCCTTACCATTATTATGGGCATTGTGCTCACCCAAGCGGCGAGCTACTGGACGCATCGTAAGAAGCGGGAAAGGAGATAGCGCCTTGCACCCGTAAGGTCAGCCATCCAATGGTTCCATGATTGAGATGGCATTGAATATCAGGAGCTTGCCGCGCAAGCCTCCACCTAGCCTTCTGCCCAACCCACAAACCTGAAAACTGCCAAGCGGGAATTGATCCATCCTCCGTACATTCTTCCATATTCTTGTGCCTATTTCTTAGCATACAGAAACCACTTTTTCCGTAGTTTGCTGAAGGATGACACGCAC
The DNA here is from genome assembly GCA_003454975.1 of Cytophagales bacterium. Taxonomy (GTDB): domain Bacteria; phylum Bacteroidota; class Bacteroidia; order Cytophagales; family Cyclobacteriaceae; genus DMST01. Next base: position 4,543 of record DMST01000399.1, on the reverse strand, counting down.
CAATCGAAGTTTTAGAAAATTCTGGGTCCGGCTCGTATTATTAGTACTAGGCCTGCCCCTATTACTCCTCACTACCCTGCTCATCGTGGTATACTACAAGCAGGACGACATTGTAGCCAAGCAGATAGCCGCGCTCAATGAGGGCTACCAAGGCCGCATTGCCATTGGGGATACCCACCTGGAGCCCTTTTATCATTTCCCGAGCATTTCGCTGAAAGTAGACGACGTACGGATCTACGAAACGAAGGCCGATAGCGCCCAAGCCGCTCTGGACGTGGAGGACATCTACGTAAGCCTGGGGTTGATTCCACTGCTAGTAGGGCAGATAGACGTACAATCGCTGCTGATTGAGGAGGGCTTTTTCAATCTGGTCATGCACGAGGACGGTAGCAACAACATCCAAAATGCACTGGCTAGTGCCACCCAGGCGGCAGAGGCAGATAGTACACAAGAGGTAGAGACCAGTTCGTCAGGGCTACTGGACTTCCATCTGAAAGAACTACTGCTGCGCAATCTGGACATCCATACCTATGATGAGGCTACCGGGATGGACATAGAGGCCTACGTGTACGATGCGGACGGTGGCTTTAAGATTGACGACCCAAAGGTAAGTGCGCACATCGACACCAAGTTTGAGCTGAATGTGATCAATAACGGGGACACTACGTTTGTGAAGCACAAGCACTTTGAGTTTCATACGGACGTAGCCTACAACCTGGAGACGGGTTTTCTGGCCTTTGAGCCCTCGGGTCTTACCCTGGAGCACGGAGATTTTGAGTTGGAGGGCACCATAGACACTCAGAATGACATGACGGTGGACATCTCAGTGAAGGGCACCAAGCCCAACTTTGATATGTTCATTGCCTTTGCCCCGGAGGATCTGATTCCGCTGCTGGAGAAGTATAACAACGAGGGCAATATTTATTTCAATGCGGTAGGGCAAGGCGCTACGGCCAACGGCAATATCCCCTATGTAGACGCCAACTTTGGCGCCAGCGAGGCCTTCCTGGAAAATACCCAGCAAGAGAAGCGCCTGGACGATCTGGGCTTTATCGGCCACTTTACCACCGGGGAGGAGCCTAGCCTGGAAAACATGGAGTTTTCGGTGGTAGACATGAAGGCTACGCTGGAAGAGGGGAGTTTCCTGGCCACGCTGATTGTGAAGAACTTTGAGCAGCCGGACATCGACATGCAGCTGGATTCTGATTTTAATCTGGAATTTCTGTCGGCGTTCTTGAATCTGGAAGGTACACGCAACGCCAAAGGCCGGGTGGCGCTCAAAATGCGGTTTCATGACATCATCGATCTGGATGAGCCGGAGAAGGCTCTCAACGAGCTGGACCAGGCCTACTTTAGCGAGCTATTGGTGGAGAATCTCAGCTTAACTTCGGACCTGCTGCCGGTACCCTTGGATACGCTCAATCTGCACCTGATCATGAACGGTAAAAAGGCCGACCTGGACCGGTTTGACTTACACTTAGGTGGCTCGGATGTTTCCATAACGGGTTGGGTCTCGGATCTGCCGGCCATTCTGCATCACAGCGATTCGCTGGTGGAAGCCCACATGAGCATCACCGCCAACCAGATAGACATTGCTGAGCTAACGGAGTTTTCTGACAGTACCGGGTTCGATGAGCAAATTGAAGACCTAAACGTAGGCTTCTCCTTCGTGACTTCTGCCAGAGCTGTCACCGAATCGCAGTATCTACCGCGCGGTGAATTCTTTATCGATAGTCTGCATGCGCAGCTTAAGCACTATCCGCACGAGTTGCATGACTTCCACGTGGACATCAAGGTAGACGACGAAGACCTGACGATCATGGACTTTACAGGCTACCTGGACGACTCGGATTTCCATTTCAATGGCCTGATGCACGACTACGGTTTCTGGATGCAGCCCGAGCTAAACGGGGATGTGGACCTGGACATCACGCTGCGGTCGGACCTGCTGCGGCTAGAGGACATTTTCACTTACCAAGGAGAAAACTACGTGCCGGAGGACTACCGACACGAGGAGCTGGAAGGGCTAGTGATCCATGGCAATTCCAGCATGCATTTCAAGCAGTCGGAGCTACACTCCATCGACCTGGACCTGGACCGGTTAGAGGCCAAGATGCACCTACACCCGCTGAAGTTTGAGCGGTTTTCGGGTCGATTCCACTACGAAGATGATCACCTGGTGATGGAGGATTTCAAAGGCACCATGGGCCGGACGGAGTTTGAGGCAGACATGAATTACTACCTGGGCGACGACCCCACGGTGCGCAAGCGCGACAACTTGCTGGACTTGTACGCTACGTACGTGGACCTGGATCAGTTAACCAACTTCAACATGGGGCCGGAAGGTGAAGCATCGGAAGAGGCATCGACGTCGGACTCGTCCTCGCACGAGGATGCTTACAATCTGTATGACTTGCCCTTTACGGACATGACCTTTCTAGTGCACATGGAGCACTTCATCTAC
>DMST01000399.1:578-2032 GCA_003454975.1 Cytophagales bacterium | reverse complement strand
CATAGACCTGCAAAACATCAAGGCCCGGCTGCGCTCCACACAGGACCATTACATTTATGTGGATACACTATCGTTTCGGGCGGCCGACGGCAACTTCGGTATGAATGGCTATTTCAACGGCAGCGACCCTGACCACATTTACCTGAAGCCCAAGCTACGGGTAGAACATGCGGACATCGATCGCCTGCTTTTCAAGTTTGAGAGCCACGGCGAAGACGAACCCCTATCAGAGAACATCCACGGTAGCTTGACGGCGGACATTGAAGGTAACATCCTGATCTATCCGGACTTTGTGCCCAACCTGGACGAATCGGAGATTCATATGGATATACAGGTTCTGGAAGGCCGTCTGGTCAACTACTCGGCCATGGAAATGCTCTCGGACTACATGGGCAATAAGGACCTCACCAACATTAGGTTCGATACCCTGACCAACCACATGGACATGACCGATGGGGTGCTCACCATTCCCAACATGACCATTGAGTCTACCATTGGGCACTTTGAGCTATCGGGTCAGCAGGACATGGATTTCAACCTGGAGTACTACCTACGCATACCGTGGACGCTCATAACACAAGGTACCCGGAACAAGCTGTTTGGTGGAAAAAAGGATGACCCGAAGGTGACTGAGGACGAAATAGTAAAGTACGACCCTGCGCGCAACGTGCGATTCTTGAACCTAAAGATTGCCGGAAATATTGATGACTATTCGGTGGGGCTGGGGAAGGAAGATGAAGAGTAATAAAGAGGGACGAGGTACGAATGACGAATGGGATAAGGCACGGAGGCATCCTCTAAAGGTGCCGCAGTAATTGTGTTAATCGTTCTGGCGTTTGCCATCCCCATTGGATGCTGCAAACACCAGAACCTAGAATCTTTAGAACAACATATAACCTACGGACAGCATGAGCTGGCTGGCCCGTTGGTCTAAGTTGACGGGGTTACCGGCCGCATCGTTGATGAGGTTGCCGTACCGGCCCAGTGACCCTTCCCACTTCAGATCTGCGGTGATCTTGCCCAAATCCAGACCTACCCCTGCCTGGTAACCCCAGGCCCCGGAGTCGTAAAGCTCCGTGATGTCTTCTTTGGTACCTACTCCCGCCACGGTGCGCAGCTCGCTGGCCGAGATCATGCCCGACCATACGCCTCCGGCAAATACCCGGAAAGGCCCTGCCTTATAACCCAGCACCACGGGTATGTCAAAGCGGTTGAAGGTGTAGTCTACCACCTGACTGCCCGCCGGATCAGAAAGATCGATCAGCTGACCGTTGGCGTTGGTGTACAGCGCCTCGGGCTGCACGTACACATTGCCCAGCGTGATCCGGGTCATTAGTCCGGCATGAAAGCCAAACTTACGCTCACCGTTTTGGAAATCCGTCACGTTGTCGGCTACACTGAGGTTAGACGAGCTGATGCCTACCTTAGGTCCTACGGTGAATACCTGGGCGTGG
>DMST01000399.1:0-531 GCA_003454975.1 Cytophagales bacterium | reverse complement strand
GGGCGTGGCTAGCGCCCGCCAGCAAAACCGCGATAGTTGCTACGAATACTTTTTTCATTTGGAGTTTTCTTCTTTTGAAAGGAAGTCTACCAATAACGTGCCGAACTGGATTTAGTATTCGAGGGGGATGCGTTCTTGAAGCCAAGCTACCCCTACTTCCCGTGATAGAAAGAAACATCTGGTTCGTGATTCTCCAGCTTGACGAGGCCCGAAGTATCCCCTAGCACCTCATCTACTAGCCCATATTCTTTCGCCTCCAGAGCATTCATAAACCGGTCTCGCTGAAAAAACGCTTCAATCTCTTGCCAGTCATGGCCAGTGTTCTTGCCCATAATGTGGAACAGCTGAGTTTGCACGCGTTCCTGCTCTCGGGTAGCAATGCGCACATCTTCTGTATAGCCCTTGGTGCCACCGCCCGCAGGATGCTGGTGAATAGTGGCCTGCGGCAAGGCGTACCGGCGTCCCGGGTGCCCGGAAGTAAGCAGGAAGGTAGCCATGCTGCCACAGAACCCCACCGCCACCGTGGACACG
>DMST01000371.1:19205-25322 GCA_003454975.1 Cytophagales bacterium | reverse complement strand
GGGAAGACCTCACCTTCGGGCCGTTTGCCCATTACCTTTCCCAAGTCTCTGGACCAGTTGCCCCCTTACGAGGACTATTCTATGGTGGGCCGTACGTACCGTTACATGGAAGCCGAGCCTATGTATCCCTTCGGCTTTGGTTTGAGCTACGCCACCTTTGAGTATGGTGCCCTCACTTTGAGCAAGGATCGGATTAGAAAAAATGAGAGCCTAGAAGCTTCGGTGGTGATAACCAATACGGGGTCCATGGCGGGTGATGAGATTGTGCAATTGTACATCACCGACGAGGAGGGGAGTTCCCGCACTCCATTGTTTTCGCTCAAGGGTTTGGACCGAGTTTCCATTGCGCCAGGAGAGAGCAAAACGGTTTCTTTTACCATCACTCCCGACATGCTGGAGCTCGTAAATGATGCAGGAGAATCAGAATTAGAGTCAGGTAATTTTACTTTATCAATTGGGGGAGCCTTACCAACCCCTCGTAGCTTGGCTTTGGGAGCTTCCTCTGGGGCAAATGCCCAGCTCACTGTCCGGTAACGGAGAAGTCCTTGTCCATTTTTGAATTCAGGGAGAGGGTTGTCCAAAATTCTCCGCGGGGGGAAGAATTGTCCCCCCAAATTATTCCGAAAAACCTGTAATGTTGAATTCTTTCGGTTCACTGGTTCTACAAACTTTAAGGTTTTCGGACTGACAAAGAATTATTGGGAAAACTGACAAAGCCTTGTTTTTTCTTTTGTGATTTTTTGTATAAATATAAAAATGATAAGGAAACGGTCTTTTTTCGAGAGATCGGCAAAAAATTGAGCATTTCGGTGTCCGTGTTGGTAGTTAGGGAATAAATCCCCCGCTAATCCTGTCACTTGTCACCCTAAAAGCAACCGAAAAACTAAATGCCCATGGAGAAAAAAACGATACCCCCCGGTATCTAACATATCATGCACACTAACATTACAAATCCGTAAATCAGAAAACCAGGGTCTTAAATGAGAAGAGGCCTTTCAAGGAATCGCACATCTAAGAGATTGTCTCATCCTCCATTTACCTGCTTCGAAGAGGATACGGATTGGAATCACTCGTGACATTTTTCACTTATTCACAAACATTGTTTGCCTTAAAAACCCAAATCATTACCATGAACCAAGTTTTTACAAGTTCGAGGGTGGCAGTATCTGGCAGTATGCGGAGATTATGGGGTAGTTTACTACTCGTGATGCTCTTCGCTACCAGTGCTTTCGCCCAACGCACGGTATCTGGTACGGTAATCGATGAGCTTGGAGAGCCTCTTCCCGGGGTCAACATTCGCATCGAAGGTACTGGATCAGGAACCACGACAGATCTGGATGGTAAGTATAGCCTCCAGGTAGATGATGGCAACATACTGGTGTACTCATACATCGGTTACCTTGCCCAAAACGTTACGGTAGGAGCCCGGGCGGTGATTGATATCACCATGCAGCCGGATCTGGCGCAACTGGAAGAAGTAGTTGTAGTTGGCTACACCAGTAAGCGCGAAGCAGATATTACCGGTGCGGTAACAGTGGTTACCTCAGAGGACATTAACATGGTAAACGCAGCCTCTTTTGGTCAGAAGCTTTCTGGTCAGGCTGCTGGGGTTACCACCTCTACTTCAGGTCAGCCCGGTGAGGGAACCAACATCCGGATTCGCGGATTTAGCTCATTTACCAACAACGATCCTTTGATCATTGTAGATGGGGTACCTGTACAAGACAAGTTTAACACAAGCATTAACCCCAACGACATCGAATCAATGCAGGTATTGAAGGATGCTTCGGCAGCCTCTATCTACGGTTCGCGGGCGAACAACGGGGTAATCATCATCACCACCAAACAGGGTAAGGCAGGTCAGCTGCAGGTATCTTACAATGGTAAGGTAGGTTTGCAAGTTCCTGTAGGCGGCTATGATGACATCTTGATGCAAGACCCTCAGGAGTGGGCTGATTTTGTGTACCAGGGGCATGCCAACGCCGGCATTACTCCGGATACCTACTATCCTCTGTACGGTACGGATGCAAGCAATCCTGTATTGCCTGATTATGTATTCCCTGCGGGGGCTACGGGCATAGACGAAAGCACGTACTCTTATCCTGATAACCTCATCATGCGGGCCAACCAAGCGGGTACCGACTGGTGGAACGAAGTATTCAATCCTGCCCTGATCACAGACCACAACATTGGATTGTCTGGTGGTACCGAGAACGCAACGTTTAGTGTGTCGGCCAACTACTTCAACCAAGAGGGTACTATGATGCACACGTATTTCGAGCGTTTCTCAGCACGGGCCAACTCTAAATTTACCAAAGGATGGTTCACGTTCGGTGAGAACTTCCAGTTTGCACGCTCAGAAAGTGTAGGTCAGAACGGTTTCGCACAGGACGAGCAAAACGTGATGACGAATATCATCAAAATGCCTACGTTGGTACCTGTGCTCGACGTAGGGGGCAACTTTGCCGGTGCTAAAGCCAACGGCTTGGGTAACGGTAACAACCCGGTGGCTTTGCAAGAGCGTAACAAGGACAACATCTTCCAAGGGTACCGCGTGCTGGGTAACTTCTACGGAGAGGTAGAGCCCATTAAGGGTTTGAAAGCGCGTACTAGCTTTGGTATTGACGCTACCAACAACCACTCACTCAACTTCACCTTCCCGAACTTTGAGGCTTCGGAGCCTACCAATGTAAACGGATTTGGTGAGAACTGGGACCGCTTCTACAACTGGACTTGGACAAACACCTTGACTTACTCTGCCACTTTCGGTGACAACAACATCAACGTATTGGTAGGACATGAGGCTGTGAAGAACTCTTACCGGGGTATTTTCGGAGGAATCTCTCAGCTATTCTCTGAAGACGTGAACGGACGTTACGTAAACCTGGCTTTAGGTAATGTAGATAGCCGGGCAGTAAGCTCATATGGTAGCTTCTCTACGCTGTTGTCTTACTTCGGTAAGATCGACTACGCCTACCAAGACCTGCTGTATGCTGACTTCACCATCCGTCGTGACGGTTCGTCAAACTTCGGTCCCAATAACCGCTTCGGAGTATTCCCTGCAGGTTCTGTAGGTTTCCGACTGTCTAGCCTAGGCTTCATGCAAGGCGTTTCTGCCATTGATAACCTGAAGATCCGGGTAGGATACGGTATTACGGGTAACCAAGCCATTGGTGGTTTGAACAACTTCAACCAGTACGGTGGTGGTCCCGCAGTATCTTCGTATGACATTACCGGATCTAACGGTAGCACGGTATCAGGTTTTGCGCTGGTACAGCGTGGTAACGCCGACACGCGTTGGGAAGAAAACCGTGCCATTAACGTAGGTCTTGATGCAGGATTCCTAGACGGAACCTTGAATCTGGCACTGGACGTGTACCAGAACAATGTAGACGGACTGTTGTTCAACGCGGCCTTGCCTGGTACTGCCGGTGGTGCGGCCCCTCCCTTCCGTAACATTGCTAGCATGACTACCAGTGGTATCGATGCCAACGTAGGGTATAACAATACCTTCGGCAACCTTGGCTTTAGCGCTGACCTCAACGTGACCCGGTATGTAAATACCATCAATGCGATTGACGGTAACGCATCCTTCTTCTCTGGTTCGGGTATCGATTCACGGATTGGTGAGTTGACGCGTAACGTAGTAGGTAACCCTATTTCTACGTTCTTCGGCTACACCGTAGAGGGTACTTTTGCTGATCAGGCTGATGTGGATGCGCACGCTACTCAAGACGGTGCTGCTCCTGGACGTCTCAAGTTCAGTGACTTGAACGGTGACGGTGTGATCAATGATGATGACCGTGGTATTATCGGTAATCCTCATCCTGACTTCACCATGGGCTTGAACCTCGGCTTTGACATTGCAGGATTTGATTTCACTGCCTTCCTCTTTGCTTCTGTTGGTAACGAGATCTATAACTATAACCGTTTGTTCACGGACTTCTCGCAGTTCAACTCAAATGTTGCTGCAGACCGCTTGACCAATGCTTGGCAGCCCGGTGATACAGATGCTAAGTACACCATTCCTGATGTTTCGGACTCGTTTAGCCGTACATCTAGCAGCTACTACGTAGAGGATGGTTCCTTCCTACGGGCACGTACCATCGAAGCCGGTTATACTTTTCCTTCTGGTGTAACAGATGCCTTGAATATGAGCAGCCTTCGGTTTTATATTCAGGGTCAGAACCTATTCACGATTACCAACTACACAGGTATTGATCCTGAGTTGTCAAACGTGAATATTTCAGATAGCGGTCAGAACGACTTGTGGCAAGGATTTGACTTCGGTAACTATCCTTCTTCGCAGATGTTCCTGATCGGAGTAAGTGCTAATTTCTAATCCCAAAAAGTAGAAAAAGAAACCATGAAAAAGTTTCAATTAGCAGGGACGGCTTTGATTTTGGTAGGATTATTAGCCTCCTGTAATGATCAGTTTTTGGATCAGCCCCCCCAAGGTTCTTTGGACGGTGCCTTACTGGCCAACGAAGACGGTGCTGATGCCGCATTGATATCTACCTACTCCGTACTAGACGGTTGGTTTGAGCAGTGGGGAGACGGAGACCCTTGGCCTGCCTCGGGCAGCAACTGGATATGGGGTAGCGTTACCTCTGACGATGCTTACAAAGGGTCAGATCCGGGTGACGGACCTGCCATCACCGAAGCAGAGTTGTTCCAGTGGCAGCCCAGCAACTCTCACTACAACGTGAAGTTCCGGGCAGTATACGAAGGTGTTGCGCGAGCTAATGCCACCTTGCAGTTGGTAAACGACGCTACCGATATTGACGAGGCAGCGGCTGACCGGATTTCCGGTGAGGCCAAATTCCTGCGGGCTCACTATCACTTCGATGCCTACAAGATGTGGGAGAACGTTCCTTACTATACTGAGGAAGACGCTGAGTTTACTAAGCCTAATGACGTAGACGTACTGCCCTTGATCATTCAGGACTTTACGGATGCCATGAATACTCTTCCTTCTTCGCAAGGAGATGTAGGCCGGGCTACTAGCTGGGCAGCTAAGGCATACTTGGGTAAAGTATACATGTTCCAAGGTGACTATGCCAATGCTATCACTCAGTTGTCAGATGTGGTAGACAATGGTCCTTATGCCTTGATGGATTGCTACCACGATATGTTCAACCAAGCATTTGATGCGGGTGGAAATACCGAGCAAATTTTGAGCTACCAGTCTTCCATCAACGATGGTACGGGTAACGGTGAGAACGGTGCCTGGGCTGATCAGTTGAACTTCCCCCATGCAGGTTCACCGTTCGGATGCTGTGGTTTCCACCAGCCTTCACAGAACCTAGTGAATGCATTTAAAACGGATGCTGACGGTTTGCCTTTGTTGACTACGTTCAACGATGCGGCTTATGACCCTGCTACGGACAACGTAGACCCTCGTTTGGACTGGACTGTGGGCCGTGCTGATGTTCCTTTCCTGGATTGGGGTAACCACACCGACGGTTGGGTGCGTAACCTGGCATACGGTGGTCCTTACAGTGCTAAGAAGAACATCCCTCATCAGGCACAACCTGCTCAGGGATCTGGCTGGCACCCCACGGCACTCACTGGTGCGAATATCCCTATTCTGCGCTATGCGGATGTGATGCTGATGTTGGCTGAGGCCTATGTAGAAACCGGGGACTTGGAAGCAGCTCGTGGTTTAGTTAACCAAGTACGTGCCCGTGCAGGTAACTGTGCACAAGGTACCGGAGTTGACGAGGCAACTATATATGCGGATCCTACGGATGCGGGTATTACATGGGCTAATTACAACGTAGGTACTTATGATAATGCTTGGACTGACCAAGCCACCGCTCGTACCGCCGTTCGTTTCGAGCGTCGGATTGAGCTGGCGATGGAAGGGCACCGCTTCTTCGACTTGCGTCGTTGGGGTACTCTCCAGGCGGTAATGAACGAGTATTTGTCTTCTGAGGCTGACGTTCGTAATTACCTGGGAACTGCCAGCTCCGTAGAAGAGCGTCACAATTTGTTCCCTCTGCCTACGGTTCAGATTGAGCTGAGCACCGTGGACGGCACCGTGAACTTGACACAGAACCCTGGATGGTAATCCAGCGGTTTTTGAGCTAATATTTCAGGGCCCCACCGTTCGCA
>DMST01000371.1:16609-19170 GCA_003454975.1 Cytophagales bacterium | reverse complement strand
ATTTTTTATATCGGGGCTCTACCCGATTTTAGTACCTAGCTGCATCACGAATAAGGGTGATGAGCAATGGAAAAAACCACATCATCGATTATGTTTTCCCTACGAACCAACGGGGTAGCCATTGGCTTTCTCCTGCTAGTGGGTGCTTGCGGCCCCAGTTCTGGGCCCAACCCTGCCGAAGCCCCTACCTTATTTACACGGTTAACCCAGGAAGAAACCGGGCTGGACTTCATCAACGCCGTAGAAGATACCAAGGATTTTAACGTACTCACCTACCGAAACTACTACAATGGCGGAGGGGTAGCCTTAGGTGATGTGAACAACGATGGTTGGGTAGATGTCTATTTTACTGCCAATATGCAGCCCAATCGGCTGTACCTAAACCGTGGCAATTGGCAGTTCGAAGAGGTAACCGACCAAGCTGGCGTGGCCGGTACCAAAGCCTGGAGTACCGGGGTTGCCATGGCCGATGTAAATGCCGACGGTTGGTTGGACATTTATGTGAGTAACTCTGGCGATGTGCAGGGCGATGAGAAGGTCAATGAACTCTTCATCAATCAAGGTGATGGTACCTTTACCGAACAGGCGGCCGCCTATGGCCTGGCAGATGAAGGGTTCTCTACTCATGCCTCCTTTTTTGATTATGACGGGGATGGCGATCTTGATTGCTACCTGCTGAACAACTCCTTCAAAGATCCTTCACAAATTGAGTTGTACCGTTCGCCGCGCGATGAACGCGATGCGCTGGGGGGAGATAAGCTGATGCGCAACGATGGGGACAAGTTTGTTGACGTGAGCGAGGAAGCGGGAATCTACGGTAGTCTGATTGGGTTTGGCCTGGGGGTTTCTGTGAGTGACCTCAACGGCGATATGTGGCCCGATATCTACATCAGTAATGACTTTTGGGAGCGTGATTATCTCTACATCAACCAAGGAGATGGTACCTTCAGCGAAGAGCTCACGGAGCGCATGGGGGTGATCTCGGCTAGCAGTATGGGGTCTGATGTGGGGGACCTCAACAATGATGGGGCTCCCGAGATTTTCTCTACCGATATGCTGGCGGCCGATAATTACCGGCTGAAGGCCATGACCATGTTTGATGAGTACCACAAAGAAGACCTGCGGGTTCGGGCCAACTACCACTACCAACTATTACAGAATTGCCTGCAACTCAATAACGGAGATGCAGAATTTCAAGAGATCGGTCATTTGGCTGGAGTCTCGGCTACCGACTGGAGCTGGGGAGCTTTAATGTTTGACTTCGACAACAATGGCTGGAAAGATATTTATGTCTGCAACGGCATCTTTCACGACATCATGTACCTCGATTTTATGGACTTCATCGACGATAAGGTGGAGGTATCCAAAATTGTAAACGAGCGGGGAAGCTTCGACTTCCGTGATTTCTTACCCTACCTGCCACAGAATAAGCTACAAAACTACGCTTTTGTCAATCAGAACGGGGTGCAGTTTGAGAATCAGGCCGAAAAGCTGGGGCTGGACGAGCCCTCTTGGAGTAATGGCAGTGCCTACGCTGATTTGGACAACGACGGTGATCTGGATTTGGTGGTTAACAATGCCAACATGCCTGCCTTTGTGTACCGTAACAACACGGAGGTGCAAACCCAAAACGGTTACCTAAAGGTGACCTTGGAAGGGAACGGAGGTAATCCTTTGGGTATTGGTGCACAGGTAACGGCCTACCTAAAAGGACAGCTGCAAACTCAGCAACACTACACCACCCGTAGTTACGAAAGCAGTGTGGCAGCCGGGCTCATTTTTGGCACTGGCGGAGCCGCTCAATTGGATTCTGTGGTGGTGGTTTGGCCGGATCGGAGTCAGCAGACACTGAAGAATGTGCCTACTCGACAGACGATTGTAGTACGGCAAGCGGAGGCTACCGAAACCTATCAGCCATCAGGCAAAGGGCCTCGCACCCTCTTCGATGAGGTAACGGAGCAAGTAGTGCCCGCAGTGGCGGTGCACCAGGAGAACTTGTTTAATGACTTTGATCAGGAACGCCTGACGCCGAGAATGCTTTCTACCGAAGGCCCAAAGATGATTATGGGCGACGTGAATGGCGATGCACGGGAAGACATGATTCTACTGGGAGCCCGGGGGCAGAGCGATCGCCTGATGGTCCAAAATGCGAGTGGAGGGTTTGATTACCGACCTAGCCCCATGGAAAGAGACTCCTCCTTCGAGAGTACTTGCGGTATTTTCTCTGACGTAGATACGGATGGAGACCTGGACCTGATTCTGGGTGCTGGAGGTAATGAAGCCGGCATGGGCGGTAAACCCTACATGGTGCGCTACTACGAGAACGATGGCCGAGGAAACCTGAGCCCTAGGCCTGATTTGGCCCCCCCTGTATTGGGTAACTTCTCCTGTATTCGGGCCTATGATTACGATGAAGATGGAGACGAAGACTTCTTCTTTGGTGGGCGAGTGGTGCCTGGCAACTACGGCCTTATCCCTACGAGCTATTTCATTCGGAACGAAGGCGGTGGCCAGTGGTCTAATCAAACCCCAGAGCCCTTGGCGGGTATGGGCATGGTAAC
>DMST01000371.1:3381-16582 GCA_003454975.1 Cytophagales bacterium | reverse complement strand
CTGCCTGGGTGGAATTTACCGGCGACGGGCATGCCGATTTGGTGCTGCTGGTCGACTGGCGTGAGCCCATCTTATATCCTAATCTGGGTAGCGAGGGGATGGGCAATCCTATGCCGTTATCCGGGGCGCGCGGCTGGTGGAGCTGCCTGGAGGTCGCCGACCTGGATATGGACGGTGACAAAGATCTGGTATTGGGCAATTGGGGAGCGAATTCAAAGTTTCAACCTTCGCCGGAGCGGCCGGTATCCATGGCCGTCAAAGACTTTGACGGCAACCGGAAGTCAGACATCGTTATGAGCTGGTATGCTCCGCTAGATACCGTATCGGCCCCCTTTGCTGTGCGGTCTGATATCACAAAGCAGATGCCCCACCTGCTTAAGGACAACGTGCAGCACGATACCTACGCACAGAAGACCTACCAGACCTTGTTCTCGGCCGACGAGCGGGCTGGAGCCTTGGAGTACGAGGCCAATTTTCTGCAATCGGCCATTTTATGGAACGACGGTTCTATCCCGATGACGCTCACGCCCTTGCCATGGCAGGCCCAACTGGCATATGTGTATGGCATCGCCATTGGGGATGTGAACTGCGACGGCAACCAGGATATTTGGCTGGGAGGGAATTTCTATGGACTGGTGCCTCAGAGTGGACGCATGGGTTCCAGCAAGGGGGCTTTGTTGATGGGGGAGGGCAACCGTTCTTTCCGTTATGTATCCCCGGAGGAAGCCGGAATCTCGGTTGACGGGCAGGTGCGCGATGCGCATTTTATCATGGCCAAAGACGGCTCTTTTACCTTGTTGGTAGCACGGAACGATGCTCCGGTGGTTGCCTTTAAATCAAAGATTCAATGAACCGAAAACCTAGAATCCTCATTCTTCAGCTCGGACTTTTTGCTGCCGGATGGGGCTTGATCGGATGTGAAGAGGACTCGGCGCGGTTCTCTTTGCAAAACCCGGAGGCTACCGGGATCACTTTTTCCAATACCATTACCGAGACGCCTGAGTTCAACATCCTTACCAACGAATATATTTATAACGGTGGGGGAGTGGCCTTGGCTGATTTTAATCAAGACGGCCTGCTGGACGTCTACTTTACGGGTAACCAGGTAAACAACCAGCTGTATCTCAATCAGGGCAACTGGGAGTTTGAGGATATCACCGAAGCGGCTGGGGCGGCTGCCGCAGATACTTGGTCATCGGGGGTTTCAGTGATAGACATTAATACCGATGGTTGGCCTGACTTATACATCAGTGCTACCATGCGTACCGACCTGAAGGGCCGGACAAACGTACTGTTCGTGAACCAGGGAGTAGCCGAAGGGCAAAGCGTACCCACTTTCAAAGAGATGGCGGCCGAATACGGTTTAGCTGACACCACACATACTACTCAATCTGCATTTCTGGATTATGACCGCGATGGGGACTTGGACATTTTTATGGCTGTAGACCAAGTAGACGCCCGCAATCTGCCCAACATATACCGCTACAAGAAGAAGGACGGATCTTCTAACACCACGGACCGTTTGTACCGGAATGAAGGTAGCGATTCGCTTGGGCACCCATACTTCACGAATGTGAGTGCCGAGGCGGGTATTCTGACGGAGGGCTATAGTCTGGGCCTGCACGTTACAGATTTTAACCACGATGGCTGGCCGGATATCTATGTAAGCAACGACTACATTACCAATGATCTGGTGTACGTCAACAACCAAGACGGTACCTTCACCGATCGGGCTGGGGAGTACTTTAAGCATACCAGCTATTCGGCAATGGGTAACGACATGGCCGATTTGAACAATGATGGTCGGTTGGATTTGGTAGTCCTGGATATGCTACCGGAAGATAACTACCGGCGTAAGACCATGATGCCTGCGCAGAACTACACGACCTACATCAACAACGAGCGGTACGAATACGACTATCAGTTTGTGCGCAATACATTGCAGCTCAATCAAGGCCCTCCTTCAGCAGGTGGAGAGGACCGCTTTAGTGAGGTGGGCATTATGGCGGGTATTGCGGCTACGGATTGGAGCTGGGCCCCATTGATTGCCGATTTTGACTTGGACGGTGATCAGGATTTGATCGTGACCAATGGCTTTCCTAAGGATATCACCAATCTGGATTTTGGCGACTATCATGACGAGCGTTTTGGTTTTGCCGGACCTGAGCACTTGCTGGACCAAATTCCATCGGTGAAGATTGCCAACTATGCTTTTCAGAATGAAGGAACGGCCGTATTTACAGAGGTAACCAAAGATTGGGGTATCACTGAGCCCTCCTTTAGTAACGGCGGAGCTTACGGTGATTTGGACAATGACGGCGATCTGGACTACATCGTGAATAACATTAACGATGCAGCGCACGTGTACCGAAACCAAACTCTGGAGCAAGCCCCGGCCAATTGGCTGAAGGTGAAGTTGCCCCAGGAAGACGGTATAGGTGGACAGGTTATTCTTACCCTGTCCGACGGCTCCCAGCAAATGCGGGAATACAATCCCCACCGGGGCTACCTAAGTAGCATGTCCGCAACGGTTCATTTTGGGTTGGGGGCTAACACTACCATTGAGAAACTGGAGATGAAGCTTTGGGATGGTAGAGAACTCGAGAAAACAGGAGTTGCTGCCAACCAAGTGGTAGAAATAGAGGTAAGAAGTGCGAAGCCGGGAGGACAAGAAAGGTCACGTCAAACTCCCCTGATGCGTGAAGTGACGGACCGGTTAGGTATAGAATGGGAGCACCAAGAACGCGACTTCATCGACTATAACTTCCAACGGCTATTACCCCACAAACTATCCCAGCTGGGGCCCGGTATGGCCGTAGGTGATGTTGACGGCAACGGATTGGATGACTTGTTCCTGGGTGGGTCCTATAGCATTCCTGCACAGCTGTTTGCTCAGCAACCGGACGGGACTTTTGTTTCCTCACCGGTTCTGGAAGATCACGCCTATTTTGAAGACATGGGTGCCCTTTTCTTTGATGCTGATGGCGATGCTGATCTGGACCTCTATGTGGTGAGTGGCGGCTTTGAGTATCCCGCTGGCGATTCCAGCTATCAGGACCGACTCTACCTCAATGATGGACAGGGGAACCTCGTTCGTGCAGCAAGTGCCTTACCAGAGTTATTCACTAGCGGAGGCTGTGTGCGTGCTGCAGATTATGATCAGGACGGAGACCTGGACCTATTTGTGGGCGGGAGAGTACGCCCGCACCAATACCCCAAGCCGGTGTCCAGCTACTTACTACGCAACGATAGTGAAGAGGGACAAGCTCAGTTTACCTTAGTCAATGAGGAATTGGCGCCCATGCTCAATGACTTGGGCATGGTATGCGATGCCCTTTTTACCGATGTAGATCAGGACGGATGGGTTGATTTGCTGCTGGCGGGTGAATACCGAGCAATAACCTTCTTAAAAAATGAGCGAGGAACCTATGTAGACCAAACGGAGGCCTCCGGGTTGAGCTCCTACTTAGGGCAGTGGAATAGTCTGGCGGCCGGAGATTTTGACGGGGATGGCGATACGGATTATGTAGCCGGGAACCTGGGTAAGAATACCCTACAGTCTGCTAGTGCCGATCGTCCGCTTCGGTTGTACGCCAAGGACTTTGATGGCAATGCAGGATTCGATGTGTTTCCCTCTTTATACCTGCCAAATCAGCAAGGTATCTACTCCGAAGTGCCCTTCCATAACCGGCGGGAGCTGGAGAGCCAGGTAACCAAACTGAAAGGGCGTTTCCCTCGGCACCACGACTTAGGCGTAAGTACCATGAATGAGGTGATTCTAGCCGAAGAACGAGATGATGCCTTGATTTTGGAGGTAAATCATACGGAGAGCAGCTACCTGGAAAATTTAGGTGACGGTACCTTTGCTATGACACCGCTGCCTTGGGCGGCCCAGAAGGCTCCGCTCTTTGGGCTGATGCCCATGGATGTGAATGCTGACGGGCACTTGGATATTATCGCCGCAGGGAATGACTACGGTGGTGAGCTCCTCACCGGACGAATGGATGCCCTCAATGGCTTGGTATTACTGGGAGATGGACAGGGAGGCTTTACTGCATCATCATTGCAAGGCTCTGGGTTTGATCTTTCGGGCGATGCCAAAAGCCTGGCTTGTCTGGCCAGTGCTAGCGGCCAACCCTTGATCTTTGCGGCGGAGAACCGCGGCCCGCTAAAAACCTTTATTTCCGCAGGTAAATACAAGGCAGTAGCGCTTTCTGCACAAGACCGTTTGGTTGAATGGAACTCGGGAGACGATGCCTCAACGCATAGAATGGAACTTTACCACGGTTCTGGGTACTTGGGCCAAAGCAGTCGCACCCTATTTTTGCCGGCCGATGCCTCTTCTGTACAACTGACTTCCTATCAGGGAGAAACTAAGGGTTTAGAATAAGCAATCTCCAAAGTAATAGGCAAAGCCTCCTCTCTGTAGACTGGGTACCAGGCTACAGAGAGGAGGGCGTAGTGGAGATTACCACTCGTGCTTCAGCCAAACGGGGAAGTAGCGTTTTACTACTTCCGGTACTTTATCCTCCGGTACTTTTTCTAATTGTTGCCATGTGAGGTAGTCTTGCCCAGTAGCCTCCAGCGTAATGGTCACCTCTTCCAAAGGACGCACTACCTCCAAAGTAATCGCATCACCCAGGTTCTCCAGGGCCTCTTCTACTGAGGAGCCATTGATTTGAGAGATAATATCACCGTGGGTGAGCTGGGTATAAGCGGGTCCTTTTGGGTCTAATTTGGTTACCTTTTGCTGACCATCAACGGCCTGTAGGCGAAGGCCAAAACGGCTTTCCAAGTCGGAGGTTGGGGCTGTTTCCACTAGTTGATAGCCCACCATTTGAGGCATGATTTCCGCTAGCCGGGGAAGTACAGACTCAGAAAGTTCATAATGCCTTCCGTAGTATTCGTTCAGATCCAGATTGGGTACCGTTGCCGTCACGCAGCTCCAATAGTCCGAGTCGGAATAGCCAATATTTTTCTGGCCGTAGTTGATCCACATCAGGTGCATCACATTCTCCAGGCTCTGCTGGCCCTGGGTAAGAAATCGGATTTCCATATCCAAAGCCAACGCGAGCACGAACCCTTCTACGTAGATGGACTGTCGACGCTCGGGGGCACCGGGGGTATAGCCATCCAACCAGAGATCCTTACTGCTCTCCACCATGCTCATGTTCTCCTTGCCGAAGTTTTGCCCGTGCACGCGCAGCAGCACATTTACTTCCTCTATGTATTCTTCCACCGAATAGGCCCCTGCTCTTGCCAGCATCAGGTCTCCGAAATACATCGTTACCCCTTCCGTGATGTAGCCCGAAGGATGATACGCCTCGCGGCTAAAGTCGTAGGGCATCATCTCCTGCGGCCGAATGCGGGTTACGTTCCACACGTGAAACAGCTCGTGGGAAGCCACCCCCAACAAGTCCCGGTAGGGCTTTCGTTCCGAGATTCGGTCATTGGGGCCAAGCACCAGCACCGTGCTGTTCTTGTGTTCTACCCCGTGGTAGTGGGCATAGGGGAGGAGGAGCATCAGGAAGTGGTATTCGGGCTCAGGGTATCCCCCGAACAGAGCCATATGTTCCTTGGTAAAGCCCTGAAAGTCCTTCAATAGAGAATCCTGATCCAGGCCAGGGTTGCCCTGAATCCATAGATGGAAGGTATGCTCCCCTTCCTGATATTGCCAATGGGTAAGATCAGCACTCGCCAGAAAGGGAGAGTCGATCAACTCAAAGTAATCTCTAGCGACTAGCTTTCCCTTATCGGGTTGGGGTAGTGCGCAAGCTAACGTATAATCTTCAGGGATATCCACTTCCAAGTGGTGCTCCTCAAATTCTAACCCTATGGCTTGGCCTAGGCAATTTACAGGGTTGATGTAGAGCATTTGGCTGTCGAGCCAGCTGCCACCCCCATCCAGTTTCTTCGCTAGAAAGGCGTATTTGCCGTACACCTCGGTTGCTTTCCCTTTTTCAATAATCCAAGTTCCAGTATCCGATTTTCGGACCGGTAGTCCTTCGCCATCTCCATCCCAAGCCTCTAAACGGTATGCGTTTTTGGCGTAGTTGGCCAACTCATAGCGCCCGGGGCGCCATTTGGGTAGCTGAAAAATCAGCTCGTGCATCCATTCGTTGGGGGTGGCCCAGAACTCAACGGTGATAATCTGGTGGTGGGGTTGGGTATAGGAAATGCGGTATCTCATGTACAAAAAAGTGAGAAGATAGAAGCGGGAAGTGAGAAGAAAAGAAAGACTTCTCTTCTCAAGGAAGGTACTGATAGTAGATGAAAAGGATTGGAGTTACTCAGAGAACTCTCTGAAGCCGAGTACAGATTGGGCAATGGGGATGCCGTTGTATCCACTCTTGTACAGGTGTGCATACACCCAATACCCATAGCACTTGTTGGACCAGATTTCCCATTGAGGCTCCGCTCCCTCTTTGCTAATCAACGAAGCTTCATATACCAAAGGATGGTGCAGGTAATTTTCTGAAATGGGCTCCAGCATGGGTTTCGATTTTGCGTAGTCGCGGATGTCTTCCAGGATTATCCGCTTAAAGAGCTCCATCGTGTATTTCGTCTCCATAGGGTCTCATCGTTAGGGCCTTGAAATAACGGCTCCCATGGGTAAAAGGCAAGCCCTACAGCGATCAATCCAGAAAAGAACGAGTCGGTTCTTTTATCCTTTGGCACAATACATTTTTCACCATACCTTTTGACCTCAACCTAAATTCCCCATGGAGCAGAGATACCGCACCTTTCTTACCTTAGAGAATCTCATCAACCCTGAACAGGTCACCATTTTGCTGGATTTGGCTACCAAAGGATATTTCCAGGATGGTACCCAAACGGCTACGGGCGCCGCTGCCGCGGTAAAGAAAAACCTACAGCTGGATCCTAACGATATGCAGACCCAACAGCAGGTAGAGCAAACGGTATTTCAAGCCTTGGTACAGCGCCCAGAGGTGCAAGCCCTACATCTGCAGGCTATTTACCCGCCTATTCTAAGTATCTACGAACCGGGCATGACCTACGGCTGGCATACGGATAGCCCACAGATGGCTATTCCGCAACGACAGGTGCAGGTACGGACGGATCTAGCCATGACCTTGTTTTTGGCTGATCCGGCTTCCTATAAAGGGGGAGAGTTGGAAGTGCACGGCCCGGAGGGGTTGTTGAAGTACAAGCTAGCGCCGGGTAACGCTGTTCTTTATCCAGCTTCCGCATTACACAGGGTTGTCCCTGTAGCCGAAGGTAAGCGCGTAGCCGTGGTCACTTGGCTACAGAGCACCTTTGCAGATGTACGTCAGCGCGAAGTAATGGTGCAACTAGACGATGTGATTAAGAGTCTGCAAGCCGAAGACCTGGAAAACGAAAACGCGGTACGCCTACAGCAAGTCTGGGCCAATCTTTGGAAAATCTGGAGCTGAAAGCTCCCTTATTGAATATAGACCGATCAAAATCTATCCTTATCTCGCTATAGGAGTCTAACAGCATAGCGATCTAGCCTCTTGTATCTTATAGCGAAGCGGTCTAAAAAGAAAAAGCCCACCCCAAAGGGCAGGCTCCATATGACTTATGCAGATTCTTGAATTACTCAGCGTCAGCCGTAGTATGCTGACCTCCGGCGTCAATCTTACCAGCGTTGATATCGCCAGGGATTTCTTTCCAGGCAACCCACTCGCCTTCGCCACCCGTTTGTAACATCACGTCACGACCGGTGTTGCTCTCGGTATTGCGCATAATGGCCCACAGATTACCGCCAGGACCCATAGAAGCTTCAAATACGGTATCTCCTACAGGGAACCCTTCGATGTTGCCTTCTTTATCAATACGCGAGAGGAAACCACCACCGTCAACAATCATTGCCTTGCCGTTGGGCTGACCAGTGATACGAGTAGCCCCTACACCAGGAACTGCTTTCCACTCAGGCTCGGCAGGATCGTACCCGGGTTCTAGATATTTTACAAGCGCTCCACCCTCAATCGCCTCGCGGCTTACTACCCAAATAGTACCGTCAGGTCCAGCAGATACCTCATAGGCAGTATCCTCTTGGGCTACCACATTCTGGGCGCCGTCTTTGGAAACGGTCCATACCGATCCATTTTCTTTTACTACGTAGCAAACATCGGCTTGCCAGGAGGCGTCCAACCGAATGCCGGTTACATCAGGTAAACGTTTAAATTCTCCTGATACATTATTATATAGGCCATATCCTGGGAGGTAATCATTTCCGCTACCGTTGGGGTCCAATGTGAGCTCATTTACCAACACCCAAACGGTGCCATCATCCCCAACACTGATATCCTTTCCATCCAATTGGAAGGAGTTTACAATGCCGGTTTCATTAATTTCTGCGATGGTACCATCGTTTAAGGTGATCCAAGCATTCGGATTAGAATCTGCCATAGTATTTTGTTTGTGAGGGTTACTAATACTGTTAGGTATAATTTTACCCGACCAACGCTAATAATGTTGGTCCCGTGAAAATTAAAAAGAAGCCTGATAAAGGAAAAGAAAATCTTGGGATATTGTGAAAAATTAAAATTAATCCTCGTTTCGTAACAAAAAATTTAAGTAAACCGGAGTTTGTTTTTTCTGGCTATTTATCCGTACTTATCCACGACTAAAAGATTTAGAATCCTAAATTATTAACGGATGGAAGGATATTTAACCAATATCACCATGTGGGCACCCAATTGGTCCCCGCGAAATTGGGCATCATGCTCAGGCCAGACCTTGCCCATCTCGTCGTTCAATGCCGTTTTTTCTCTGATCGGCACTATCTATGGCGGAGATGGTCGTACTACCTTTCTATTACCTGATCTTCGAGGTAGAATGGCGATAGGACATGGGCACGGAATAGGCCTAACCCCTAGAAGTATTGGACAAGGAAGTGGTACTGAAACCGTAACCCTCTCTACGCTAGAGATGCCTGTACACAACCACACGGCTAACGCTGTAAACACGGGTAGCGGCTCTGCAGATTTGTACTTCAGTAGTGCACCGGGTAGTAGCGACGCTCCCTCTTCGGGTGGTTCAATTGGTGCGGAAGCAGGAGCTAGCTTCTTTTTGTACAATAGTGATTCAACCCCTTCGGTAAGGCAGACTGCTGCTTCTATTGACAATGTAACTGCAGGGGTGAATGTAACGGTACTGAATAACGGCTCAAGCTACTCGCACAACAATATGCTGCCCTTCCAGGTCGTAGGGTACATCATCTGCCTTTCTGGAATTTACCCCTCTAGAAATTAATCTAAATCTAACTCTTTCAAAACTGTAGTTAACTCTAAAAGTCAACAATATCATGGAAGGAACTATTTCCAATATTACAAACTGGGCTCCTAACTGGTCACCTCGTAACTGGTTTCCTTGCGACGGACGTTTGCTTTCCATAGCACAATTCACTGCTTTCTTTTCATTGATTGGTACCATCTACGGTGGTGATGGCAGGACTTCTTTTGCTGTCCCTGATTTGCGCGGTCGTTCTGCGGTAGGTTACGGCACAGGACCTGGTCGTACCCCTCGTATAGCCGGTCAGGCTGGTGGTACAGAGTGGGTTACCTTGAACATCCTGGAGATGCCTATCCACAACCACGCAGCAGCGGTTTCTAGTTCAGGTACTGGTACTGCTGATCTGTACTTCAGCTCTGCAACAGGTGGTAGCGATGCTCCCGTTGCCGACGGTTCTATCGGTGCTGAAGCAGGTGCTTCTGCTTTTGTATATAATACTGATTCTTCTCCTTCTGTGAAGATGGCCCAGGCTAGTATCCAGAATGTGACTGCCAATGTGAGCGTGACAATCGGTCTTTCTGGTGGTTCCCAATCACACGAAAATATGTCCCCTTGGTTGGCAGTAGGATATATCATTTGCTATCAAGGTATCTTTCCTTCTCGTAACTAAGAGGGTTCAAATCTTTAGTTTAATACAAAGGAACGGGCTTGGCTCGTTCCTTTTTTTTGTGCTAGTTTCCCGCCATGCTTCAAAAACGAACCGAATCTAACCAAATCAATGTAGGTGTCGTCGTGCCCCAGACGGCCTCGTATCCACAGTTGGGATATCATTTTCTACAAGGCATTCAATTGTATTTTACCTTACACCCCAACGACTTTGGAGGCAAAAAAGTAGAACTCCACATAGAGGAAGTAGGGCTGGCCCGTGAGACGGATATCGGCGGAAAAGTGCAGAAGCTGGCTAGCTCTGGCATGCAGGCCATCTTAGGGTGGTCAGCTGGACATGTGATAGAGAATATGGCAGGCAGTGCCCAAATGGCGGGTATTCCACTGCTGTGGACCAATCTGGGAGACAGCATTCCTCGTCGGGAGTTGCCCTTTGGCATCCTTTTTCGGTTGGAGGGTGGACACTGGCAGTCTAGCTACCACCTAGGTAAATGGTACAGCCAGCATGAGAAACAATCCCCCGGTGAGGTATTCGATTTTCTGGATAGTGGGTACGACTTCGCCGCTGTCTTTCGCACGGGGGTTTCCCCGGAATTGGTAGAGAAATCCTGGACGCAAGTGACCAATGCTGGTGGACAATTTGATATACCCCCCGCAACCGCTCTGGAGAACTTATCCAAAGAGAATCTCTTGCCTGTTTTTTCTGTTCACCCTAACGCGTGGAAGGATGACTATGCGAGTTACGACCAGATTGCGAGAGGCTACCGGCTAGCGAGTCCCATACCGGGCCCTGCTTTGAAAGAGCAAATTTCAACAGATCCTTGGCATATGGATGAGTCCATGGAAGAAACAACCATCTTCATGCGAGGCTGCAAGGAATACTTTGAGCAAGACCCAGACCCATTTTATCTATTGGGGTATGAGCTAGGGGCATGGTTGTATGCTGGATGCAAAAGGATAGAGGAAGTAGATGGATGGGGCGATATGGCTACCCGCATAGAAACCTTCGGGAAGGTAGACTTGGTCACTCCCAGAGGAGCCTTTTCTTACCACGAGCCGTTGCAACTCATGACACCCCCCGTCTCCATTACCGAGCAAAAGCAAGGGGAGGCACCGCGTATTGTCAGTACGGTACCTTCCATGGAGGTAATCACCCCGGATCATTCCGATCTAGATCCCATTCAAGTAGATCACAAAGCTCGATTTATTAACCCATACATGGTCATATGAAAACCATCTTATTTTGTAATAGCCTGGTGGCTATCCCCACCATGGTAGAATTAGTGAACCTGAACCAATTACAGGGAATCGTAATCCCTAGTGCTCCTAACCCTGAGCTACATCAAATAAAACAAACGGCTACTGAGCGAAACATTCCGCTGCTAGAAATCGATAAGGAAGGATTGTCTGGTACCCTAACCCAATGGCTAGGAGAGCAAGACTTTGAGGTACTCCTGGCAGTTACTTTCCCATACAAAATCCCTTCTGAAGTTACCCAGTTGGCTTCCAAAGGAGCCTTCAATGTCCACTTTAGCCTGCTGCCCAAGTACCGAGGCAATGATCCTGTATTTTGGCAACTAAAAAATGGGGAGCGAGTAACGGGAGTTACCATCCATTCTATGGCCGATGAAATAGACCAGGGTGACATTGTTTTGAAGGAAAGTTTGGGGATTTTTCCCGGGGAGAATTATGGACTTTTAAGCGCTCGCCTGGGCGTATTTGCCGGACATTTGGTGAAGGATAAACTCATATCTCTGGTAGATAGTGGAAACGTTCAACTGAAGCCTCAAGGTGATGACGGAGAGTGGTTAGGCAGACCAACTCCAGAAGATTGCACCATCAACTGGCAGAAGATGGAAGCTGAAGAAATTGAAAATTTGATCAACGCCTGTAATATGAAATATGGGGGAGCCATTAGCCTGTTTAGAGGGGCTCCGGTCAGGATTTTAGAAGTAAATCCGGCAGATGTGAATAACGCAGCTATGCTTGGACCAGGTACTATTGTCTATGCTGACGGACAATATGGGATTTTCGTGAGTACAAAAGATATGAAATACTTGTCCATCAATATTCTTCAAACTCCTGAGGCGGTTTTAACGGGGAGAAAGCTGGGAGCGTTGGGAGTGAAAATAGGTGAGAAATTTACCTGATCAGGCCCATTTCTTTTGGCCTTATATGTGAGACTTCTTAGTCTGGCAAGGTTTCACTGCATTTTGACTATTCGATTAACAGAGGGGTTAATGGGATGAATCCATGATATAATTCGTGGATTCATAACGTTGCCCCTCTGTTTTTGTGATAATTTTGGATGTCAAGCTGTCACACCCAAGTGTTGTTGAAATACGGTGAAATAGAATCTGACCCTGAGTAATTCTTACATTTGATTGGATACTAAGAAGAATTCGTAGTGCCATTTCAATAAAATTAGGGTTTAGAATTTCCTCGTGAGATGGGTCTTATTTGGCCTGCCAAATCAACAATGGGGAAAGAAATACTACAGTATGCTATACGATACGTCCCAATCTAGTCCACGATTAAATCACTTTTTCCGAGTCATGAGCCACACTACTATCAGGCGACTACTATTCGTCATATGCCTATTGAGTTCTTTTACTGCCTTCGGTCAAATTGCTGAAAATGAAGGTGGGGGTAACGGAACTACCACAGCCGGTGGGGTAATCACCGTTACTACACAGAACACCATTACCGGTTCGGTGCAGTTCAATGCCGGAGATGTAAACGATTATTGGTGGGTGGATGATGGCGTATCTGGAACCATCATCTTCACATGGAGTGATGATGTGCGAGTGTTTCTCAGGCAGTATGGTAATGCTGGTCGTACAGGCGCCTTTGAATCTAATACCCAAGTGTCTAGTGGTGCTTCTACTACACTGTTGGCTTCTAAATTTTATGCCTTTTTTGTGCAGGACAATCCGGCAGCCCAAGGCTTTACCTCTTACAGCATAGCCATTACGGGTACTGCCCTTCCTGCAGGAGGGGATTCTGATCCTCCTAACTACACAGCGGGTCCTGCTACTTCAAGTACCACTGCCCAAGGCTTTGATGTATCGGCTACCATAGATGAGACAGGGGATATCTTTTACGTAGTAGTACCGGACGGTTCTACTGCACCTACGGTGGATAATGTAATTGCCGGGGAGTCGAATGGCGGCGGAACGCCTTCTGCCTCTGGTAGTGCCTTGGCAGGTACTAGCCTATCAGCCACTGTAACGGGGCTGAATTCCGCCACTACCTACGATGTGTACTTTGCGGCCCAAGACGATGAAACGCCGACCGCCAATAAAGTAGCGGCTGT
>DMST01000371.1:2266-3342 GCA_003454975.1 Cytophagales bacterium | reverse complement strand
GAACTCGTGGCGGACGTAACCACTTCCAACCCAACGGTCACG
Organism: Cytophagales bacterium; assembly: GCA_003454975.1. Lineage (GTDB taxonomy): Bacteria > Bacteroidota > Bacteroidia > Cytophagales > Cyclobacteriaceae > DMST01. Next base: position 3,300 of record DMST01000371.1, on the reverse strand, counting down.
CTTACCGCAAACAATACCAGCCCGGTTGAGAACTCCGGGTCCATCACCCTAACGGCCACTGCTGACGTAGCGGCTTCTTCGGCCATTACAGTAAACTTGAGTTACTCAGGTACGGCCACGGGTAGCTCTATAGATTATACCCCGGTCAGTTCCATTGTCATACCAGGAGGCAGTGCCTCACAAGGGGCTACGCTTACCATAGATGATGATGCCCTTTTTGAGGGTAATGAAACGATCATAGTAGATATTGATAATTTTAGTGGAGTAAGTGCTATAGAAGGCTCCCCCAACCAACAAACCATTACCATTACCGATAACGAATCGCCCCCCAACGTGACGTTTGAGTTACTGAGTGGCTACAATCCTACCTCAGAGAATGGAGGCGTAGCTTATATCTCAGCTGAGTTGGATGCCGCCACCGGATTAACGACTACGGTTCCGTTGTCTTTTTCGGGTACGGCTACCCAGGGGACGGACTATGCGATAGGCTCCACTAATATTGTTATTGACGCAGGGGATACTAAGGACAGCATTTCCATTACGGGTATTGCGGATGCCCTGATTGAGGGAGACGAATCCATTATCATTGATATGGGAGCTCCTACCAACGGCACCGAGGACGGGACACAGCAAGAAACCCTTACCCTGACCGACGAGGATGCCGCTACCGTGGCGATAGCAGATGTGACGCAGGTAGAGACCAATTCTGGTTCTACTACCTTCACCTTCACGGCAACCGCTACTACCGGAGCCGGGGTAACCATACCGGGAGGATTTACCGTGGACTACGCCACCAGCAACGGTTCGGCTACTGCTGGTAGCGATTATACGAGTGCCTCAGGTACCCTCACATTCTCAGGGTCTAGCAACGAGCAAGAAACTTTTTCCGTGACGGTATCGGGCGATAATACAGTTGAGGCTGATGAAACCTTTACGGTAACGTTGAGCAATATTGTAGTAGGTAATTCCGAAGATGTGACCTTCTCTGATGCTACGGCTACGGGTACCATCACCAACGATGACCAAGCGACGGT
>DMST01000371.1:484-2153 GCA_003454975.1 Cytophagales bacterium | reverse complement strand
GGCTTTGCCGTGGATGTAAGTACCTCAGATAACACCGCGACTACGGCAGATAGTGACTACACGGCCATTACCAATGCCACGGAGACCTTTCGCAGGTTCGGCTTCGGAAACGGAAACCCTAACCATCACCTTGGGTGGAGACACCAAAGTAGAAGCCGATGAGCTTGTAGACTCTCGCCATGAGCAATCTGGTGCCCGTAACGGTTGATGCATGCAGACATCGATATTACCGATGCAGCTACGGTTACGATTACCAACGATGACCAAGCGACGGTGACCATTGCGAATGAGAGCGGAAATGAGGATGATGGAGCGGTCACCTTCACTGCCACCTTGGACGTAGCAGTAGATGGTGGTTTCTCGGTAAATGTGAGTACTTCCGATGGGACGGCGACTACCGCAGATACGGACTACACCTCGGTAACCAATCAGACGCTCACCTTTTCGGGTACTGCGAGCGAGACTGAGACCTTTACGGTAACGCCAACCAGCGATGCAACGATAGAGTCCGATGAAACCGTAAATATCTCCATGAGTGGCACCGCTGCCAGTACAGTAAGTACGGGTGATATTGACGTGTCCGATTTAGCTACCCTTACGATTCTCAATGATGATGATATTTCTTTTTCCGTAAATGATCCTTCAGTCACAGAAGGCGATGGAGGAACCGCTACCCTACAGTTTACAGTAACGTTATCAGATCCAGCTCCCGCAGGCGGAGCCACGGTTGATTATTCAACCTCTGATGGTACGGCCTCTTCAGCATCGGATTATACAGCGATCGGTACCACAACCTTAAGCTTTTCGGTGGGGGAGACCTCGAAGACGGTAGACGTGACGGTAAGTGGTGACGAAACAGTAGAAGCCGACGAAACTATAACCCTCACCCTTACGAACCCCACGGGTACGGATGTGGTAATAGGCGACCCTACAGGTTCCGGTACTATTACTAACGATGATCAAGCGACGGTGACCATTGCCAACATTACCCCCAACGAGAATGCTGGCACCGCTACCATTACCTTGACGGTGGACAATGCGGTAGACGGTGGCTTTGCGGTGGATGTAAGTACGGCAGATAACACCGCGACCACCGCAGATAGTGACTACACCGCTATAACGAATGCCACCGAGACCTTTGCGGGTTCGGCTTCCGAGACAGAGACATTAACCATCACCTTGGGCGGTGATACCAAAGTAGAGGCCGATGAGATTGTAGACTTGGCCATGAGCAATTTGGTACCCGTGACCGTGGATGCAGGCGACATCGACATTACCGATGCGGCTACCGTCACCATTACCAATGATGACCAAGCGACGGTGACCATTGCCGACATTACCCCCAATGAGAATGCCGGTACGGCTACCATTACCTTGACGTTGGACAATGCGGTGGACGGTGGCTTTGCCGTGGATGTAAGTACGGCCGATAACACAGCGACCACGGCCGATAGTGACTATACCGCCATTACCAATGCCACCGAGACCTTCGCAGGTTCGGCTTCCGAGACGGAAACCCTCACGATCACCTTGGGTGGAGATACCAAAGTAGAAGCCGATGAGATTGTAGACTTGGCCATGAGCAATTTGGTACCGGTGACCGTGGATGCAGGGGATATTGACATTACCGATGCGGCTACGGTTACCATTACCAACGATGACCAAGCGA
>DMST01000371.1:0-374 GCA_003454975.1 Cytophagales bacterium | reverse complement strand
TTTGCGGTGGATGTAAGTACGGCCGATAACACAGCGACCACGGCCGATAGTGACTATACCGCCATTACGAATGCCACCGAGACCTTTGCGGGTTCGGCCTCAGAGACAGAGACATTAACCATCACCTTGGGCGGCGATACCAAAGTAGAGGCCGATGAGATTGTAGACTTGGCCATGAGCAATTTGGTACCTGTGACCGTGGATGCAGGGGATATTGACATTACCGATGCGGCAACGGTTATCATTACCAACGATGACCAAGCGACGGTGACCATCGCCGACATTACTCCCAATGAGAATGCCGGTACGGCTACCATTACTTTGACGTTGGACAACGCCGTAGACGGTGGCTTTGCGGTGGATGTAAGTACGGC
>DMST01000366.1:863-4842 GCA_003454975.1 Cytophagales bacterium | reverse complement strand
CCATGGCCGCAGCGGGCCACACCCCATCGGACTCGCCCGCCAGCAGCAGCACCGGGCAAGTAATCTGCTCTACCGGGATTCGCGCCTGGGCTACCACCGCAGAGTCTGCCCATAGACTCGAATACATCCCATGAAAATCCACCCAACCGGGCTCTTCCGGCATCAAGGGCATAGGAGCAAAAGGCACAGGATCGCCTCCCAAACTCCACGAGGAGCGTAAATCCGCCGCATCCCACACATGGATAGTTTCGGGGATCACCAGGGTACCCGGACTGTAGGCAATTACCCCATCCACATCGTGGAAATGGCTGGCGTAGAGCAAGGCCAACTCTCCGCCCCGAGAAGGCCCCATCAGCACCACACCACGGGAATCTCCACCTAACTCCGACCGCGCATAATCAATGGCTGACTGCACATACTCCAGTGGAATCTCTACCAGTTTATCTGGGGTGCCCTCCACTCCAAAGCAGGCCAGGCTTAGGATGTCGTACCCCTGCTCTACCAAACCGTAAACATGATGATCAGGAAAATACCCTCCGGAGGAGCCAGATACTAATACCACCCAGGGCCGGATCTGGTTGCCCAGCTTGGAAATAAGGTGGGCCTGCAAGGAAGGATGCTCAAGCTGAGTAACAGTGATGCCCTCCGGGACCGGATGGGGTTGGCAGCTCACTATACAGGTTATCACCAAAACGTAAAGGGAGATCCCTAAGCAGATGGGAAAAATTTTGAGCTTGTTCATTAATTCCCTGAACGAGATACTTTGGTTAAATGAACCTTCAGGATTGTAAAAGAACCTTAAAGGGTACCGTTATCTGGCCAGAATCAACGAAGTAGTGCGCATTTCGTATCTTTAAGTATGGATATGATACAAGAGCGGAAACGAGCGGAAAAAGCAATGCGTGCAAAGCTGATGCAATTGAAGGAGCAAGAAAGCCAGAAAGAAAATACGCCACCTCCCGCTACCAAGCCTACCGAGCACGTTGCCGAATCCCTCTAATCTACACCAACCTACGCTATTCGTAATTGCCGGACCTAACGGAGCTGGTAAAAGCACACTCAGCCAAGAATTATTGTCGCCTTTTGGATTATTGGCTTTCGATTGGGATCAAGTATTCCACCAAAAGTGGAGCCTCTTTTCCTTTGATCCTGCTGTCAAAGACGGAGTACGAGAAGCCGCCAATAGAGCATTTGAAGAGGAGGTAGAAACAGCCTTGTCGCAACGGAGTTCCTTCGCCTTTGAAACCAACTTTCATACTCCCGTTGTACTACAAGTCATCGACCGCTTTAGAAAGGCCGGGTTTCAAGTGGTGCTGTACTTTCTATACCTGACCCATGCCGAAATTGCCAAGCAGCGCGTCCAAAAGCGGGTCGAACACGGCGGTCACTTTGTATCTGAATCGACGATTGAGTTTCGACACCAAGAGGGACTTACCCTGCTCAATCAGCACTTCTCGGAATTTGATGGTCTCGTCGTATACAATACAGGGTTGGATCATGACCTGAGGCCTATGCTCACTTTGGAGCAGGGACAAGTGCTAGAAGCCTTTGTTTCGGCCAAAGACCTACACGATCAGCTACCTACCCTAGCGGGTCTGCTATGATCGGTGGCGCAATTCCAATCAACCCAGGCCAAGCGCTTAGAACGGTAACGTCACACTCTCCAAGTTTTCCCACTCGGCTATTTGGTTATACTGTTGGGCGATCTCCTGTACGATGGCCTTCCAGAACTGAAAGGCTATCCATTTTCAAACTGTTTTACCAGGAAATCTAATTTAGAAATAATATTACTGTATGCTCGACATCCCTCCCAGGCCAAAAACAGAACTATCCAAGCCACTTTTTTGTAATTCATTTACAAATTTGGACAGTAAACCAAGAATATAGGTTACTTTACCCTCTCAAAAGGCAACAAGTAAGCATGCTACTAAACTTTAGTGTTGAGAATTTTGGCCCTATTAAGGAGCGGCAAACACTCTCCATGGAAGCAGACAAGTCCGATCACTTAGAGGAACACTACGTCATGACCACTGAAACTGGGCATCGGGTGTTGAAGCTTGCTTTGATTTATGGGGCAAATGCTTCGGGAAAGACAACTATTCTTAAAGCCATCGATCAGCTTAGAAAACTAGTCAACAGCGATCAAACATATAGAGATAATACCTTAGACTACAATCCTTTTCTTTTCGCAAGACTTAATAAAACCAAGCCTACCCGCTTTGCGGTTGACTTCATTCATGAAGAAGTAAGATACTCTTATATCATATCATACAATGAAGATGCTATCATAGAAGAATCATTATTCTATTTTTCTCCAAATAGGTCCAAAGTTTTCTATAGAAAATTAGACCCCAATAAACAGACATCTATAATTCAGGTAGGTAGCAAAATCAAACTTCATAACACCACAAAAAAACTATTAGAAGGAAATACGCTTAGAAACGATACAGTTTTTGGAGGATATAGAAAGACAAATGTAGAGATACTCCAAATCCAAAAAGCCCTAGATTGGTTCAAAGGTTTTTTGAACCAAGTAGTATACCCAGAAAATAATCTCGCTGACCAAACACATAGACATCTAGGGAATCCAAATTCTGACAAAGACCAATTTATTTCATTACTTAAAAAAGCAGACTTCAATATTTCAGATTTAATAATTGAAGAATCTAACCAAGGCCTCTCATTTGTCGAGAAAGCGCAGAATGAATTGTATGAGAAGCTCGGATCAGTCAAAAGGATTAAAAGTTTCAGGGTTCTACTTACTCGTAGATTTGATGATCAGCTTATTTCTATCCCATTTAGTTATGAATCAGAAGGCACTAAGAGATATTATGGATTATTAGGAATCCTACAATCCTTGGTTCAAACCAACGAATCCCTCTTTATTGATGAACTAGAATCATCCCTTCACCCCGAGCTTTTCCAACACTTCCTGCTTAGCTTTTTGGTGAATGCAAAGCAATCACAAATTATCGCCACCACACACTACCGTGAGGTGCTGAATAACCGGGATCTTTTTCGGGACGATGCTATTTGGTTTACCGATAAGCCGGACGGCTATGCCACTGAACTATACTCGCTGGCGGACTTTGACACCTCGGTAGTCCGTGATACCACCAATGTGCTCAATGCTTATAAAGCGGGTAAACTAGGCGGCGTGCCAAATTTGGGTGATTACTATATTAATATTCCCGATGGCCAGGCAGAAGAAGAAGCTTAAGCAGCGAGGCAAACCGAGGGTAGGAATAGTGGTAGATGGGGAAACTGAAGTTTGGTATCTACAAATGCTGAAACGGCATGAAACTCATCTTGCGGTGGACATCAAGCCCGAATTACCTTCTAAAAAACGTAAGAAACTGCCAGACCTCTTTGATCGGGTGGTAGAGATGGCGGCAGACTACGTACAGGTGTTTTGGGTAGTGGATTTAGATGTAGTGTTAAAAGAAACCAAAGAACATAAAGGAGGTGGCGAGACACCACTACAAGCGTTACGACGGTACCGAAAAAAATTAGAAGACCAGAATTCCAATGTATCGGTTATCTACAACCAACCCTGCCTGGAATATTGGCTATTGCTCCATCTGAAATCGAAAAAAGGTTTATTCTCAGGATGTAACGAAGCTGAAAACCTACTGAGGCAAATTGAACCTTCATATGATAAGTCAGAGCAATATTTCGTCAGGCAAACACCGGATATCTATGCTCGCTTTCGCCCTCAGTTCCCCGAAGCCATTTCCCGCGCCAGAGAGGGGAAGTTTTCAGCAGAGCAACCCAACAATGGTTTATCTGAAATGCATAAGCTTTTCGATTTTCTTGGAATCTCCTAACCCAAATCACCTCCAAAAGCAGAGGTAACCTCCGCAGGTTAGGTATCGAACTGATTTAACATCCGTCCGAGAGGGGGAATTGGCCTTTAGCGTGGGCGGTATTCTTTGCGTAAGCGGTAGAAGCGGCTACCCCGCAGCGTAGCGAGGAGTAG
>DMST01000366.1:503-813 GCA_003454975.1 Cytophagales bacterium | reverse complement strand
CCCGCAGGCCCCAAGGCCCTACGGGGTCGACGGCCGAAGGGATACGCCCTAGATAAATGGACCCTAAAACCGGGTTTGGATGCTACTGTAGTCACGTGGAAAACTCCCCTATTTTTTCCTTCGCTTTGCCCCTCTCCCATCCTATTTTTGAATAATACGCTCTTCGGAATTTTTGAACTGAAGAGGGTGTTTCCTTACTCTGATGGGGCCTGGGGCCCCTGTTATCAGTCCGGAGAAAACGGGGGTAGTGGGGGATCATGATCCACCCCATTTTCTTCGGCCTTCGGCGAAAAACCCGATACCACACCCG
>DMST01000366.1:278-438 GCA_003454975.1 Cytophagales bacterium | reverse complement strand
AGACGCAACGTGTATCACGGCGTGGTAGGCAGCTGACGGCAAGGTAGTTAGCCGTAACTACCGAGTTCCCTCACTATGCTTCGGGATGACCAAGGGAGAAGAGATGTATTGTTGCTTTGTGATAGATTTCTGTAGGGCGCGAAGCCTGCTTCGCGCCCTC
>DMST01000366.1:0-260 GCA_003454975.1 Cytophagales bacterium | reverse complement strand
GGCCCTACAGAAATCATCCATCCAGATGATTGCCTATGTACCTGATATTTGATACCGAGACCACCGGATTACCCAAGAATTACAATGCCCCGCTGACGGACTTTGACAACTGGCCTCGGCTGGTGCAACTAGCCTGGCAGCTGCACGGCCCCAACGGGGAGCTGATCTCAGCAGGCAACCACATAGTGAAGCCGGAGGGTTTTGAGATTCCCTTTAATGCGGAGAAGGTACACGGCATCGGCACCCAGCGGGGCCACGAG
>DMST01000046.1:5840-6062 GCA_003454975.1 Cytophagales bacterium | reverse complement strand
TTGCCCGGGGCATATACCAGCTCTGGACCCGCCGCTTTTTGCAGTCCTTCTACAAAAGCACCCAGCCCCGCTACCAAACCCAACCGCTGCAACACCCCGGGCAGCATACCGTGGGCCAGGCGTCGGGCTTCCTGTCCGGCCTCGGCTACCCACTGCTGCACTTCGGCCAGCTGCGCACAAACCGGGTGGTCCGACAGGGTAACCAGCACGCGCGAAAGCACC
>DMST01000046.1:3099-5719 GCA_003454975.1 Cytophagales bacterium | reverse complement strand
CCCGCTCCGCCTCTTGGGCCTCCCACACCCGGTGCAGCGTAGCCTCTTGCACCTTGGTAGGATGCCGTAGCGCGCACAGGGTCCGCCACATGCGCCAGATGATAATCAGGCATAGCAATACCAACAGCAGGAGTACTGCCACTAGTGGGGTTACTACGGACATCTGGAGGGCCACCTACTGTCCCGCGCAGGTAGATGGGGCTACGTACGGGGTACATTAACCACGGTGCATCCGGGCTTGCTAAGCCGATGTTACGAAACAGGGTTTCGGCCAGGATGCACGCATGGTCATATAAGTAGGTGTATTGGGTGGTAAATCATTACTACCCTAGTTCCAGCATCTCGCAAAAAGTCACAATTTCAATACAAAAAAATCTGATTTTTAATACGGATTACCCCGCGTTCCCTTTTCCTCGCGGTAGGGTATACCCCCATTGGGCGTAAGGCGTACCGCCCCCGACCTTGGTATGCCGGAGGGCACCGCATGCTCTCTGACAAACCGTACCGTTGATATGATAAAGATTCAAACGCAGCCTTTGACCCAACAGGTGTTTAAGGGTCTGCTTTCCGTAATGCCCGAGGAGGACAACTACCACCACAACGGCCGATACCCCTGGCTAGTACATGCCCTGCAGGTACTCATGGAGCACGAGCAGATTGAGGTAATCACCCCGGATTTGTTTACGCTTTGGGAAGCCCTTCGGGAGCCCGTAGGGGTGTACGAAACGGGAGAGGACATCCGGCACGATTCGTTCTAAACTCCTTTACCTAGCCCTTATTTCTAACACCAAAGGTAGGCCACTGTGCCTCCATTTGGTGTTTTATGTACCAACAACCTAAGCCCTAGGGCAAACCCCTATTGAGTACATCCGCACCACTGCGACACTTTTGAGGCATCAAAAGGAAGGTCCTTTTGGTAGAGAATTACCTCGCAGATTTTCGAATCAGCTGCAGCGGTTTTAGGGAGTGTAGTTCCAAGGCGGAAATCCGAAAAGCCTTAATAAAGAGAGTAGGACAAAAAGTAAATTTCATATGCCTTCAGCAACTTTAAGCTTAAATCAATCTTTAGTATTTAATCAAAAAGCCCCAGTTAAAATAAGAGTACATAAAGACAGGTCTAATAATAATTACATACTTGTCTCCTTTCCTGCAAATTTCGAGGCAGAACATGTCCGAGTCACAGGGGAAACGGACATAAACCTGCACAGCAAAAAATCGAATAGTATTCACTATTTTCAATATAGTGGTGATAGAAATAATGCACCAACAATGACAGTACATTGGACTGGTAGTGAGACTGCAACAATTAGATGATCTGGCCAAGGTGAGTTTTTTGATTTAACAATTAACAATCGGTCAGTAAGCCGTCTCAAAAATTGAGACGGCTTTTCTACATTTATTCAAAAGGGCCAGCGATATTCAATTAAAACCAACGGAATGCTTTTGTGAGTTGTTTACCACTTTAGTTTTGGCCCATTTATACTGGTCGCTAAACCGAAAATTCAAAGAATCAGGTTGGTAGAGCGGAACAAGGCATGCTTAGGCGTATTTAATTGGTTTAAATTAAATACCAATTACGTAAAAAGTGATAGTCAGAATGTTTATTATTCCCAATATGCAAGGCAGAATCCAGGTAGTCAACACCAGGAAAAATCGAGTTTTGAGAGCGACAATTTTAGATCAATTCCCTAACTATCTCCGGTTTGACGGAGGGCAACTCCAGTTCACGATGGATGATAATGAGGCTGATCAACAAGTTTGGAACAATGTATTCTAGCCAGTAATGAATTGTAAATGAAAGGCGAGCACAAAATGCTCGCCTTTTTTTGTGCGCGACCCTCATCCCCGACTGTCTATTCCTACTCCCCCTCTAGGGCAAACCCCTATTGAGATGAGCGGCGGCCCTCGGCCACCTTTACATCACCGAAAGGGCAGTCCCCTTTCGTCTGCTCGCGGGGCCCGCGTGTAAGTCGAGCCACACCGGGCCCCCATGGGCAGGGGCGGAATCCGAAAAGCCCCAACAGAGTAGGAACAACAAAACAACTTCATATTACTATGGCATTAGACAAATCAGCCTCGGACGTAGCCACGGGAGCGCTTACGTCCATTCCCTTCTCCAACTTGATTGGGGGGCCGTTGACAGCAGCAGTAGAGGCGCAGGCCCTAGCCGCAAAAACCAGCTGGGATTTCATCAACAAAGTGGGGATGAACACCGATGAAAAGGGTAACAAAGAGGCCATCAACGTACAGTTTAGCTACATCAGTGGCGGTAAGCTGACCAAGCTCAACGTACCCTTGTTGACCATCCTGCCCATTCCTTACATTATCATCGATTCGATAAGCATTGATTTCAAAGCAAAAATTACCGCCTCTGCCGACACCAGTGCAGCCAAAACAGCTGCGGAGACCAAAGACACCTCCAAATCTTTTGATGCCAGCGTAAAAGCCGGGGCTAAGTGGGGTTGGGGGTCGGCCAGCCTGAAGGCCAATACCGAAATGAAGGCAGGTTTCTCTAGCAAGAAAGACTCCTCCGAAAGCAGCAACTCCAAGTACGCGGTAGAGTACACCCTGGATGTAAGTGTGCGCGCCGGACAGCCCGAAATGCCCGCGGGTATGGCTG
>DMST01000046.1:682-3057 GCA_003454975.1 Cytophagales bacterium | reverse complement strand
GTGCTTAATATCCTACAGGATTCTATCAAAGGGGCAAATCCCACCGTGCGTGACTTTACCATAAAAAACACAGGTACAAAAGCGGCTCCGGCGTACGAAATAACCTGGACGGTGTACGATTCACGTGGTAAAAAAGCCAAGGCAGATTCTTTGACAGCTCTTGCAAATGGAACACCCGGAAACCCTACAGCACCTACCGATGCTAATAACCCTTACAAGCTAGTGCTGGAGGGCGAAAGTGCTAAAGGTTTAGAAGAACTAACCATCGACATAACTGGTAAACTCGGCGAAGAAGAAGTGTCTGCCTCCGAAATCTTAGCCCTGCCTTAGTAATAAATCTTAGGTGACGGCATTGCTCACCGATGGATATCCTACCCATTGTAGCATCCACAGGACGGTGACTTTGAGAGTGTACTAACCCCAATTATTTACGGTTATGAAACTAAAGAATCTGATCACGCAGATCCAGACGGACATTGTGGATTCGCAGTGGGAATCGTATCGGTACTCCGAGCAACTACAAAAGGAACAGGCTAAGGGTAGCCTGTTCCCCATTCCCATCGCGCGAGCCACGAGTCTGGAGCTTACCCTGCAGTTTGCCTTTCAGGGCAAAAGTGAGTTTGACAAATCGAGTGTATTCAACCGCCCCCGCTTTTTGGGCATGCTGCGGCAGTTTGCTACCGAGTGGTACCGCAAGGCGCAAGAAGGGCTAGAAGAAGCTAGGGAGCCGGTAAACTATTCGGCGACCGGGCAGCCTGAGGCAAGTGAAGGCAGCCAAGAGGGGGCGGGTAGTCATTCGAGCATTGCCGAGATGCAGCGGCTGAGTATTACCAAAGCGCTGGAGCAGGTAAAGGACCAATTTGACACCCTGATGGGCTCGGGCTATCGGCTCAATCGGACGGAGTTTGTGAAAACCCTGGCCCTGGTCTATGCCAACTACCTCAGCAAGTACCTGGAGATGAAAAACCTCAGCTGGGAAGAGGACCGACTGAAGGAAGCGATCAATGCCTACGGACGCTTGATCTCGGCCGACTTAGACAGAATAGATGCCCGCAATGCCTCTTTTGTAGAAGAGGTGGAGACGGTAGTTTCCCCCATCATGGTAGATGCGGAGAGTCTGCAAAAGTTGCCCCCGGAGGTCATCCAGAAGGCCGTACTGCACATCAGCCTGGACGATATTGATGACCTGGAGGACTAGCCATGGAAGGGGGAAAGCTAAAGAAGGGGGGCACGCAGATCAAAGACATCTTCAAGGCCCCGCTAGAGGCGGTGATAGAAGCAGAAATAGAGCTGAGTCAGAAAATCCAGCACTTCATCGCGCACTACGGCTTCACAGGCGTAGGTGAGAACGGGTTTGACGACGAAACCAGCGACCTACAGCTGAAAACAGTGCAGATCCGGTACGTGCTGGAGGGCAAACCCAAGGTACTGCGGGTGCCCGTACTCTCGCTGGTACCGCTGCCCCTGCTCACCATCAAAGACGCTGAATTTGACCTCAACCTGCAGCTGATGTCGGTCACGCCGCCACCCACGCAGAAGGGGCAAAAGAACGCTGACGAGTTTGACCGGGTGCCGGACCGGCAGCTAGTGGCTTTTGTGCCGCCCGACTCCAAAAGCACGGCCGACAAGCCGCAGGAGAATATGGGGATCAAAATGCAGGTAAAGCTGAAAATGCAAGAGGGAGACATACCCGTGGGGCTGATGAAGCTGTACGCCTTTATGGACCAGCTGATCACCGAGTCCCCTGACGAACCCCTGCCTGTGGAAGGTGCTACGGTGCCTAAATCATAAGTAAACAGATCAACACCAAATCAATTTAATATGAAAACCCAAACGGAGCCTCCCAAGGGGCTGAAATGCCCCAACGAACGCTGCGGCACGCTGATCAAATTTTCGTACCTCACGCTACTGGCACACAGCGAAATCACGTGCCCCAACTGTGGGCTGCAGCTAAAGGTGCAGGTGCCTGCCGAGGTGAAGGAGCACCTACAGGAGCTGGTGCACGCCGAGGAGCTGGTGGAAAAAGCCCGGACATTTAAACGATAAGGCCAGCGCCTTTTCCCTTACTCCCCCCATTCCTATGCTCTACCCTATCCTGGAACTGCTGCTGGCACTGGGCGTGTACACGGGCGGCCTCCTACTGCTGCGCCGGAGCTACCGAAAGCTGCACCTTAGCGCGAAGCATTTCTACTTCCTTCTGCTCTTGAGCGCTGTCCTGCTGCCCGCCAGCTTGGGCCAAAGCATTAGCACCTGGCTGGAGTTTGTACGTGCCCTACTGGCCTACCATACCCATGAGGAGCCCCACTTTCGGGGGCTGGTGCTGGATGCTGCTTTGTGGCAGGGGCCTGTGCGCTGGCTCATCTTCTCCTTGGGGC
>DMST01000046.1:0-666 GCA_003454975.1 Cytophagales bacterium | reverse complement strand
ATCCTCTCCTTGGGGCTGGCCGGGGGCTGGTCGTTTGTACATGCGCGGCTGGGCCAGGCAGAGGCCAGCCCACAGCTAGAGCGGAACGTGCTGCTGCAAAACGGGCTCACCCTGGTACTGGTACTCGTGGCCTTGTACGGTAGCATCACGGCCATGATTGCGGCCTCACTCACACAGGGGATGGGCGTAGAGGAGACCGACTATGCGGGGGTGCTGGCCCGGGAGATAGAGGAAGTGTCCGACACGGCCCGGGCGCAGCAGCAACGCTACCGTACTGATGTAGCCCACGTGGATAGCTTGCTAGCGCAGCTTCCGGGCCTGACCGCTCACGTATACCCCATCCGGTGGCGGCTGCTGGCAGAAACGGACGATGTGTTTGAGGAAGATCTGCCGGACCTGCGCCGGATGGCGCTCAATCAGATGGAGGCCAGCGACCAGGCTAACCTGGTTACCAGCCTGAAACAGCAAGACAAGCTAGCCCTGCTCACTTGGTACCAAACGCACCGCAAGCAGTACATCACCTACCTAAATGCCCTCACCCAACGTCTGGTGCAGTTTACGTACGCCCTTCAACGATCCGACTCCACCGGATATGGAGTGCTCGTGAAAACCTACGAGCCTACCTGGCCGCTGCGGCCTGCGGTAACCCCCGTGCCGCCGCACTCC
>DMST01000123.1:12337-13622 GCA_003454975.1 Cytophagales bacterium | reverse complement strand
CTGGGCGAATACGCCGCCGCACGCACGCGGCTAGAAACCTACCAGAAAGAGCTGCGCCGCACGCCGGAACCAGACGTACTCTACCGCCTGGCCTACTCACAGATGGAAACTGGCGGACAAGAAGAAGCCGTGAACGGCTTTAAGCAGTTGGCTCTGCGCAAGGATACCCTGGGGCACTTTGCTGCCTACTACCTGGGCGTACTTTACCTGGAAACGGACAACAAGACCTTTGCCCTCAATAGCTTTCGTGACGCTGCGGAGCGCAAGCAGAAACCAGAGATTGCTGCCGAAGCCCTGTTTCAGTCGGGAAAGTTGGAATACGAAACGGGTTACACCTCGCTGGCCATCGAAACCTTTCAGCGGTTTCAGCAGCAGTTTCCTGAGGACGGACACATAAATGAGGTCAATGACCTGCTAAGCGAGGCCTTCCTGAATACCAACAACTACAATCAAGCCATTCGACACATTGAGAAGCTGCGCACCAAGAGCCAAAAAGTGAGGCGAGTGTACCAGCAGGTAACGTATTATAAGGGCACCGAGGAGTTCAACTCGGGCAACTATGCCAAAGCCGTAGCTCTGTTCGAAAAGTCAATTGACTATCCCCTCGACCGTAAACTGCTGATTGCCTCCCATTTCTGGGCCGCAGAGGCCTACAGCATCGGCCGGATCTATGCCAAGGCGATCAATCAATACGGTGCCATCTTCCGTATCAACGAGGCTTTAGGTTCTGAGTATTACTTGAAGGCCCGGTACGGCATTGGGTACGCTTACTACAATACCAAAGAATACGAACGCGCCCTCACCCACTTCCGGTACTATACCGAGGAGCTAGATGGTGCTGAAAATCCGCAGTACTTCGAAGACGCCCTGATCCGGCTAGGTGACTGCTACTACGTGACCCGCGACTACCAGCGTGCGCTAGCAACCTACGACCGGGCCATTCGGCAGGACTTTTCGGATCGGGACTATGCCTTTTATCAGAAGGGAGTAATCCTGGGTATTCGGGATCAGGTGGCCGAGGCCATTCAAACCTACGAGACGCTAATTCGCCGCTTCCCCCGATCACTGTACCTGGACGATGCTACTTTTCAGAAAGCTCAGTTACAATTTGAGCAAGGCGAGTTTGGGCGGGCCGCTCCAGGCTTTTCGGAAGTAATCAATAAACTACCGGAAAGCCCTTACGTGCCCTACGCCTTGCAAAACCGGGCTATTTCCTACCGGAATCTTGGCCAGCGAGACCAGACTGCCGCCGACTACATTGCCCTGCTCACCCAATACCCCACGC
>DMST01000123.1:6723-12291 GCA_003454975.1 Cytophagales bacterium | reverse complement strand
GGACGCCGTGTTTGGTTTGCAAGATGCTCTGGCCCAACTAGGCCGTTCGGACGAGTTTCAGCAATACCTGGACGCCTACCGGGCAGCCAACCCCGAGAATGCCGATTTGGTAAGCGTAGAATACGAAGCAGCGCGTAACGTATACTTCAACGGAGACTACGCCCGGGCCATTGGTACACTACAAGACTTTATAAGCAGGTACTCGGAGACCAGCTACGCTAGTGAGGCCCGGTACTTCCTGGCCGAGGCGTATTTCAAGCTAGAGAAATATCCTGAAGCCATTCAGGCTTTCCGACAGGTGGTGGCCGAGAATGCAGTAACCAATATTAGTCTGGCCTATCAGCGCTTGGGCGAAATGTACAGCGAGCAGAACCAAATGGCTGATGCCATTACGGCCTTCCGGCAGCTAGCCAAGCGCGCGCAGAACAAGCGGGAGTCTTATGAGGCCTGGAATGGCCTGATGGAGGCCTACTACTCGGAGGCGGTTTACGATTCGGTGAAGCACTACGCCACTTTGATACTGGAGCAAGGCGGCGTGGCCGCAGAAGCCAACAACCACGCCAACCTGTTGATGGGCAAAGCCGCCTATCAGGAAGGGCGCTACGGCGAGGGTACAGATCATTTTCAAACCACCATTGAGACGGCTAAGGATATCAACGGTGCGGAGGCACAATACTTGATAGCAGAAATACAGTTTCAGCAAAAGGACCACCAGACTTCGCTCGAAACCTTATTCGATATGAACCAAAGCTTTGGCCAATACGACTATTGGCTGGGCAATGCCTTCATTTTGATTGCGGACAACTACGAAGCCTTGGGTGAAACCTTCCAGTCAGTAGCCACGCTGGAATCAGTGATTCAATATTCACCCAATGCTGAGGTGGTGGCCACGGCTACCCAAAAGCTGGAAGAACTGAACCGGCGCATAGCCGCAGAAGAAGCGGTAGTAAACGACAGTACAACGACAGGTCAAAATTAAAGATACACAGGTGATGAAACGTATTTTTTTATGGTCACTAGGGCTCTGCCTATCCTACATGGGGTACGCGCAAAGCGGCAACAACCCTTGGGAGGACCCACGAGGCATCGAAGATGCAGAGATTGTGATTGAGAAGAAGCGGGAAATTGAACTGCCCACGGCCAACCGGCAGTACAACAAGGTTCCTCCTCTCCCGGCACCACCCGCCATTGCTCCCTTTCAGTATTCCTTTCAGGAGTTCACCTACGGGCTAGCCCCACTCAAGCCACGGGTACGGCCCCTTACACTTTCTGACGAGCCCCTGAGCAAGCTGTATGGCAACTACGTAAAAGCGGGCTTCGGCAACTACGTAACCCCGTACGCAGCGGCGCACCTGAGCAATAAGCGCAACCCGGACGTAGCCTGGAACGCCCACCTGGAACACCAGTCTTCGCTCAACGGTCCGGTGGATAGTTCCAACTCGGGCAACGCCCGCAGCCTGGTAGCCCTCAGCACTCGTACCATGGGGCAAAAAGGCAGCCTGCGTACCACCTTAGGCTACGAACGCCAGATGGTGCACTACTACGGTTATCCTGAAACGGACATCCCTCCCATTAGCGACAGCATTCGCCAGGTGTATCACCGCTTTGGGGCCGAGATCGCCATCCGGCCAAACGGCGAACGTGTAAAGGCTGACTATACGCTGGATGCCCGCTACAACTTTCAGGCTGACCGCTTTGGTGCTCAAGAGCAAGTGGGTGGTTTGAAGGGCAGCCTGTTTCTCGACATCAACGAAGACTTTTCTGCCGAGCTGGCATTGGCTGGCTACCTAAGCCAGCGAGCGGACCTTACGGAGCAGTTCCGCTACTATGCCCAGCTACAACCCGTAGTGGTATACACCCGCGGAGACCTGGAGGTAAAAGGCGGTGTGAACGTGATCTTTGACAACGATACTTTGGCTAATACCAACCCTACCTACCTCTACCCGGTAGTACAGGCTAAGTACACGGTGACCGATGCTCTGGTACCCTACGCCAAGCTATGGGGTAACGTAGAAATGGTAACCTGGCATCGCCTGACGCAAGAGAACCCCTGGATAGGCCGGGAAGCAGCCCTCAACAATACCGTTATTCCTATCGAGGTGATATTGGGTGCCCAAGGGGCCTTGGGAACCATTGGATATTACGACGCGGGGGTGTCCATCGGAACGGTAAGAAACTGGTACTTCTATACCCTCTCGGACACCGAAACCGGCCGGTTCGATCTGGAATATGACCAGAACAACACCACGCGGTTCAATGCATTTGGCGAAATAACGGCCAAGGGTGGAGAGATTTTCCGGGGCAGCTTGCGGGCCGACTATTATTTCTACCAACGCCGTGATGGCCTGGGGGAACCTTTGGACGCGGTGTATGCCTGGCATCGTCCGCAAGTTTCGCTCACCGCCCTTACCCAAGTGAACCTGGGAGACAAGTTTTTGCTAGACGCCAAAGCCTCCATACTGGGCGGTATCATTGTGCCCGGTGAAGCCGAAGCACTGGCACCCATTTATGACTTGGGTGTGAAGGCGGAATACCGTGTAACTCAGCGACTTGGCGTGTTCGCCAACTTCTCAAACCTACTCAACCAAAATTGGGTACAGTATCAGAACTATCCCTCACAAAATCTACTCTTCATAGGTGGTGTTTCCTATGCATTTTAACAGATAAAGTTGCGAATTATTCACATTGTTTAGGTGTGGATAATTCGCAAGTATCGTGACTCTCCTGAGCCGTCAATTTTCGTTATCTTTGTACGATTTGTATTTTCTATTAACATTATTGACGATACTCATTTTTAAAATAGGAATATTCTTATGAGCGATCAGGAGAAACCGAATGAGTCCGAAGAATGGAAAAGTCGTCCGGAGGAAGACGATGAAGACTTCGGATTGCCTGAGGTGAACTTTGATCTGGATGACGATACTACAGCCTCAACAAGTGACACCTCCACCGAAGGATCTTCGTACACCCAAGAACAAAGTGAAGACCGCGCCGAAACACCCACCGAAAGCTTTGCTATGCCTTCGGAACGGCGACAAGCCATTGAGCAGGAGCTGCTAGACATTGACGATGATGACGATGGCCGTGGAAGCGGTATCTGGCTATGGGTTGCCATCTTCGTAATGCTAGCCTTGGCGGCAGTGGCCGTATACCTGTTTGTGATTCAACCGGGAGAAAACCGGGACGAAATCGTAGAGAATAACAATGCCTCTCTGGAAATTGAGGCTACTCCAGAGCCTGAGCCCATCCCAGAACCGGAACCAGAGCCAGAACCTGAGCCAGAACCCACTGTGGGAGAAATCAGGACAATCAATGAGCGAAACGGTCGTTACTACGTTGTTGTCGGCAGTTTTGTAGACGGTGACTTGGCCATGGACCATGCCAAGAAGCTCAGTGAAGATGGAATGAACGTATCGCTGCTGGCACCTCCCGAAGGTATGCGAGGATACTACCGGGTGAGTGTAGATGATTTTGGCACGTACGCTGATGCCGATGCCCGGGCAAAAGACTTACGTTCCTCGCTAGATTCGGAAACATGGGCAGTACGTTATTAACTATATGCAACAAGAAAATGTAGAAGCAGCCATGGACGCTGCTGCAGAGGGAGGACAGGAAGCAATTTCTGTCCTCGACTTGCTTATGAACGGGGGGTTCACCATGATTCCCCTCTTTATTTTGTTATTCGGTGCCCTCTACATCTTCATTGAGCGAATGCTCACCCTACGGAAGGCCCAAAAAATCTCTCCCCAGTTCATGGATAATATCCGGAAGATGGTAGGAGACGGCAATGTGAATGAGGCCCAATTGCTGTGTGCCCAAACACAGTCCCCCATTGCCAAAATGATCGAGAAGGGTATTTCTCGTATTGGTAGTCCACTAAAAAACATTCGGGAGTCCATTGAGAACGTAGGCGCCATTGAGCTCTACCGCTTAGAGAAAAACCTCAACTCCCTGGCTACCATTTCCGGTGCCGCCCCCATGATAGGGTTCCTGGGTACGGTAACCGGTATGATCAAAGCCTTCATCGGTATAGCCCAAACCGAAGAAAACGTGAGTGCCAAGGTACTCTCAGAAGGTATTTACGAAGCTATGATTACTACGGCTACAGGTTTGGCTGTGGGTATTGTTGCGTATTTGGGATACAACTACTTAGTGTCGCAGGTGCAGAAGGTCGTGCATAAGATGGAGATGACCTCCGTTGAATTTATTGACCTACTCCAAGAGCCTCGCTAAGCCATGCCCATCAAGTCAAAAAATCAGATCAGCGCCAATT
Organism: Cytophagales bacterium; assembly: GCA_003454975.1. Taxonomy (GTDB): domain Bacteria; phylum Bacteroidota; class Bacteroidia; order Cytophagales; family Cyclobacteriaceae; genus DMST01. The sequence continues at coordinate 8,018 of DMST01000123.1, read as the reverse complement.
TTAGCCTGTCTTCCATGACAGACATTGTATTTTTATTGCTGATCTTCTTCATGCTCACGTCCAACTTCGTGACGCCCTCGGCCTTGCCGGTTAACTTGCCATCCAGCAAGGGTACCTCTTTGGAGATGACCAAGATGACCGTGACTGTAACCTCTGATCTACGCTGCTATTTCAACGACGATGAGGTAGGCTTTGACCGTCTGGAACGTGCGATGGCTGCTGAATTGCGGGGTCAGGAAGGATTGGTAACGCTGCACATTGACAAATCCGTGCCGCATGAGTATTTTATGAAAGTAGCGGGTATTTGCGCCGCAAATAAGGCCAAGGTATCGGTGGCCGCCCAGCCGGAGTAAAATCTAGCACGGTACTTGCTATCTACGCCTCAACAATTAGGAGGTCAATATGGAAACGCAACAAGAAAAGAAAAACAAGCGCACTGCTTTTTGGGTCACCTTGGGGATTCATGCAGGATTGCTGCTGGCCTTCATTTTGGTGATGGCTTGGCGAGCACCCGACCCTCCCCTACCCGAATACGGGATAGTGGTGGACTTTGGACTGAGTGATGCCGGGTCTGGTGATGAACCAGTGACTAGCCCTACCCCCAGTGTAAATCCCAGCCCACAGCCGCAAACTACCCCCAACCCTACACCAGAACCTGTGACCGAAGCGGTACCCGAGACGACTACGGAGTCAACGCCCGTTACTGAACCGGTTTCTGAGTTGGAGAGCCCGGATGTGGTAGAATCCCAACCTGTGGAGACGCCTCCAACGGTGGAACCTACCCCGGAAGCTGAGCCTGAGCCGGAACCCGAACCTGAGCCAGAACCACAGCCAACCATCAACCAAAATGCGTTGATGGGTTCTCAGAATAATAGTGCTGGAGGTTCACAGGGTAATACGAATAACAACTCCGGCGACCAAGGCAACCCTGACGGAAGCCAAAGCGACAACTACGAAGGTACGCCTGGCGGTGGTAATGGCGATGGCCTGGACATGGGCGGTTGGGAATGGGATCGTTCTCCGGCACAGCCCAATATATCCGCCAATAGCGGGTACGTGAAGTTTAAAATTACCAGCGACCGCTACGGCAACATCACCAAGGTAGAACTGGTAGAAGGTACACTTAACGCCTCTGACGAACGCGCCTTGCGCAATGCCATTTTCGGCGGCAAACTGAAGCCCGATGGTAGCCGGAACGTTACCTCCGGTGGAGTAGGCTACTTTACCTGGCGCGTGAAACAGAGTGGATAAGCCCAAAGGATAAGGTAAGGTATTGAAAAGCCGTCCCAAGGGGC
>DMST01000123.1:0-6646 GCA_003454975.1 Cytophagales bacterium | reverse complement strand
CTGAAAAAGTCATCAATTACCTCCGGCCTACACAGCGCCACTTTAGCTATACCTGATCCTCCTATAATTCAGAAGTTCAGTCCAACATCCTCCTGCCAGCTCAAGTCTTTTGTCTTGGATCTTGACTCTTGACTCTTGGATCTAGCGTCTAATTCCTATACGCCGTAAATCCCACCAGATCGTCTACCCCGATCACATCTACACCCAGCCTCTTCAACGTTTCCCATACATTCTCATTATCCTCGGTCCGCCAGAAGCGCACTTTCATACCTTTGGCATGAGCCTGCGCTACCAGGCCTAGGATTTCCTCTGCCTCGTTTCGGGTAATGGGTCCGTTGCCCCGATACCAGCAGTACTGGGTAAAGTTGGCGCTTACCATGGGCACTAGCTTAGCGTTGTAAGAAGCCAGTTCCGGGAACCGACCGTCGATGAAGAAGAAGCGGAATTTCTCATTAGCCATTACCTCTGCTCTCGGGTAGTTACCACTGAGGATCACCTGAACCGGTTTAGTACCTACCGAATCGTTTCTGGTCATTAGAATATCTTCGTACTGCTCGCAAAGCACATGCAGCAGCTCCATAAGCTCTTCGTTATACTTTTTGAGATCAACCAACAACCAAAGGGTGCCTTCCCTTTTCTTTACTAGTTGCCTCAAGGGCGCAAAATACAGTTCCTCTAAGGAAGGTTTTCTGCCCACTGCATAGGGGTTGTGTCCCACCACCAATTGCCCTCCTTTATTGAAAACATCCACTTCAATGGATTCAAATCCGTAGCCCAGTGCCTGGTAAAGCGGTTGGGTATGCTCATAGTCGTTATGGGCATGGCCAATAAATGAACCAGTAAGGCTTTGGGTGTGCCCCGCTACAGGCAACAAATAGAGCAATAGAAATAAAGGGCGCATAGTGAAGGCTATTGATGGTTTGGGCATGCCGGAGAAAGATACTAAGCCGTTCTAAATTATTCCGATAATGTGTATCATTAGGTCTATTTATCAATTACTATCATGCCAGATCGCCCTTTCTTTTTCTTTTCCTACGCCCATCAAGACAAATGCAACCCACTTAATGTCTTCCTAGAAGATTTGAAAGAAGAGCTGCGAGATATTTGGGAAGGCGATGCGGTACCCGAGCCCATCTTCTTTCGGGACGAAGAGGGAATTCCCACGGGCGGTGTCTGGAAAGAAGAGCTAAAGGAAGCTCTGTGTAAAAGCCACACCATGCTAAGCTTGATCTCAAATTCTTATTTCCGCAGTGAATATTGCGGGAAAGAATTCAGGGTATTTCTGGAACGAAACCCTGAGGTAGCCGTGGTGGACGGCCGCATTCAAAATTCGCGGCACATCCTTCCGGTTCTGTGGGTAGCCAAGGTGGATGCCAATATTCCGGAGGTAGTACAAGAACTAAACTACGCCCAAATAGCCGACGATAATACCAGTCTGAAAAGCTACTTGCGATCAAACATTCGCCACGACAGCTACAACCGCCCCAAAGAATACCTTGATTCCATTACTACGCTGGCGCGTCAGATCAAGCACTTGGTGGAGAACGATCCGTTAACCGTTTTCCCTCTGGACGAGATGCAGGAGTTGGACCAAGTAAAAAGCTTCTTTCATGAATATGAGGATGTGGTTCCGGCGGAAACTACCGATAATGACGCAGCGGCACCTACCTTGGAGCGTCATATGCAAGGCCCTGACTCTTGGGTAGTTATTTATCCGTGGTTGCCCGATGCAGAATTGCAGTACAGAGACTGGCGGCCTTTTGAAGAGCAACCCTATTTATACGATCTCTTTATGCAGCAAGGTGCTGCGGCTCGAATACACATTCATCAAACGGCAGTGGACATAACTGATGAGCAGCAAAAGACGATGTTGGATCAGGCTTTGGAACAAGCAACAGAATCCAATACACTATTCTCTATTGTGCTGAATCCGGATTGGTTCTCGGATGCCCGGTATACTCCTTTCGTCTTGCAACTGATGCAAAAACCGTGGAGTGGCAACTTGGTGATCCCGGATGCGGAAGAAGATCAACAAGCATGGATAGCCCCGTTGCAAGCCATGGCTACGGACCGGGTAGTCATCTCTGAAATGCCTCCTGGCACGGTGGAACAGCACCGGACGCAATTAGATCTCATGATAAATGGTCAACAGGAACGCATGTTAAAGTTTGGGCAAGTCCACCAAATAGCGGAAGGAGTAGGGCCACTCCGTAAGCCCAACGTACAAGGTCCTCAAATTCAGAACAACCCCCTTTCTGCATAACCATGGGCAAGATACTTACCTTCTATTCCTACAAAGGAGGCACTGGCCGATCCATGGCGCTGGCTAATGCAGCTTTTGTACTGGCAAGCGCAGGCAAGCGGGTACTAGTAATTGATTGGGACCTGGAAGCGCCTGGGCTTCACCGATATTTCAAACCCTTCCTTTCCGATCCGGACCTCTCGGATACCCAAGGCCTGATCGACTACATATGGCACCTGAGTAAAGTTACGTTGCAGCCACAAAGGTCTCCGCAAGGTAAACAGGATACCCAAGCTTGGCTGGATTCTGCCCTGGATGATTTTGTAGACTTTGTGATGCCCATCCGCTGGCCAGGTAAAACCCGACAGGGCCCGCTGAAGGCCAAATTCCACTTTATGCCTGCAGGCCAGCAGGGGCGGATGTACTCTGAGCGGGTCAATTCCTTCGACTGGGACCGGTTCTACAGCCACCAAGGCGGCGGAGTGTTGCTGCAGAAGTTTCGGGCCTTCCTGCAAGAGGAATACGACTATGTACTCATTGACAGCCGTACGGGCGTAAGCGATACCGCTGGCATCTGTACGGTACAATTGCCCGATGCACTCGCCGTCTTCTTCACCCTCAACAATCAGTCGATCATGGGGGCACATGCAGTGGCCGAGTCAGTAAAGCAGCAGCAAGAGACCAACCACAAGTCGCTCCACCCTTCCGGTGGAATTGGTCACCTGATGGGCAAAGACCGCAAGATGGTATTCCCCATCTACCCAGTACCTACCCGTGTAGACGACTCTGAAAAGGACAAACTAGAGGCTGGCTTGGCCTTTGCTCACGAGCAAATGGATTCACTGCTGGAACACATTCCTACGGAAGAACGGGACTCCTACTGGAGCGATGTGGAGTTTCCTTACAAGCCCTATTACGCTTACGAAGAAGTACTTGCTGTCTTTCGCGATACGCCCGGCAAGCACAGTACGCTCCTGGCTTCTGCAGAACGCCTGGTGAAACACCTCACCCAAGGCGACATAGACCGCTATCCGGGATTCTCAGAGGAGGAACGGGAGCAGGTGGTGGATTTGTATACCCGAAAGACCTCCACCCCCGTTACCCAAAAGCGAGACTCCGAGACCCAAGGGCTGTCCATAAAGATTGGCTCCTGGGTCAACCTGCCCATCATTGAAATAGTAAACGGCAGGGCCCGCATTGCCATGACGGGTTTCCTGAAAGCCTTAGGTTCCTTGGTTATTTCAGTGCTTGGAGTGGCGGCAGTTATCAGCCTGTTTCTACAGACTTCCAACGAGGAAAAATTGGCTTACCTGAGAAATAACGAAGGAAATGCCGATACCAAGCGGCAATACCTGTTGGACCTGTATGCAGAGGGGCATCGGGATTTCTCGGAGACCTTCTTACCACATGCCCATTTAGAAGGACTCTATTTGGACAGTGCTATCTTTCAAAGTGCTAACCTAACCGGGGCCAATTTGGCCCAAACCAGCCTGATGGGAGCAACCATGGATTACGCGGTGCTCTCCCAAACCAATTTATCGGGTACCGATTTCCAAGGTGCCAGCTTACGTGGAGTTTATGTAGATAGCGACACCCGGGTAAAGGATAGTACGGACTTTACCGGAGCCACAATTGAAGAAGACGCGCTTCGCTCGTTAGCCAATCCTGGATACTACATTTGGCCCGACGGAAAACCCTCAATAGTACAAGCCACTGAATATCAAGAGGATGCTGGAGATGTTAAAGGAACAAATGAGGCCATTGTGGCTCCCGACAATCAGCTTCCAGAGGATATTCAAAAAGGAGACACAGGATATATTTGGATAGGAGACTACGACCGTACGCAGGAAACATGGACCAAATCGGTGCTCTTGTACCGAAATACTTCTTTGGCACTAGGTGAAACGCAAGAATCCATTCGAAATGCACATCTACCCTATGCGGGAGACCCAGGTGCTTTGCGCTTGAACACTTCCTACATTGCCGGCGGGCCACTGACGATGCGTGGTGGTTTACCCAACAACGACGGGTTGTATTATAAAGGTCAAGTGAAATTAGGCGTCCTGCTCCCTTTTACAGAATTCATTTTACTAGAACCTGCCGTAGGAATAGACCGAGAGTTTTCTGTACAGTATTGGGTAAAGGTGGAGGTTACCGGTTTCTCAACCGCTTTCGCGTACTATGATGCGTTCAACACCGAAGCCGCCAAGAATTAATCAATCTCCCACTAACTCCACTATTTCTCTGCCTGGTATAACTCCAAGGCAGTTTTTAATCCATCCACCATTTGATCAAGCTCCTCTTGAGTAACGATGAGTGGCGGCACAAAGCGAACCACAGAACCTGCAGTGGCACTAGCGATGACCCCTTGGTGCAGTAGAATCGTGACTAAGGGACGGGTAGGATATGCCATTTGCACACCTTGCATCAGGCCCACGCCGCGTATTTCCAGAATATCCTCCGGGAACTGTGCTTTGAGTGCCTCTAACCGCTCACGCAAATAGGCCCCGTTGGCTTTTGTAGCCTTCAACAACCCCTCTTGCTCTACCGTATTGAGTACTGCCAACGCAGCCGCGCAGGCCAGCGGGTTACCTCCATAAGTAGTGCCGTGGTCCCCGGGTTTCAGATGGCTGGCTATCTCCTCCCGGGCCAAAACTGCCCCAATGGGGAAGCCACCCCCCAGTGCCTTGGCACTCGTGAGCAGATCTGGTTGCACTCCGTAGTACTGCCAAGCATACCAATGGCCGGTACGGCCTACACCCGACTGCACTTCATCAAAAATCAAAGTCAGCTGATGCTCATCGCATAGCACCCGTAGTGTTTGCAAAAACGCTTGCGTGGCTGGGTAGATCCCCCCCTCACCCTGCACTGGCTCTACGATGATAGCGGCGGTTTGGTCACTTACCATCGCCCTTACGGCTTCAATATCATTAAAAGGAACTTGACGCAGTGCTCCGGGCATGGGTAGAAAATCCTTAGCGTACTTCTCCTGGCCCAAGGCAATGGTACCGATGGTGCGGCCATGAAAGGCATTTTGTAGACTAATAATCTCTCCTCCCCTACCCCGTTCCTTAGCAATCTTACGAGCCAGCTTGATGGCCCCTTCGTTAGCCTCAGCTCCACTGTTGCAAAAGAATACCCGATCCATACCCGATACCTGAGTCAGCTTTTCCGCCAGCTGGGCCTGAGGTTCCGTCAAGAAGAGGTTGGAAACGTGCATCAGCTTACCCGCCTGCTCTTGGATGGCCCCTACCAAGGCCGGATGAGCATGTCCTAAGGTATTCACTGCGATGCCCGCCAAACCATCCAGATAGGCTTTCCCCTCCGTATCATATAGCACACACCCTTTACCGTGGGTAAAGGTGACCGGAAAGCGGTTATACATCTGAAAGTGGTGCGCTTGGTCCAATGACGTAGCCGAAGAAGCCTGGGTAGTGTCCATGATGTGCGTAAAAAATTAAGTAGGACTTAAAGTTACCCCGTATTCGGAAGAAGCCAGAAGTGAGAAGTAAGAATCGAGCAGATTTTTTATGAAAGAGTTAAGCAGCAGCAGCCTTGTAGACAATTGAGAGTATGATTGATTTCCATCACATGGGAGTTAATTCAGAAATACCCAGTCAAAGGCCTTGGCTCTTTTATCATTCCCTAGGTTAACTACTCAGTGCGCTTTCGATCGTCCCAAGAAACATCTCTACGCCGGCTTCGGTGATAATATCCGGGAAGTCATAATGTTCATTATGCAATTCGGGCTGGTTTACCCCAGCCCCGAGCCCGAAAAAGGCAGAGGGAGCCAGCTGGTTGTAATGGCTAAAATCTTCTGACCAACCAAAAGGGTCCTCCGGGTATTGTACCTCGAAGGCACGTTCCTTCGCTGCATTTTTTAGATGTCGAAAAGCCTCAGGAGCATTGACCACGGCAGGGAATACCTCGCGGTATTGTACCGCATAATTGAGCCGGTACTTATCCGTTACCTGATTGATCAGCAATTCCGCCCGGTGGGTCAATAGCTTCATATCGTCGTCATGGTAGCTGCGCAGCGTGGCCCGTATCTCTGCGTAGCCTGGCGAGATTCCAAAAGCAGCCTCTCCCAACAACGCATGTACGATGGTTACCAAGGTATATTGCTTATAAGCGCTTCTCTCAGGCAAGGCCTCTAACCCCAATAAAATTTCGGTCATCGCCTTCATAGGAGACCTACCATTCCAAGGTTCAGCAGCATGGCTAGTGGCTCCATTGAGCTGGATTTCCATACCCTGTGAGGCTGCATTGAAGCCTCCTTCACGTAGCAACACTTGCCCCTCAGGCACTCCGGGAATATTGTGCAGACCAAAAAAGAAGTCCGGTTTCAGGGCCTTCAACTGCGGATCTTTCACCATCCAGGCAGCTCCCTGGCCCTTCTCCTCT
>DMST01000161.1:3224-3893 GCA_003454975.1 Cytophagales bacterium | reverse complement strand
TCAGCACGGCCCTTGGCAGCTACCCAGTAGGGCTGCGTGGGGGCAACTCCTTCGGGGCTACTTTGCCCCTACAGCCAGAGGGCGGAGCCACTGCGGAGGTGCTTTACACGGCCGATGCCGATGCCGACCCCGTAGTGGTAGGGCTTCTCAACGTACTGGCCTACGCCCAGGAAAAGCGCACCGTCCACGTGGTACCCGTGGGCACCACCGCCTTTGCCTACGGCCAGGCGCTGCAGGACAGCCTCAACCGCATCTACCGCCAGAGGGTCACCGAATGGACGGTGATCACCGAGCAACCCTGGGATGATTTCGGTTGGGACGAGAACGGCGACGGCGCGGTCAATTTGGAGGAGAGTGTTCTGCTCACAGCCTATCCGCCGGAGCTCAAAAAGCTTACCCGCCGCTACATTGCCCAGCATTTCCCCAATCGCAGCCACTACTATCTCTTTTTGGTGCCTTTGGCCTCGGGCGAAGGCAACCTGGCGGGCTACATGCCGCGCAAGCGCGATTTTGGTTTTGTCTTTACCAACCAGACGGGAGACAACTCCCGCACCTTCTACAACACCGCCGCCCACGAGCTAGGCCACGGCGCCTTCCGTTTCGATCACTGGTGGTCCGAAACGGGCCAAGCCCAGGGCTCCACCCCCAACCTAATGGACTACGGCGGTG
>DMST01000161.1:2709-3166 GCA_003454975.1 Cytophagales bacterium | reverse complement strand
TAATGGACTACGGCGGTGGCACCCAGCTCGCCCAACGCCAGTGGGAGTACATCCGTAATCCGCAAAGTGTGAATACGCTGGGGGAGGAGGATAGTACAGGAGCCAGCTTCCTGAGTGCCAGCATCCCGGAAGAATTGCTTTTCCCTCCGCTCAAAACAGCCACCTTCCTCAGTCCTCATGGCAAAGCCGTCGTGCTACCTAGCAATGCCCGTTCGCTTACCTTCTTCTTTGGGCTTTCCTCCATGACCGGCTCCTACACTGTCACGGGGTCTTTGCTGTCCTTTGTGATCGACGGTGTGGAGTACTCTCACGTTGCCAACGGGCACTATGTGTCCTTGCAAGGCGAAGAATACTACTATGAGGGTGTGCCTGATAGCTATACCAGCAACGTACTCAGCAAAGTACTCATGGTGTTGCCCTACGACGACGGCATAGGGTTTCTGCGTATGGACGCCTC
>DMST01000161.1:773-2651 GCA_003454975.1 Cytophagales bacterium | reverse complement strand
TCCGGCCTGGCACGACAAGCGCTCAACGAGGATTCGCAACCCGTTACCGAGGCGAACTTCCCCGTCATGCCCTTTAGTAGCGCTAATGATGTTGACAAGATCATCTACTGGACGGTAGAAAGGAATGAAGCCGACCTGCTAGCCTACCAAAAGAACCACGCGATTACCGTAGAGGATTTGGAGTACCTCCAAGATTTTGAGCCGGAAGCGGAGTACCTCTACGGGCTCAAACTTCTCCAGTTCAGAAAGTACAATCCTACCGCCTTTGCTGAGTTTGAGCGGCGCGAGGCCGAATATGACATTCTCCAATATCCCGAACTTCGTCGCTTGGCGGATACGGACCGGCCGGCTTACTATACCCTCAAGTTTGACCTCCTCCGGGCCTTTTTCACCGACCGTGATCTGGAGCAGAGCCAAAGCTTTGCCTTTGTACCCGAAGAGGTCCTCAATACCGACCAATCCACCGCTACCTTTCTATCCCCCGTCGGCACCCTCGTCACCCTTCCCAAAAACGCCTACGGCCTGGGTTTCTACCTCACATTTAGCGAGGTAGCTCAGTCCTACAATATCCCCGGCACCCTTCGCCAGTTCTATTGGGAAGGCACCCTGTACCGCGCCACCTGGAACAGTCAGGATGCCTTCACCGGCTACTTCTCTGATGCTGGTGAGGCCTATACTGCCGCCTATACCCTCCCCACAGATGCCACAGCCCGCAGCAGCGCCTTGCTGGCCTTACCTTTCGAAGACCAACTCGGACTAGTTAAGTTCCAAGCCACTGGGCTTACCCAAGAGAAAAACCGCAAAACCAGGGCCCGCATTACCGAGGCAGATCTCCCGCTGAAACCTTACAGCAGTGAGCACCCACTCATTTCAGGTCAGGCGTATTCTGTAGGCCAGTTTTACCAACTATTCCCCGAAACCGAAGGCTATAATCCACTCAACGATAATTTTCCTTCGTATTTCTTCGACCGATACACCACCGACGAACACATTATCTCCCAGCTCAAGGTCAAACTATTATCCTTTGCCTTTCCTGGGTATGCTCAGGACTTCGAATTCAACGAAGGGACAACTACGGGTTCGCAAGAGGCACCTTACGTTAACCTCCGAAATCTGCGGGCTGCCGACCTGAGCCTGTACTATCCGGCCAAACTGAGTGCGCTGCGTACCTACATCTTAGAGCAAAGCAACGCTGTACAAGTCGCCATAGAAGATTTCAGCCTTACGACCAGCGCCTACAATTTTTACCACGGTACGCGCAATCTGGTACAGCAAGACTACCAAGCCCTCACCCTGGAGCAGCGCATCCTCTTCCTCAAGCTGGCCGCCCAAGCCGATGCTGATTATGAAGTAGGCGCCGTGCAGCAGGGCCTCGTTATCCATACCCCTCCGGCTGATCGCCAGCAGATGCTGGAAAAGCTCTTTACCGAAAGAGACATCCCCGGCACGAACAGCCTCTACGAAACCCTTTACCCTGCCTCGCTCAACCAGTGGTACGAGGGCCACCAGCTCATTACCCTGCACCTCGTCAGCTGGATTCAGGAGTACTACCCCAAACCCGAGTACCTCACCCCCGACTACGCGCTAGAAAACCAGCTTACCATCTTGCACAACCCCGGCTTTTGGGAGCTCAACGACTACAACGTAGACATTACTGAGGAAGGCAACCTATTCCTGGAGTACAAGGACTACGCCCTGGTACAGGATGCCGATCACTTTCAGGTCACCGTGCCACCCTACGGCTGGGTATGGGTAGTATTTCTAGAAGACTACCTCATCGAGGGGGTCAACCCGGTGAAGGCCGGAGACAAAATGTACATGCCTGCACTGTACCTCTATTCTATGCTAGACGGAGAGGAGTCTGCCCGACTGCGGCAG
>DMST01000161.1:0-706 GCA_003454975.1 Cytophagales bacterium | reverse complement strand
CCGGCTTGGCCATCGACGGGGTGCTGCTCGTTACCGGAGTGTCCGGCCTGCGTGCCGCCGCTTCCGCACCCAAGAGTATTACCTTTATCCTGGCCGCCCTAGATGTACTGCTGGCCTCCGCCGACATCACCCTCAACTACGTCCTCGTAGACAAACTCTCCCAATCCCCGGAAGGCGTCAAAATACTAGAGGACTGGTCTACCTTTATGCTCTACTACGGGGTGGCCTCCATCTCCACCCAGGCCCTCCGAACCCCCTTACAGCGATCCGTTAAGAGCATATACAAATTCCGGCAATCCGGTAATCTCACCGCCCTGGAGGCCGAAGAGGCCCTCACTTTTGTTGGCGGCATGGCCAGTAAGGCTGGAGTCTCCGTGCCTACCTCCTTCGATGATCTGGTAGGGGCATTACCCGGTCTCAGGCCTTTAGCCAGCACCCGAAAAGCAGACATTTTCACCGAGCTGAGCGATTGGAGTCTTTTTGATTTAAACAAACTTCGGGACGATCTGGAGCAAACGGGAAGCACTTTGGTACAACGCCTACAGGATAGCCCCGAAAACCTAAAAGTGTGGTACACCGCACGCAATGCCCCACAGGCCGTGCGTACCGACGGTGAGCTCTTCAGCACCATCAGCAGCCTTCAGGCCAAAACACTCAACGGCAAACCCTTGGATGTACAACGGCTATTCGACAATGGCTTCGGTAA
>DMST01000055.1:34600-36381 GCA_003454975.1 Cytophagales bacterium | reverse complement strand
ACCGTACCCATAGGCACCAGTCGCGATTTTATGGTGAATCGGTTGGAAGAAATCTCGAAGCTACAATGCGGTTCTGACTTCCACCTGGCCTTTGCCCCTGAGCGCACAGCCGAGGGCAAAGCCATTCAGGAACTGCGTTCACTACCGCAGATCATTGGCGGGTTCAACGAGGATTCTATGGAATCAACGGCGGCTCTTTTCCGCGAGATGACCCCCACCATTGTGCGGGTAGGTTCGTTGGAAGCAGCCGAAATGGCCAAGCTGATTAACAATACGTTCCGGGACCTCATCTTTGGCTACGCTAACTACGTATCGCAGATCGCTTCCGCATACAACCTTGACATTCATGAGGTCATCCGCGCCGCCAACCAAGGCTACGTGCGGGACCCTGTTCCCTTGCCCAGCCCGGGGGTAGGTGGCCCTTGCCTTACCAAGGACCCCTACATATTTGCCCACGTGGCCCAGCAGCACTTGCCCGGCACCACCCTGTTCGAGGTTGGCCGTACGGCCAATGAAGGCATGCACGATCAGGTAAAAGACCGCTTGGTGGCTCAGCTGGAAGCAGTAGGAAAAGACCCCAGGCATGCGAAGGTGCTGGTATGTGGCTTGGCCTTCAAAGGTCACCCCGAAACGGGCGACATCCGCAATAGTACAGCGCTGGATATCATTGATCTGGTCCGGCCGGAGGTCGGTACCATTCTTGGCTACGATGCGGTGGCTACCACCGAAGAGCTAGCCGAGTTTGGTGTGGAAGCAGTAAACTCCTTGCCTGAGGGCTTCGCAGATATGGATGCCGTATTGTTCCTCAACAACCACCGCAATTTTACGCGCCTGGACGTATTTGAGATGGTGCGGGCCATGAACGATTCACCCATCATCTTTGACGGCTGGAATCTGTTTCACGAGCAGGACATTCTAAAAGCCGCTCCGGCGGTATATATGGGGCTGAGCCACGTGGTGAGCAGCCTACCTACTTCATAAACCTACTGAATATGCGCACGCTAGGCATCATACCTGCCCGTGGGGGTAGCAAGGGCGTACCCGGCAAAAACATCAAGCCCTTAGCGGGCAAACCGCTGCTGGCGTATACGCTAGAAGCAGCCCGGGATTCGCAGCTCACCCGTACCATCGTGTCTACCGATAGTGAGGAAATTGCCGAAGTAGCCCGGGGGATGGGCGGAGACGTTCCCTTTTTGCGCCCGGAAGAGCTGGCTACCGACTCGGCCAAAGCCATCCCGGTACTACAGCATGCCCTGCGGGCGGTAGAGGCAGCAGGAGACGCATCTTACGACGCCATTATGATGCTGCAGCCTACCACGCCCTTCCGCTCGGCCGCCGACATCAACGAAAGCCTGGAGATTCTGGCAAACTCAGAAGCCGATAGTGTGATCAGCGTGGTGGATGTAGAAGCTACGCATCCCGCCCGCATGAAGTACCTGGAAGGAGACCGACTCCTTGACCCAGACTTTTGTGAGGCCTATGAGAACCAGCCCCGGCAGGAGCTGCAACCGATGTATATCCGCAACGGAGCCATCTACCTGACCCGTCGTCGGGTGCTGCTCGCCAATTCCCTGAAAGGGCAAGATTGCCGCGCCCAGGTACAAGACAAGATGGTATCGGTGAACATCGATACTGAGCATGATTTCGCGTATGCGGAATGGGTGTACGAACGCTACCTAAAGGAAAAATGAGAATCCTGCATTTGGAACCGCAGCGCTACCCGAAGGAGGCTAAGGACCTACTAGAGGCCCAGGGGCCGATAGATTTTGCGGATTGTCACG
>DMST01000055.1:34267-34549 GCA_003454975.1 Cytophagales bacterium | reverse complement strand
TTCTAAAGCTGGTAGCCGAGCAGCCCTACACCGCCGTGTTCGTCAAGTTGGGCCTATCCTTCGATGCCGCTTTCATGGATGCATGCCCTACCCTCACACATCTGGTAACGCCTACTACGGGCCTCAACCACATCGACCTAAAGGAAGCCGAACAGCGCGGCATTACAGTTCTGAGTCTGAAAGGGGAAACTGAGTTGCTAGATACCATCAAGAGCACGGCCGAGCATACCTGGGCCCTACTGCTGATGCTAATGCGGCACCTACAGGAGGCCACAGCCGATG
>DMST01000055.1:33833-34199 GCA_003454975.1 Cytophagales bacterium | reverse complement strand
AGGCGACGCGAGCCTTTCCTGGCCGGCGAGCTAGACGGCAAGACCCTGGGTATCTTAGGCTTAGGCCGACTCGGCCGCTTGGTAGCGGGCTACGGTCAAGCCTTCGGCATGCAGGTGCAAGCCTATGATACCGACTCCACGGCATTCGACCGATGCCCAATTCCTGTGAAGTCGGTCAGCCAGGAGGAGCTGTACCAAACCTCCGATATACTCTCGCTGCACATTCCTTCCACCCCTGAGAACCGCAACGCGGTAGATGCCCATCAGCTGTCCCTTATGCCCAAGCACGCGGTGCTTATCAACACAGCCCGGGGCCAGGTACTCCACGAAGCAGCCCTTCTGAAAGCCCTTATGAGCAAGGAGCTG
>DMST01000055.1:22274-33808 GCA_003454975.1 Cytophagales bacterium | reverse complement strand
TCTCGATGTGCTGGATGGCGACAGCGCCTGGGCCGAGATGGTGCCGGGCCGCCACGCCCTCATCGACTATGCGCAAGACCACCGCAACCTGATCATCACGCCCCATATGGGTGGCTACGGCAAGGAAAGCATCGAGCGCACCCGCTTGTTTATGGTGAAAAAGTTCATTAATGAGTTATGAGTTCTTAGTTATGAATTGTGAGTTGGGCCCATGGCAAGGTTAATGTCTATAGATTCCGCTTGGTGGTTTTGATAATGGCCGTAATCATCTTCTTTAGCTCCAAGGCATCTTGGTGAATACTGCTAAATTCACTTTCGGTGAGGTACTCGGTAGCGTGATGTAACTCCAACCAATACAACGTCTCATTACATTCCTTCTGAGCGATGGCAAGTTTATGAATAAAGTCAGCTGTAGATTCTGCATGCTCTGCTTCCCGGTACAAGGCGCCAACAGCAGTTCCCGAACGAAGCAACTGCTTACTCAGCGTATATTCTTTCTTTTCATCCGTTAGATACTGACTGAGTTTGACAACCCGTACGGCAAAACGAAAGCTTTTACTCTTTACCGTATTTTCCATTGAGTGCAATAATGAGTGCTCTCAAGATAACAAGTGTCTCTGTTTATCAACTCAAGACGTACAAGTGAAAGCTCTAGACATCCGTATTACCAGAACAACCCATAACTAATAATTCATAACTACTCCTGAACAGGAGACATTTGGGTGACGGAGGGGAGAGTTTGCTCGCTCGTGGACACTATTGACCGCTTGCCACCGTTTTCGGGGAAGATTAACGGTGAATTAACCGCCAAAAGGTTGGTTACCGCGCGGTTTCCCTCTAATATTGAACCTTATTTCTGAATCAGACTTGCTGGTTGAGTATTACTAATGACGCACACAAAGGATTCTGCTAATCAACCGCCATTCTTGCTGTCCATTGGCGCGGCCAAGGCGGGTACTACGTGGCTGTGGGACAATCTGAAAGAGCACCCAGACATCTGGACCCTGCCCTACAAGTCCACACAGTACTTCTCTGGCAAGGCCCATCAGGTGCGCAAAAAGAAATGGAACCGACACCGGAAAGAGATCATTGGCAAGCTGAGACCTCACAATCTGATGTGGCACTGGAACCACTTCAAGAGCAAGCCTGTAGATGACCGCTGGTTTCTAAAGCAATTTCAACCAGCCAAACCCGGGCAAGTACGGGTTGACATATCCACCTCGTATGCCGGACTACCGCTGGAAACGCTACAGCACATCAATTCCCTGATTCCTAACACCAAGGTAGTCTACCTGCTCCGCAACCCCATCGACCGGCAGTGGTCCAATGCCAAGCTGAGCCTCATCCGCAACGGAGGGCGTTCTCCCGAGGACATTTCCTTTGAGGAATACCTGGAACAGTTTGAGGGAGAAGGCATGCAACGGTCTACCAATTATCTGGAGAATTACCAGCGTTGGGCATCCGTTGTAGGAAAGGAAAACGTCTTCGTAGGCTTTTACGATCAGGTAGGCCAAGACCCGTACGGACTCCTACAGTCCGTGTGCGAGTTTGCAGGGATACCTTACCAAAAGGAGTACTTCGCCAAAACCGCCGAGCGCAATATATTCAAAGGAGCTGCCGTAGAAATGCCGGAGGAGGTAAGTGAATACCTGCACCGCACGTACGGCGCTTTCGTCAACGATATTAAGGAGCAGTTTGGCTCATACGCCAATCAATGGGCTACCCAAAACCCAGCTACTCCCAGTTAATTTTCAATAAACCGACACTATTCGTAGATCCACATAATCATGAGTTCACCGATACTAATTGCAGAGTGCTGCCAGAATCATAATGGCGACCGGGAAATATTGAAGCGTATGATTCATGCTGCGGCAGAGAATGGCGCTGACTACGTGAAGATTCAGGCGATTCGCAGCGGCGAATTGACGCACCGCGCTCGTTTCGACGAGGGTGTGGAGGAGAATGGTGAAGTAAAGGTGATCAAACGACCCTTTGCTGCCGAGCAGGCTCGGCTGGCCAAACTGGACCTAAGTCTGGATGATGAGGCTTGGTTTGTGGAAGAGTGCTGGCGTGCTGGGGTGGGCCCCATGACCACCGCATTTACCCGCACTGGAGCGCGTGAGGTGAAGGATTTAGGATACGAGGCCATTAAAGTAGCTAGCTACGACTGTGCAAGCTATCCCTTACTGGCTGAGCTAGCAGAGTACTGGAGCAAGCTATTTGTCAGCACCGGTGCCACCTATGACAACGAGATTGCCAATGCCGCCAAAGTATTGGAAGGAACGGACGTTACCTTTCTGCACTGTGTGACCATCTACCCCACTCCACTGAGCGATTTGCACCTGCGCCGAATCAGCTTCCTGCGTCAGTTTAGCCCTCAGGTAGGGTATAGCGATCACAGCAAGCCCAAAGAAACCCAGCTGAAGGCCAGCAAATTAGCCTTGGCATTGGGCGCAAGCTGTGTGGAACGTCACTTCACCATTTTGGAAGACGACCAGACCAAAGACGGCCCGGTATCGGTAACCCCCTCGATGCTAGCCGAGCTGCGCGAGTTTGCCGACCTTTCTCGTCGTGACCGCATGCAATCTATCCAGGAAGAATACCCCGAATGGGAAGAAGCCTTGGGCAATGCTACCCGTCCTCTGAGCCATGCCGAAAAGCTCAACCGTGACTACTACCGCGGCCGTTTTGCAAGTTTGGCAGAGGGTCAGTTTATTTACAACTGGGAAGACGTTGATTTTTAAGCAGTTGCATGGCAAGTAACACCCCCATTGAAACAGTAATCCGGCCTATCAAAGGCTGGCAGTTACTCAATTTTTCTGAGCTATTTCGGTACCGCGACCTATTCTACTTCATGGTGGTCCGCGATATCAAGGTACTGTACAAGCAGACCGTGCTAGGCTTCTTATGGGCCGTGCTCAACCCCTTCTTTAGCATGGTGGTCTTCACCGTGGTATTTGGCAATCTGGCAGGCGTACCTTCTGACGGGGTACCCTACGCCATTTTCTCATTCGCGGGTCTATTGCCTTGGACGTACTTTGCCCAAAGCATGCAAAACAGCACCAACAGTCTGGTGCAGGCCAGGAATATTTTCACCAAAGTATACTTTCCCCGGTTGCTCATCCCTATGACCCCGGTGATAGCTAAGCTGGTGGATTTCCTTATCGCCTTTGCCATGTTGGGCGCCATGATGATATACTATAAGGTTACCCCCACTTGGGATGCCCTCTACCTTCCTGTGCTGATCATCATTATGATCCTATCTGCAGCGGGTATTGGGATGATCTTATCTGCTATGGCCGTTCAGTATCGCGATATACGGTTTGCCATGACCTTCCTCACACAGCTGCTGATGTACGCCGCACCTGTGGTATGGCCTGCCAGCCTCATCGAGGAAAAGTTTGGTTCGTTGGCCTATCGGCTATACGGGCTATACCCTCCTGCGGGCGTCATAGAAGGGTTTCGCGCCGCACTCATTGGCACGCGTCCCATGCCTTGGGAATTGTTGATGTTCAGTAGCATTTCGGCCGTGGCCCTCTTCATTATTGGCGCCTTATATTTTCGCAGAATGGAGCGGGTATTTGCAGACGTAGCATAGCGATGGGTAAGACGATTATTGAAGTAAAGAACCTAAGCAAGGTCTACCGACTGGGAATCAAAGAATCCCAAACCGAGTCAGTAGGGCAAGCCATACTGCAGTGGGTATTGTCTCCCTTGCGCAACTTCCGGCGGCTCCGTAGGCTGAGTAAATTTGACCTCAACAAGGAGGAGCAGGATGTACTGTGGGCGCTCCGCGATATTAACTTTAAGGTAGAGCAAGGCGAGGTGCTAGGGATCATCGGAAAAAATGGGGCCGGCAAGAGTACGCTGCTTAAGATCTTGAGCCAAGTGACTCCACCTTCTGACGGTGAAATTCGTATGCGCGGTCGGGTAGCTTCACTGCTAGAGGTAGGAACGGGATTTAACCCTGAGCTAACCGGCCGGGAGAACGTTTACCTCAACGGTACCATCCTGGGCATGACCCGCGTAGAGGGAGATGCTAAGTTTGATGAGATCATCGCTTTTTCAGGCGTAGAAAAATTCATCGATACGCCCGTAAAACGCTACTCTTCCGGAATGAAGGTACGCCTGGCTTTTGCCGTGGCTGCCCACCTGGAACCGGAAATTCTGATCATTGATGAGGTATTGGCGGTAGGCGATGCCGAATTTCAGCGCAAGTGTCTTGGCAAAATGCAGGACGTGGCCGGCGAAGGCCGTACCGTTTTGTTTGTGAGTCACAACATGCCAGCCGTAAGTTCATTGTGTACGCGCGCCATCATGCTGCGGCACGGCGAGCTATTCATGGAGGGTAACGTAGACGACGTGATCAACGGCTACCTGAACGAGCAAAGCGCCCGGGCAGAGGTTGGCTTAGCCGAGTTGACGGACCGCTGGGGCAGTGGGCTTGTGAAGTTTACGGATGTACAATTCTCTACCGACCCCGACCAACCGATCGGCAACGTATTGTACGCTGGACAGCAAGGGATTTTCACCTTCACCATGGAATCGCACGATACCCAAGTGATCCCTCAAGCTTCGCTTGCCATCCTAATACAAGACGTTCAACACCAGCGTGTTACCACCTTGCACACCCGCTTCACGGGTAACCTGCTTTCTTTCGAGCCTGGCGTGAACACGGTCACTTGTACCATACCCAAGATAAACCTGATGCCAGGTAAGTACTGGGTTACCTTGCACTGCATTGTGGGTGGGGAATCGAGCCAAGTATCTGAGCCCGCCGACCATGTAGACCAAGCCGCTTACTTCTTTGTAGAAGGGGGCGATTTTTTTGGTTCCGGAAAGATCCCCAACGATAAGCACGGGATGATATTGGTAGAACAGGCTTGGGCACAACCCCAACGAATAGGAAGCTAATATGAGCCAACCATTACCAAGCGTATTCTTAGCGGGGTGCCAAAAGACGGCCAGTTCCTGGATATACAAGTGTTTTAAGGAACACCCAGACATCTATACCACCCAAAAGGATGCCATCCACTACTTTACCATCCATTACCATGAAGGATTGGATTGGTACGCTCCTTTTTTTGCGGACGCTAAGGAGGGACAAACTCTAGTGGATACTACACCTAGCTATATTCGCTATGCAGGGGCAGCCCAACGGATTTACGATTTCAACCCAAATGCCAAGCTAATCTTCTCTTTCCGCAACCCTATTGATAGGGCTTTCAGCCACTACTGGCATCTTAAGCGAAGAGAGAAGATTGCTTATACCTTCGAGGACGCCTTCGAATATGGTGGCTACGGCGCCATTGACATGTTTGACACGTGGGTGAAGCCTGGCTTTTATCTGGAACATCTGCAGCCTTTTTTAAACGTATTTCCCAAGGAGCAAATCAAGGTGGTGCTGTTTGATGACCTCAAGCAAGACGCAGCAGCTTTCATCAAGGGCATCTTCGAATTCATGGAGGTAGACGCTTCTTTTGTGCCGGAAATGGTAACCAAGAAGAGTAACTCAGGAAGCAAAAACCGGAACAAACGCACCTGGAAACAGCGATTATTGCGGCAACCACCGGATCCTACAGAATATCAGCAAGGCATGGCTCCGCATATCCGGGAGCATTTGCAGAGGGTATACGCACAGCCCAATCAAGAATTGGGCACTTGGCTTGGTAGGGATCTAAGCCACTGGAAATAACAAGAAAGCGACACACGCACTAAAACATTACCGAAGCATAACACCACGCATATGAGAGATTGGGTACTTCCTTACCTCAGCTGCCCCCAAAGCAAGTCAGACCTTACCCTGGTAATTTTTGATCAGGAGGAAGACGGAGAAATTATGGCTGGGCTCCTTAAGTCCACCGAAGGCGGGCACATGTACCCCATTGTAGCCGGCGTTCCTCGTTTCGTGTCGGCATCGCTTTACGATGCCCAGGAATACTTAACGAAGCATGCTGACGCTTTGCAAGCGGAGAACTTTGCCGTGCAGGAGCTACAGGCACAGTACGCCGGGCTAAAGAAAAATACCAACAAATACTTTGGTTGGGAGTGGCAGGAATTCAAGCGTTGGGGATGGCAAGATGCCGTAGAGGAGCTAGACGACAAAACGGACAGCGCTCATGCGGGCACTATGGATAAAACCAACCAAGCCTTCTACCGCAAGGGGATGTTTGCAGAAGGTGAGTTGCAAGGCAAAACTATCTTTGACGGTGGCAGCGGCAACGGCCGCTACTGTTATCAGGCCCACTTAGCAGGCGCCCGCGTGCTTGGGATGGACCTTGGCGAAGGTTCTGTGCTGGCCGCTCAGGAGAATTGCCGTGAATTCCCGGGCGTTCAGATTTTTCAAGCTGACCTGCACAATCCACCGGTGAAGGCAGGCGCACTGGATGGTGGTTTCAGCATTGGCGTACTCATGCACACCGGCAACGCAGCCCTTGCTTACGAGCGACTAGCCGCTACCGTAGCTCCTGGTGGATTCTTCACCGCCCACGTATACAGCAAGGGTAACATCATTGTGGAATTCTGGGACTGGGTGCTGCGGAAATTCACCTGGCTGCTGCCCATGGGGGGAAAGATCGCCTTCTCCAAATTTATGGCCGCCATCAGCCGTGGCCTTAGCCGGATCAAGATCCGCAAGCGGGATATGCGCTGGGTGATGAATCACTTTGTGGAACTTCGTAACACCTACCACCAAATGTTCGATTGGTGGACCGCACCCATTGCTACCCACCACACCTACCCTGAGGTGCGCAAATGGGCAGAAAAGGCCGGATATTCGGTAGAAGCTGACCGCAGCAAGAAGCAGAGTAATTTCCTGAATCGCTACTTCCCTCCTATAGGGGTAGTGACCGTGAAAGGCCGAAAGAAGTCATAAGCTATGTGTGGCATTCTAGGACAAATCAATCGACAAGCACCCGTGAGCCGGGAGGTATTCACGGCCATGCGCGACAGCCTGAATCACCGCGGGCCTGACAGCGCAGGCAGTGAGTATTTTCAGGAAGACCGGGTTGCCCTCGGGCATCTTCGGCTGTCCATCATTGATTTGTCTGAGGACGGCCGCCAACCCATGACCAACGAAGACGGAACCGTCTGGCTGGTCTTCAACGGAGAGATTTACAACTTCAAAACCCTCCGCAATGAACTGGAGGGACTCGGGCATACCTTTCGGTCGCAGACCGACTCGGAGGTGCTCATTCATGGATACGAGGCCTGGGGTTTGGACGTACTGCAAAAGATCGAGGGCATGTACGCCCTTGCTCTATGGGACGACAACCAGAAGGAACTTATCCTGGCCCGGGACCGAGTAGGCATCAAACCCCTGTTCTATTACTACAATGGGCAGCAGATCTACTTTGCCAGTGAGTTGAAAGGCATCGTTACCGATCCACAAGTGCCTCGTAAAGTAGATTGGGAATCGGTAGCTGACTACCTGATGTACCGGTTTGTGCCTCAGCCCCGCACCATCTACCAAGGCATTCGCAAGCTGCCTCCAGGCCACTACCTACGCTTCTCCTTTGCGCAGGGCGACCCCATTACTGCTCCTTATTGGGAGCTTAAGCCCGGCATAGATCAGCCGGACAATACCGAGGCCATTCGCACGGCCAATAGCATGTTGCAAGCCTCTGTACAGGAGCAACTGGTAGCCGATGTACCCTTGGGGGTATTCCTGAGTGGTGGCTACGACAGCTCGGCCCTGGTAATGCACATGGCTAGCACCGGGGCGGACATCAATAGCTTTGCCATTGGGTTTGAGAACTGGGGCAGCTCAGAACACAAATTTGCCAAATCGGTGGCCGAGACCTTCGGCACCTCGCACCAGGAATGGGTACTGCAAGACGAGATGACCGGCCTGGCGAAGGAGTTGGCCTACTACTACGATGAACCCCTGGGCGGATCGAGCTTTCTGCCTACCTACCTGCTTTCGAGGCAGGCGCGTAAGCACGTGAAGGTAGCCCTATCTGGCGACGGTGGAGACGAGGTGTTTGCCGGATACCGGTGGCACCACCGCCTGCACAAGGCATACTTCCCACCCAAAGTAGGATTGATGGGCAAGCTACGCGGCCGTACCAATCCTCCCCCTCCTACTGACTTCGCTAAGGCATACCACACCAATACTTCCTGGACCAAATGGCGCTACTCAGACCTACCCAAGGCATTCGGCGGAGGGCACCTGAATGCCTACCTGGACAAGGATGACGCCTGGGTGTATCGCCGATTCCTGCCCAACGAGCCGCTGAGCCCCATCAAATCGGCCCAACTACTGGACTACCATACCATGCTACCCGAAGTGTTCCTGACCAAGGTAGACCGTGCGAGCATGGCCAACAGCCTGGAGGTGCGCGTACCCTTCCTGAATACCCCCCTGATGGAGTATACCATGCAATTATCCGACGAGGTATACTACAAACCGGGTGTTACTAAGCACCTGCTGCGCGAGCAGCTGAAGGGAAAGGTACCCAAAGACATTCTGGACAAACCAAAGAAGGGCTTTAGTGCCCCCAAGCGGTTATTTCTCACGCCCGAGCACATTCAAGAAGTGCTGAAAGACGGTTTTTTGGTAAAGGAAGGGCTGCTTAGCTCTCCCTATCTCACCCAATTGCTCACCGATTGGGACGATCAAAAGCTATGGGCGCTCTACATCTTAGAGCATTGGTTCAATACTTGGCAACCCACTGAATAAGGAAGTTTTGGCTACGAATACCACCCAAAAATTCATCTACGTATACGGGTTTGCCCGTGGGGGAACCAATATCCTCTGGAATATTCTCCAGAGCCATCCACAAGTGGTCTCACCCATCAAGGAAATGAACCAAATCTTGGGCAGGAAAACCAAGCTGCCCAAGGCAATTCAAAAGAAACTGATATCGGCCTCGGCCGCAGAGGGTTTCCACAAAGGATGGATGACCCGAATGGTGAATAAACGGATGGCCGAGCGCAAGCAAGCCAACCTGACGCACCCAGAAAACCGCGAGCAGCAGCCCGGGGTGCAGTACACGGCAGAGACGCTGACCCAAGCGGCCATCTGTGCCAAAGGCATTAATGAGGACTATCAATATTTGCCCCTGCTAGCAGCCACCTATGAGCAACTCTACCCCATAGGCCTGGTACGTGACGGATTCGCCCTTTGCGAAAGCATGGTTCGGCGGGGTTTTCCATTCTCCTTTGCCGTAGACACCTATTTGGAAATAGGGAAACAGCTCATGCAAGCCGAGCAGGATGGTCAATTAGTTATTCGGTTCGAGCAAATGATCGAAACTCCTTTTGCGGTAGCGGAGTCCTGCTATTCCCATTGTCAACTCACCCCCGAGAAACTAGAGCAGTTGAGGCTCAAAGTGAAAAAGACGTTGCAGAAGACCGGCGAGCACGATGCAGCCTACGGTACCGAGAACAAAAAGTATTGGTTTACTGCTGAGACCATCGGTGACTTACTCAATCCTGATATCAACCAGACACAGAAAGCGCAACTAGGAGAGCAAGACCGGGAGGAGTTTGGGAACCGCACCCTGGAAGTGTTAGAATACTTCGGATACGCATGACACTACGTAAAAACCTCTGGCAGCTTAAAAAACGGCTTACTTCTCGGCCGGATAAGGCCGAAACGCCTTCGCAAGCGCATGTGCTGTATCATGCCGTAGGCGATCCTGACCAGCATGGGGGCATGCAAACCAATCTGCATCTGGTTTCGCAGGCTTGCTTTCATGCACAACTTCGTACGCTCAAAGACCAAGGGTACAGCTTCCTTTCCATCGACGAGGCTGTAGCGCTCCCTCCTAAGCCCGGGCAAAAGGTATGCACCGTCACCTTCGACGACGGGTACCGATCGGTGCAGGAAATCGCTGTACCCGTACTGGAGGAGCTACAAATTCCGGCTACTTTTTATATCACCACTTCCCTGATGGAAGGGCAACCGCTCTGGCGAGACAAAGTGCGCAAGGTGATAGATCAAGGCTGGGAAGCTGAGTTTTTGGATACCTACGCCCAGCAGCATGGCCCCATGCTGAAGGAGGGGGAAAACTTCTACCGCCACAGTAAAGCGCCCGGTACTCCCTCCAAGCAAGTAGATGAGGCCCTGGATACCTTCTTGGCCGGGAAAGGCATCACGCTTGCCTCTTCGGCTCTGTACCTAACGCCTGATGAGCTAAAAGAAAGCCCGCTGCTTACCTACGGCAACCATACACACCGACACTATACCCTAGCTAGCCTCTCGGAGCAGGAGCAGGCCGAGGACATTCAAGCCGCAGAGAACAAGCTAAAGAGTTGGGGCATAACCCCGTCCCGCGTGTTTGCTGCTCCTTTTGGCAACGACGGCACCTACAACGAAGCCACCTTTGGCGTGCTCAAGGATCTGGGCTACGTAGGTTTGGCCTCTTGCGGTGGAAAAACGGTACGTAACGCTACCTTTGAAAAACGATTTGGCCTAACGCTGACCAACCGGTTTTTGGCCGCCAACGAACCTGCACTCTGGTAATGCTAAACAAGCTATTCGGAACTAAATCGGTGGAGCAACCGCCCGTATTTGCTGTCGGCACTGGCCGCTGTGGCACCCACCTACTGGAATCGCTCATGAAGGCCGTAAAGGGTGTAGATTCTAACCACATCCAGGACCTGTTGGGCGATAGCTTTTACCGCTACGCGGCTTGGAACGAAATCCCCGTGGATATGGAAGGCTTCTTTGCTCCCCGGGCCCAGTGGATAGCCGAGGCAAGCAAGAAGGGGAAAATGTACTTCGAGAGTAATCCCTATCTGAGCTTCCACATGGCCGAGCTAGCCGAACGCTTTGATGCCAAGTTTATCTTCATCTACCGCAATGCCGAAGCGGTGGTAAAATCACACGTTGTGAAAGGCTGGTACGGCGATGAGTTGGCCTATGGCAATGGTGACAAGGTGCCTGGTTTCCAGTACCACATGCAGCCCAACCATTTCTTTGGCCGCATGGTGCCTCGCGGCAAAGAGGCTTATGATTCCTGGGCAAAGCTCACCCGCGTGGGCAAAATCTCGTGGATGTACCGCACCGTAAACGAACGTGTACACCAGCAAATGCAAACCATGCCCGAGCGGGTATTCCCGCTCAAAGTGGAGGACCTCACCTACGCTAAGTACCAAGAGCTAGTGAAGTTTCTAGGCATGAGCAAAGTGCCCTCGGAAAAGGAATACAAGGAGATATTTGAGGCCCGCCCAGGCAAAAGCAAGAAGTCTACGGAGCAAACCTGGAACGACCAGGAATGGGCCGAATTTCGGGAGCAAGTAGCCCCCGCCAACCAACTGCTAGGCTATGATTGAGGACGTAACCGTTATCATTCGCGGGGCCTACGAACGTACTGAGGCCGTATGTCGGCAGCTGATGGAGCAGCAAGCTCCGGCGGGGCACATCCACCTGATCCACGAAGTGCCTTTCAGCGCCGCCGTGCGTAAGGCCTTTGAGATTGGCGTGGCAGAAAAGCGGCCCTTCACCTGCTGTGTAGATGCCGACGTGCTGTCTGCGCCCAACGCCTTGCAGGACCTGCGGGAATATATGAAAAGCCGCAAGCCGGAAA
>DMST01000055.1:19122-22238 GCA_003454975.1 Cytophagales bacterium | reverse complement strand
TGAAACGCTCATGGTGCAGGGCTTGATCTTGGACAAACTCTTTGGCGTCATCCGCCAAGGTGGCTTCCACTTTTATCGGACCAACCACCTGGAAAAAGCCATGGGCTATTTACCGGAAGAAGGCAGCACCCTTCGCCCCGAAACCACTCTGGTCAACTCTATGGGCAAGGTGGGCTACCCTTGGGTGCAAGCTAACCTCATTTCGGGCATCCATGACTACGAACAGTTCTATGGTGACCTATACCGTAAATGCTTTGTGCAATCCCGCAAGCACCCGCATCTGGCACCCATGCTGAAGACCTTCTGGCGGGAATATCAAGCGGTGGACAAGGACCTGCAAATGGCCCTGTGGGGTTTGCAGGCCGGATCCGTATCGGACGAGCAGGTGTTCATCAATCGAACCCAGTTTCAGGACGAAGCACAAGAACTACTGGCCTTGAAAGGCTGGGTAGAGAAAGGCGAGCTTCCAGCAGACTTTTTCAGCTTGGAGCAAATTGCCGCCATGATTGCCGAGCACAAACCGGAAGGAATCCTGGAAAAGCTCTCGCAATCCTTCTCCTACCGAGACAACATAGACGTGTACCGGTACGGAGCCAAAAAGAAAAAGCAATCGGCGGTGTACCGGGTAGGCCACCTGATCGAAACGGTGGGCCGTAAAATCAAAGAGAAAGGATGAAAACGGTCCATACCGCCAAGCAAGTCGCTATTTTCTCCTGTTACAAAACTGGAGGGGGTACCCCCTTCGATAGTTTCTGGTATTCGCGGGAGGCTGGCGAGGAACAAGGCGTGCTGATGGAAACGTACTACACCGGAGACCTATGGAAGGGTCTGCGGGCCATTGCCGGGGCTGAGCGGGTGATCTTCGATGGGTACAGCAGCATCGCTTGGCTCAAAGGTTGGGCATTGATTTCCTTTGCGCTATTGCGTCGGGTTCCGGTGGCAGTGTATTGGCACGAAACAGACTGGTACTTCAAGAATTGGCCACTCAACCGAAAGCCAACGCAATACAAACCATTGCCTACGTTCTTAAAATACCGCTCTCACCTAATGCCCATTCATTGGTTGGTGCACAACAAACGGACGGTACACTTTCACGTGTGCGACTACGGCAAGCGGATGATGCACGGCAAGTTTGGCTACCCTGATGAGCGTATCCATATGCTCAAGAACCTAACGGGTGCCTACCAGCAGGTGCTGGACCTTCCCCTGGGCGCGAAAACTGTACCCTACCGGGTGGTAGGCCTCAGCAAGGTGGACCAACGGAAACGCCCAGATTTATTCATGCAGGTTGCCAAGTACGTTGTAGAACGTAAACCGGAGGCCGAATTCCACTTCATTGGCCGGTTCACCAATCCTCCGCACGACCAAAATACGGTAGAACAGCAGGTAAAAGACATGGGCCTGGAGGGTAAGCTTCACTTTGTGGGCGAACAGCGGCCGCCCTTTCCTTTGTTGGAGTCGGCACAGGTATTTTTACACACCGCCGAAGATGACCCGAGCCCTAAGGTGGTCATGGAAGCTCTGGGATTGGGCAAATACATTGCTTCCTTTGCTGTAGGAGGCATTCCGGAGATTTATCCTGATGCCGACGGCTTGGTACCTTTTGGAGAGGTAGAACAGCTGGGGGAGAAGGTTTTGGCCGGATTTGACAAGATGGAAAAGGAGCAGCAAACGGCCCGAAGGGAGTACTTTGCTACCCACTATACCCCAGAAGCTTTTGCCAAGCGATTTCGCGAAGCGATTGACTGGTGGGATGATTTAAACAAATGAGAACGATTCCGAAGCAGGACACGGCCACCAAATCGTGTGCTTCCCTTCGGAGATGATATATTTACATCATGAACTTTGCTTTGTTCAAATTCACCCTGGATACCCTGAACGGGTTGGGCCTCGCCAAGTATCGGTTGGTGAAACCACTTCAGCGAGTAGCTCCAAAAAAATGGCCGGAGAAGGTCGTGTCTCGCCGTGGGGTTCGGTGGAAGTTGTGGAACAGTACCGATCACGTATCCCGTGCACTCATGTATTACGGGGTATACGAACCCGCGTCCACGGCTATTTTGCCCCGGTTTGTAAAGGAAGGAGACTACTGCCTGGACATCGGGGCGAATGCAGGGTATTTTTCGGTACAGATGGGCAAGCTGATCGGCCCCAAGGGAAAAATCATGGGCTTTGAGCCCAGCCCCGATTTCTACGAGCGTTTACAAACGCACCTTGAGCTAAATCAGGTTGCGGACCGCGTGAACACCATCCGGGCAGGCTTATCTAACGAACCCGGCACGCTCACCCTGGTGCAAGCCGGTTGCAATGCGTCCTTTTATCAGGGTGCTTTGGTAACGGATAGCGACGCCAATGCTAAGCTGCCTCGCCACGAGAGCCCCATTCTGGTACTGGATGAGTACTGGAAGGAGGAACTGAATTGGGACCGCCTGGATTTCGTAAAACTGGACGTGGAAGGCTTCGAAGCCAACGTTTTGGCCGGGGGCCAACAGGTATTCTCTACGCACAAGCCTACCTTCCTCATCGAATACAACAAGGAGTTGTACGACAACATCGGGGATTCATTCGATCATGTATTGAACCACTTGGAAGGTTGGGGATATAATGCTTTTTGGCTGGACGATAAGCCCAACCAACAAATGACTTTGGCGCAGCTGCGGAAATCGCTGGAAACCGCACCATTTTGTAACATCATTTGCTCGCACACTTCCTGATTCCATGAAGATTTTAGGTATATCAGCGTTCTATCACGACTCCGCCGCCGCCCTCATTGAGGACGGAAAAATATTAGCAGCGGCTCAGGAAGAGCGATTCACCCGTAAGAAACACGACCCTGGCTTTCCCACTAATGCTGTAAAGTATTGCCTGGAGGAAGGCGGTGCCACGCTGGACCAACTAGATGCCGTAGTTTTCTATGACAAGCCGCTGCTAAAGTTTGAGCGCTTGCTGGAAACCTACTACGCTTTTGCACCGCAAGGAGTGCGTTCCTTTATTACTTCCATGCCGGTGTGGTTGCGCGAAAAGATGTTCCTGAAGCGTCTGCTACGCCAGGAGCTTGCGGCCATTGACAAAGAGGCAGCAAAGAAGGTGAAATATCTCTTCCCCGAGCACCACCTATC
>DMST01000055.1:18483-19100 GCA_003454975.1 Cytophagales bacterium | reverse complement strand
CTATCACATGCGGCGAGCGCCTTCTACCCGTCCAACTTTGAGGAGGCCGCCATCATGACGCTAGACGGCGTGGGCGAATGGGCTACGGCTTCCATCTGCCACGGCAAGGGCAAGGAGATCTCTAACCTAAAGGAAATGCGTTTCCCGCATTCTTTGGGACTCCTCTATAGTGCCTTTACCTATTTTCTCGGGTTCCGGGTAAACTCAGGCGAGTACAAACTGATGGGTTTGGCGCCATACGGCACCCCCAACGGTGACCGGGTGAAACAATACCTGCAAACCATCAAGGATACGCTGGTGGACATGAAGCCGGACGGCTCCATCTGGCTGAACCAAAAGTACTTCAACTACGCTACCGGGCTACGGATGGTATCCGACAAGAAGTGGGAGGCCTTATTCGGCTTTGCCAAGCGCGAACCGGGCGATGCTTTGGAAGCACACCACTGTGATTTAGGACTGGCTATTCAGATGTTCACCGAAGAGGTGGTAATTGCGATGGCACGTCATGCCAAGGAGCTGACCGGAGCAAAGAACCTTTGCCTGGCCGGTGGCGTAGCACTCAACTGCGTAGCCAACGGCAAACTGCAAGAGGCGGGCATCTTCGAAAACATCTTCAT
>DMST01000055.1:8199-18440 GCA_003454975.1 Cytophagales bacterium | reverse complement strand
CGCTGCTGGTGATGCCGGCGGCAGCTTGGGAGCTGCATTGGCCGCGTACCACATTTACTTCGAGCAAGACCGCATCTACAGCGAGGGAGCCGACCTTATGCAGGGCGCATATCTGGGCCCAGACGTAGAGGACCGCGAGGTAGAGCGTATGGCCCGGCACTACGGGGCACAGTATACCCGCTTAGAGGATGAAAACCTAGCTACGGAAGTTGCTAATATCCTTGCTGACGGCAAGGTAGTAGGCTGGATGCAGGGCCGTATGGAATTCGGCCCGCGTGCACTGGGTGGACGCAGCATTTTGGGCGATGCCCGCAACGAGGAGATGCAGAAGACGCTCAACCTCAAAATCAAGTACCGTGAATCGTTCCGGCCTTTCGCTCCGGCCGTCATGGCCGAAGAGGCAAACGATTACTTTGATCTGGAAAGCACCTCCCCCTACATGCTGCTAGTAAAACCCGTAACCCAAGCCCGCCGGGCCAACGTGCCGGACAACTACGATGGCCTGGAGGTTCGGGAGAAGCTGTACACCAAGCGGTCGGATCTGCCCGCCATCACCCACGTAGATTTCTCGGCCCGCATTCAGACCGTGCATCAGGATACCAATCCTAAGTTCCATCAGCTTCTCGGTGCTTTCAAAGACAAAACGGGCTACAGCCTATTGGTGAATACCAGTTTCAACGTGCGAGGTGAACCCATCGTGTGCACTCCGGAGGACGGCTATCGCTGCTTCATGCGGACGGAGATGGATTACTTGGTAGTGGGCAATTACCTGTTCAAGAAAACCGAACAGCCCGAGTGGCAGAATACGGACAACTGGCAGGAGGAGTTTGTACTGGACTAACAGATGAAAAAGTTCTTCAACAACTTGGTAGGGGCTGTTTTGATCGCCTTGGCGCTCCATCTTTTAGGATGGGGACTCCAGGCTATTGTGTCCATTGCGTCGCCTGATTTTGGAGCTTCACCGGTGGGTCGTTCCATCGGCAACTTCTTCAAAGTGGGTGCCGTTATCATGTTCGTATTTTCCTTGGTCTACCCCTACCTAAAGGGTAAAATCAAGGTGAAGCGAGCCTGGATAGGCCAAGTTTTGCTGGTTTTTGGACTCGTCATTTGGGGCATGCTCAGCTTCCAAAAGTCCAAAATCGACCTGCTGTACCTCTCCTTGAAGAAACCGAGCCGAGGCTGGTACGGCCAACCACACGTGGCCGATGATCAGTTGGGCTACGCCCCCAATCCTGGAGCGCAAGCTTTCCATACGTTCCCTGACAGCACTTTTCTACCGATGCGTTGGAGCGAAGAAGGTTTCCGCATTCCAGTAGAGGCTGCCCTCCCGGGCACCGAAGACGACCCGTTGGTCCTATTTCTAGGTTGCTCCTTCACCTACGGAGATGCCGTAGCGGCAGAAAACACCTTCTCCTATTTGGTGGCGGACAGTTTGGGCTACCGCTACCAAAACGCCGGAGTATGTGGCTGGGGACTGGCCCAGATCTACTTACGCGGCAAAGAGCTAATTCAGCAATACCAGCCCGACTACGTGGTACTACAGTACTCCCCCTGGCTGGTAGAACGCGGCGTATCCAACTATGCCCCTAGCTACAGTGCACTGATCCCTTCACCGTACATTTATAACGTGGAGAGCGGCGTGCAAGTGGCCCCTCCACCTTTCCGGGCGCTAGGCTATAGCCTACCCGTCAATGACTACAAGCAAACCGCTGAAGGTTTCGGCGATTATCTGTCCTTTGCCTACCGGGTGGGCTGGCGACTGGTGCTGTACGAATGGGTACAGAAATACCGCACCTCCCTTCGCCGAAAAATGGGTAAGTTGCCTCCGCTAAAT
The DNA here is from genome assembly GCA_003454975.1 of Cytophagales bacterium. Taxonomy (GTDB): domain Bacteria; phylum Bacteroidota; class Bacteroidia; order Cytophagales; family Cyclobacteriaceae; genus DMST01. The sequence goes on along the minus strand of DMST01000055.1, from coordinate 16,606 downwards.
AGAAACCAAAATCCGGCAACCGAGCAGGCGGTATACCAGGCTTTGGTACAGGAGGTAAAAAATGTGGGGGGCACGCCTATCCTGCTAGCGCTAAGCAACGAATCGGTTTCGGAGGCAAGCCAACAATTTGCGAAGCAAGTGAACGTAGCTAAGGTAGCCGATGGTGACCATGCTTTGTGGTCTAGCTTATCCGATTCTACCAAGGCTTCGTACTCGGATACTTACCACCATTGGCGAATGTTGGAGGGTACACGCACTCGGGTAGATCAGCATCCGAATGAACACGCACATGCGCTGATTGCCAATACTATTATCGAACAAATCATTAGCGAATAAGACATGGAGTTTTTAAGAGATTTGGTCCAATTCCTGCGCGAAAGGCGCAAAATGTGGCTGGTACCCGTGATAGTAGTTCTCTTGCTATTGGGTGTATTGTTGGTAGTAGGTGGAGGATCTGCCGTAGCTCCTTTCATTTATACTCTTTTCTAAAGAATGGATTCGCAAAATCAGAATAAGTACCAAGCCCTTTTGGTCATGGTCACGGGCTTTTTGGTGCTGTACTTTTTGGTCAATAAGGAGGAGTTGATGACCTTCCAGCGCAAGGACATTCTACTTTTTGTGGCCTTGGGTGTGGGCTTGTTGAGCCTGATCATACCCGCAGCCCGCGAGGGCATCCTGTGGTTGTGGTTCAAAATTGCTGAGATACTCGGCTGGATCAACGGCCGGATCATCCTTTCCGTAGTCTTCTTTGTGGTACTCTTCCCTTTTGCGGTGCTATTCCGGCTCACCACTAAAAACCCACTGCGGTTGAAGAATCTGGAATCCAGCGCCTTTGACGAGCGCAACCACACCTACACCAAAAAGGACCTGCAAAACATCTGGTAATGGAGGACCGTCCGCATATCAGTATCGTAAGCCCAGTATATAGGGCTGAGAACCTGATTGAGCTATTGGTAGACCGCACGGAAGCCACCCTGAAGGGTATGGGCGTGAGCTATGAAATTATACTAGTAGAGGATGGTGGCCCAGATAACTCGTGGGATAAGATAGTAGAGGTACAAAAAACGCACCCTGCCGTGCGGGGCATTCAGCTTAGCCGCAATTTCGGCCAGCACTATGCCATCACGGCTGGTCTGGACGCTACTCGAGGAGAATGGGTGGTGGTGATGGACTGCGATTTACAGGACCAGCCGGAGGAAATCCCTAAGCTATACGCCAAAGCCCAAGAGGGGTACGAGGCAGTCCTTGCTAGCCGGGTAGAACGACAGGATACCTTTTTCAAACGGCTCTTCTCTAAACTATTTTACCGCACACTAGGGTACCTCACCGGAAGTAAACAAGACCCCTCGGTCGCGAATTTTGGCATCTACCATCGCAAGGTGATCCAGGCCATTACCTCCATGCGGGAAAACATCCGGTACTTCCCTACCATGGTGCGCTGGGTGGGTTTTCGCCAGACTACACTCCCGGTAGAGCACGCTCCCCGGGCTGAAGGCAAAACCACCTACAACTATCGCCGCCTGTTCATGCTGGCCCTGGATATCATTCTGGCTAACTCCGACAAACCCATTCGGCTAACCATCCGGCTTGGGTTCTACATTTCCGTAGCGGCCTTTCTTTTTATTCTCATTACCCTGTACAAATACTTTGCTGATTCCATTGTGGTACCGGGCTACGCGAGCATCATCATCTCCATTTGGTTCTTCTCCGGCTTGTTCCTATCCTCCTTGGGTATGATCGGGCTCTACTTGGGTAAGACCTTCACCCAAGCCAAAAACCGCCCGGTGTACATTGTAGGCAACACCACCCCTGATCCTACGCATGAAACTTGAGCGCTTGTCCTGGGACAGTGATTTTTTCGGCTTCCCCGTGGCTCGCTTGCATGTGGAAGGCGGGGAGGATTCCACAGAAATCGAGGACCTACTGACCAAAAGTCAAAACGACTTTCGCTTGGTGTATGCTATGACTCAGGACTCCACCATGGCAAAAGCCATGGCAGAACTTCACCCGGACTTTCAGGACGAAAAAGTGTGGTTTGTCCAGTCCTTAAAGAACACCCTTCCCACCCAGGAACACCTAATTTCATTTTTAGGACGCCCGCTCGAAGGCTCCCTATTTGGGCTAGCCCTACAAGCCGGACATGAGTCACGCTTTACGCGCGATCCAGGATTTGATCCTGAGGCTTTTCGGGGCATGTACCGCATCTGGATGGAGAAATCCCTAAGCGGAGATCGCTCCTGGGAAGTACTGTGTCTGATACGTGAAGAAAGCCCCATCGGCTTCATCACCCTAGACCGGAGTTCGGACCCCGCACGCACCGATATTGGCCTGCTAGCAGTAGATGATGCTTATCGGGGACAAGGAATGGGTAAAATATTGATGCAAGGAGCAAAGCATGCGGCCTATGCAGCAGGCTACAAGGCCTTGGGGGTGCCCACCCAGCGGAGCAATTCAGGGGCGTGCCGATACTACCAATCGGTAGGATTTACAGAAGAATCGAATACCTTTATTTTTCATTTTTGGCACCATGGAAATTAAGATTCCTTTCAACAAGCCCTTCATGACGGGCAAGGAGAAAGACTACATCGAGGAATCGGTGAAGTCTGGCAAAATATCTGGCGACGGCATGTTTACTCGTCGGGTGCATACCTGGTTCGAAAAGAAATACGGTTTCCCTAAGTGCCTGCTCACAACCTCCTGTACTGATGCCTTGGAGATGTGTGCACTGCTGCTGGATATTGCCCCGGGCGATGAGGTGATCTTACCTAGTTATACCTTCGTATCCACGGCCAATCCTTTCGTACTACGCGGTGCAAACTTAGTTTTTGCTGACTCCGAGCCAAACCATCCCAACATCGACGTAGCCTCGCTGGAAGGGTTAATTACTCCAAAAACAAAGGCCATCGTGGTGGTTCACTATGCGGGCATTGCCTGCGATATGGACGCCTTGCAGGCCTTGGTAGAGAAGCACGATTTGTTCTTGGTAGAAGATGCGGCGCAGGCCATTGATGCATTCTACAAGGGCAAACCACTGGGAAGCTTTGGGCACCTGTCCACCTTTTCGTTTCACGAAACTAAGAATGTGATTTCAGGCGAAGGCGGCATGCTGGTCATCAACGATGAGCGTTTTTTTAACCGCGCCGAAATCATCCGCGAAAAGGGCACCAATCGCTCCGCATTCTTCCGGGGCGAGGTAGACAAATACGGCTGGGTAGACATGGGCAGCTCTTTTCTGCCTTCGGACATCCTGGCGGCCTTCTTATTCGCTCAGCTGGAAAACATAGAGGACATCCAGAAGCAGCGGTTGCACCTGTGGCACCGCTACCATGAGGCTTTGCAAGGCCTGGAAGAGGGTGGGCATTTGCAACGCCCCACTGTGCCCGAACACCGGGAACAGAATGCCCACATGTACTACATCCTGTTGCCATCTTTGGACGTAAGGTCAGCTCTAGCCAAGCACCTAAAAAGCCGGGGAATTTTGGCTGTATTCCACTACCAATCGCTGCACCGCTCTGAATTTTTCTTGAAGCACTACCAAGGTGGACCTTTGCCTCAAACGGACCGCTACACGGACTGCTTGCTCCGCCTGCCGCTCTATTATGAGCTATCGGACGAGGAACAGCAGCAGGTCATCCAGGCACTATTGGATTTCTTCACCTCCTAAGTACTTACTCACCCCGCATGGTTACTTTTTCTAAACACACCACCCAAAAAGTAAGTCCACTGTATACATTGGGCCTACCCTTGCTGGTTCAAGTACTCGTGATATTAATTTTTGGGTACAACTACCAGACCTCTGACGAAGGCACCTGGGAGCTCTTGTTTCGTGGTTTGATGTACTATGAGCAGCCACCGCACTATCAAGTGTATTTTTTGGGGTACTATGCCTTCTTCCAGTTCCTTTACGAGTTAGCGCCCGGTTTCCCTTGGTTCGGCTTCATTTTGGCAGTTTTGAACTACCTATTCTTGGTAGGCATCACCTGTGTGGTCTACATAGTGAGCAGTCACCGAACCGTGAGGGAAAGAACCTTGATGGCCGCTTCCGTGATGTTGGTGCTCTTCATTGAGAACCTGTACCAACTCAATTGGACCCGACATGCGGTACTGCTTCCCACCGCTGGTATGGCCCTGTTCTGGATTGGTGCCGTGCGCGGATCTCGCAGAATAGGGAACATCTTGCTAGGTATATCGCTCTTCCTACTAGGAACTCTTTTCCGCAGCCAGGCGGCCATGCTTTCCCTCGCCATAGGCGTGGTATTTTTGTGGGGATATTACCAACCTACCTACTCGTGGTTCAAAAGCGCTCGTACCGTGGTCATCATGTCCTCGGTTTTTTTGATTATCCTGGCAGCCTCTATGATCATCACGCAACAGCGTAGCGATGCCAACCGGGAGTTTTTCCGAGATACCCAGCCACCTTACATCAACATTGTTGACTACAAAAACTACAACCCAGACCTGAAGGCCCTTTCTCAGGAGGATTCAGTTCGTTTGACAGCAGTTGAAGATCGGTTTATCTCCGACACCACTCTCTTCAATGAGGCTTTTATGCGGCAGGTAGGTACGTACAGTTCCTTCTCACCAGATAACCTGAGCCCCTCGAAAGCCCTTTGGAATATTTGGAAGGTAATTCAGTTTACCCTCTTCGACTACCCCTATCTCACCTTGCTTTGGGTCTTTATCATTGTGGCCTTGTACCGATTTTTGCCCCGTAAGCGGTTCCTGCTCGCCCTATTTGGGATGGTGGCCTTCCTTGGTATGATTGCGGTACTATCCATCTTCCTCAAGATGCATCCCAAGCTCTACCATCCTGCCCTGGGTTCTATGCTGTTCTGGTCTATGCTCTTGCTCATAGAACAGCCCAAGTTCTGGGATTGGATCAAAGCTTCTCTCGTACCCAAGGGAGTTCTTGCGGCGGTAGTGCTGCTCATGTTCGTTTGGGCGGGTAAGGACCGACTACGTACTCTACGGGCCCAAAGCCGATTGGAACCCGTATCCGAATACGTGCAATCGTCCATCGAATCGCCCGTCATTTTGACCACCTACGCCTTTCAAAAGCAGTTCCTCAAACGGAAGGCCTTCCGGGGCACGCAGATGCCAAGTGGCAAGCTGTACCTGTATATTCAAGGCAACCAGAACAATGATTTTCTGGTAGAACACCAAGCGGCATTCCGTACCGTGTCAAAGACTGAGAGTCCTGCGAATTATGCAGACTTGGCCCAAACTGCATTGAAGGAGGGGTATCCCTTCGGGATGGACGAAGGCACACGGGAGGAGTTTACCCAACTGATGACTGACTACTACGGCCTAAAACCGGAGTTTAGTACGCTGCAAGAGTTCGCTAACGACGCCGGAAATACTTTCTTCGGCTTCTATCAGCTCACCCAACTAACTCCGCTACCGTAATGGCGATCAAAGACAAGCTGCTTGGGCAGTTCAACTACGTAGAGAAATCGGACCGGATTGCTACGGCCCAGAAAAAAGTATGGGTGGAGCATCAATGGCATCCCATTGGCCCCAGCTTGACTGAGCTTCTAGAAAAAGTATCTGAGTTCTCCGGTCGCACCCTCAACTACCAGTATGGCTATCTCTCCCCGGAAGTCTACACGGCAGATTTTGAGCAAGCGACGCTCTACGGAAATTCTGGGCTCATTAAACTAGCGAAGGGCTCTGCTCTCACCGAATCAGCCATGCTACCCGAACGGCTGGCTAAGTCTCCGGGCTTTCGCCGCCTAGTGCCGGGCAAGATCATAAAGAAATCAGGACACTACGCTTCCATCATTCATTTACCTTGGTGCCAGAATAACCTGTTCCATTGGCTGTACGATGGCCTGGCCCGGCTGTACCCTCTCTCTCAAGATACAACCCCCATTACCTTACTGGTACCAGAGGGGATGGCTCCTTTCCAGGCGCGTTTGCTAGAAGCTGTCCTTAGTAGCCTATCCCACATATCGGTAGCGACGGTGCCCAAAAGTGAGCTCTGGCAACTAGAACAGTATCGTCACCTGAGCTTCCCTAGTCAGTCACAAAGTGCGTTTCTTCCCCACCCCGTTCGAGATTGGCTGCGCCAAGCAGTATTGCAAGGTTTGGCTATTGCACAACCAGAAACTCCCTCAGAACGGATTTTCATCTGCCGCGAACGCACCTCGGTACGGCGGATTACTAACGAGCAAGAGCTTGTCGCAGTAGCCAGAAACTACAATGTGACCCCCTATTTTGCAGAGGATCACCCCTACCAAGATCAGGTGAGGACGTTTACGCATTCCAGCTTGATGGTTGGGGGCCACGGGGCAGGGTTTAGCAATGCCCTATTCTCCCCAGAAGCCAGCGTGTTGGAAATGTTCTCCAAGAATCTAGTAAAAAGCCACTACGCCCTGTTGGCCATGGGTTCAAACTTCTCATACCGCCATTTGCTCGGTCAACCCACTGAGAATCAAGATTTCTCTATCTCAGCTACTGATTTTGAAGCTAGTTTACAGGCCTTAACGAAATAATTATGCCCTGGCCCACCACGGAAACCGCTTTGCGTGATACGCTGAAAGATCAAGGCCAAGCCTTGGAATTGCTGGAAGAATGGAAGGCCAGCGCCTCACAAGACGGCTATGTTATTGAGCTGGCGAGGGGTTTGTTACTTCAGCGAATGGTGTGGTTTGGCCGTGGCGAAGAGAAGCAAAACGCTACTCCGGCTTGGCGAAGAGTTCTATTCCGGTGGAAGATGCACCAAGAGTCGAAAGGACTCCAGCAAGCCCCTCCCTTTGGGGTTCGGCATTTTTTGTTGGCTACCGAGCTATCCCACTTGAAGCAGTGGGAACCCGTAGTCAAAACCAGTAGCGATGCGGATTGCTTTTGCGTACTCACTACCAGATCCAAGGTGTACCGCCAGGCCGTTCAGGCAGGGCTCCAGGTTAGGTTTATTCCTCGAACCGGGAAAATGGGAAACTTCTCCATCTCTACATTAACGGCCGGGTTGCCACAACCGGGTAGATTTCGGCAGTGGATGGCCCAGACCTTAATGGATGCACTTAAGGACTGGAGCAGTCTTAGCTCCTACCTGGACAAACATCTGGCCTCTCTTTCTGGCATAACGGTGGGAGTAGGAAATAATCTTACCCATGAGGGGCGCTACACCACTCACTGGGCAAAAGGCAAGCGCTTTTCTACTTGGTCCATACAGCACGGCGCTATCGGGCCGAACCCGCTCTACAGCCACCTTTCGGTAAACCGCTTCTTTGCCTTTAGCCGACAAGACCTGCGCCAGCTGCAGCTGCTGCAAGTAGCTGAGGAGCGTATCAAACTCACCGGTGCACCGTACCGAGATAGTGAAGGCGCCCAGATTATCTCACACACCGCCAGAAACGGGAAGCTGGATATGGCCGAAAGAGAAAAATACGTTCTGGTTGCTTGGTCTGGGTACGGGCATATGACCTCTAGAGCGCATTACTTCCAGCAAATGGAAGCTTTGTTTGGGGCCATCGCCGCTCTACCCAACAATACCTTCATCCTGAAGCTGCACCGCAAGGAAAAGCCCGCTGACTACCAGAGCTACCTCAACCCCACTCCACCCAACGTACGATTAGTTCCTTACGAGGACGACCGTTTTCCACGGGACATCTTCTTTTGGTTGGAAGGCGCTAGCGCGCTCATCACGGGCAACAGTTCTGTAGCCAAGGAGGCCATGGACGTAGGCGTGCCCGTCATCAGTCTGGACATAGCGGATGAGTATTCGGAAACTGACTACCTGAAAGCGGAAGTTGTACCCGTGGCGGAGGGTAAGGAAGAAATGGTAGCGAAGCTAAAAGTTTGGCAGGAAGATCCGTTTGTGCTGGCGGTACAGCTAGAAAATCAGAAGGAATTCTTGGGCGAGAAGGCTCCAGAAGGAAAAGAAGCCGCTCAAGCCATTCTGGAACAGTTGGAGGAGATGCTAGGTTCTCCTGAAGAAAAAACCAAAGTATAGGGGGAAGCCACCTCCCTGGTCATCCTCCCCCTTCAAGACTTGTTTGGTTTATCTGTTATTCCACTTTAGCTCTTTTCAAATTATAGATCCGGTTGGGATAAATCACCAGCTGAATGAAGTTGAATTCGAACTGATCTACCCGAGACTTCTTGCCCTCAATATCTCGAACTTCCTGGAAGGGATAATACCGAAGGTTGGTGCGCAACAACCAGGTATCTACTGGAGAGGGGACAATGTCCCAACCGAAAAGAATACCAGGAGAGACCATGGAAGTCCGTTGGGTTTCACCTACCTGTTCGTCGTTGTCGAACTCGGCCGTGGCCCATCGTTCCAGGCCAATACTAGGTCCAATGTAGGGGCGGAAACCGTGCATATTCCAGACATACTTGAAGGCCTCCAGGGCAAGAGACTGGCGGCGGATGACGTGCTCTAGCCCGTAGCTTTCCAAGTGGC
>DMST01000055.1:0-8162 GCA_003454975.1 Cytophagales bacterium | reverse complement strand
GTCGTAGTCTCTGAAGGCCAAGCCTACGTGGATACCGGGTTTGTGAAACAGATAGCCGAGGCCAAATTCCCAGTTGAAGGTACCCTTGTGACGGGCTATCGACTGACGGGCAGCATCACTATAATTAGGGGCCCGCAAGAAATAAGAGCCACTAGGCGCAATCCCTATGCTGAAGGTATTGATCTTGCGCTCTTTGGTCAGTTTTGCTTCCAGAGCGGAGGATTCTTCTATTCTCTCCTCCTCATGCAGTGTGCCCTCAAAGTACTTGACCACGCCCACCGAAAAGTACGTACTGGGCAGCTGCATGGTGTATGGAGTGAGTTGGTCAGCGTAAAATTCCCGATCCGTTTGGGGCATCCACATTACCTCGGCATTCACCTGCCAGTCATTACGGGCATAGGAAAGACCGCCGAGCATGGAAGTGGTAACCCAAAGCTCCTGCCGATAGCCCATCGCTTCATCGGATATCTCCAGGATCATATCATTCAGGGAAATCCCTGCGTAGGGGCGAACCTTTCCGTATTCCATACGCCAGGGGTAGTAGCGAGCGCTCAGATCGGCGCCGGGCCGAAAATCAATCTCGCTAGTCTCGTCAAGCTGATGATTGCCCAGGAAGGTTAGCGGTACATTGATGTTAAAGTCCACTTTGCCCCAAAAGTGCATACCACCTATCGTAAGACGTGGAGAATACAGCGCAGGAAAAGGACGGCGCTCACCCTTCCACAGTAGTTCTCCACTGGAGGGCATGATCTGGGTATTTAACCCCAAGTAAGTCTGGGCAAAACGGTGTTGGGTTTTGGCCTCTTGGTATACTTGCCCCAGTCCGGGGTTAAGAGCCCCCATCAGCAAAAAGCTGAAAGTAAGCCCTTTGAAGAGTTGAAGTTTCATGTGCTGTCGGATGATAAATTTCACAGCACAAAGGTGATTGGTAAGAGGACGATTTCAGGTATGGAAGCAATGGTTTGGGGTCTGTGGGACAGGCTTGGGGCCAACGGGCCCGTGGATTTAATTCGCTTGGCTTGAGGACTGGATTAGGGTCTGCAAGTTGGCAACCTGGCTGCGGGAAACGGGTATCCAGTCCGGTACTTCTTCCAGACGGATTTCGAGATTGCGGGCGTTGCCACGCACCTCACGAATGGCCGACAGATTAACCACAAATCGCTTGTGACAGGCGAAGAACTCTGCTTCTGGCAACATCTCTTTGAGGGTACCGAGACGGTTACGAATAAGCTTTTTCTGTAACCCTTGTGTTGGTTCGTAGTAAAAAACCTCCACGTAGTTACCGTCCGACATTAGATACCGAACCGCCCCCGGGTAGAGTTGGAGCGCGGGCTTACCGTTTTCAGCAAGCAGTACCGCCATAATACTGGCGGGCGGTGAAGCAGGCTCTTGTGCAGCGGAGGTTGACTCGACTGGACTAGTTTCAGCAAGCCCCCGGTTGAGTTGCTGGGCGCGCCTTAGTTGTTGCAGCTGATGGCTGTACTGTTCGTAAAGCACTAAAATCACCACAGGAAACACACTGATGCTAATGGTACGGCTAAAAACCACCCAAAGGAGCCGCTCCCAGGATAACTCGGATATGCCAGTGAGACCGATCAACGCAGTTATCGCAAGGCCTATGATGAGTACACCGGAAAAGAGTAGCGTCATTTCCCTACCTACCGTCCATTGGTCTTCCTGTACCCAAGCGGGGGCTATCCGTCGTAGTACCCATACCTGCAGGATTATGCAAAGGGCTACCACCACCCCAAGGAGAATGGCAATGGACCAGCGCCAAGTACTCTCAAGATTGTTTAGGCCAAAAGGTGCCACCAACCCTACTAAAAGAAGGGTACCAACCCCGGGGATCAGGTAACTGGCCGGAGTAAAGATGAACGGGTGTGGGCGGGCAAAGAAGGGTTTGACCATGCGGGGAAGGTATTTTCCCTCTCACTAATAAGCAATGGAGTGGGCTATATTTTAAACAGATGGTGATTTGTAGGTAACTTCGAATCCTATTTTATGGTCACGGTAAAGCGATATTCCTCCCCACTTGCGAAAGCATGGAACTCCTTCCTACCGGAAGCAAAGAACGCCACGTTCCTATTCCACCGAGATTTTATGGAATATCATACGGATCGGTTTGAGGATCACTCTTTGACTCTGTGGGAAGGCGAGCATCTAGTAGGCCTACTCCCCGCCAACCAAGTGGAAAATCAAGTGCACTCGCACCAAGGCCTATCTTATGGTGGCTTGGTGGTAAAGGGTGATGCCAAATTCCCATTGATTCATGCTTGCATGCAGGCAGCCTTGGCCTTTCTGCACGCCGAAGGCATAGAGTCGCTGCATTACAAAAAGCCACCCCGTTTTTACCATATCCAGGGCTCAGACGAAGTAGATCAGCTTTTCTATTGGCTGGAAGCCAAGCTCACCCGCCGCGATACCACCTTGGCGATTCCATTGGCGGAACCCCTCCCCTACCAGACGCGCCGACAGCGGGCGATTACCCAAGCAAAAAAGAAAAATGTAGTGGTGGAAGAAGCGCACGGATTAGTAGGGTTCTGGGAGAAAGTGCTGACGTCCAACCTACAAGCACGGCACGGGGTAGATCCGGTGCACACGGCAGAAGAGATCATGCAACTCAAACGGAAATTCCCCAAGGAGATCCGGCAGTTCAATGCCTACCTGGGCGTGGACCTTGTGGCGGGCACTACCATCTTCGAGACACCCACAGTGGCCCATGCCCAATACATAGGCTCTACGCCTGCAGGGCGTGAATCTGGCGCTTTGGATGCCCTTTTTCACAAGCTGCTGACTCAGGTATATCCTCAGAAACAGTTTTTTGATTTTGGCATTGTAAACGAGGAAGCGGGGCAGAAAATGAACCGGGGGCTGCTTGACTGGAAGGAAGGATTTGGCGGCCGCGCTTTTGCGCATGACTTTTACCGCATAGAGACGGCCAACCACCCTAAATTGGATAACCGCTGGTGATGAAGATTCCCTACTTGGACCTGAAGGCGCTCAATGCCCCCTACGAAGCGGCCATTAAGGCTGCTATGGAGGAGGTGTTGGATAGGGGCTGGTACGTACTAGGAGAAAAGGTGGCTGAGTTTGAAAGGGTTTGGGCACAGTATTGCGATGTAAATTATGCAGTAGGGGTAGGCAGTGGCCTGGATGCGTTGCAGCTGATTTTGGAGGGTTACAAAACGTTGGGCACGTTGGGGCCTGGCGATGAAGTGATCATTCCTGCCAACTCCTTTGTGGCTACTCAGCTGGCCGTGGTTCGTGCACAGTTGGTTCCCATTCCCGTGGAGCCTGACCCAAATACCTACAACCTCAATCCTGAGCAGCTAAGCCTACACCTTAGCCCTAAAACCAAGGCGATCATCCCCGTGCACCTGTACGGGCAACCGGCGAACATGCGGCCGATTCTGGAATTTGCTCAAGCCCATGGGCTAAAGGTCATAGAGGATGCTGCCCAAGCCCACGGGGCTGTATACCAAGGTAGCAAAGCAGGTAGCTTGGCCAATGCTGCGGCTTTTAGCTTCTACCCTGTGAAAAACCTGGGCTGCCTTGGAGACGGCGGAGCGGTCACCACCAACCACAAAGAGCTAGCCAATGCCATCCGCTCCCTACGAAACTACGGCGCTACAGAGAAGTACCTCTACGCCTACTCAGGGATGAATAGTAGGTTGGATGAATTACAGGCGGCTTTCCTTCTAGAAAAGCTACCCCACCTGGACCGAGATAACCAAAAGCGGCAAGCCATTGCTAGTCGTTACCTAAAGGAGATCAAACATCCTCAGCTTATTCTTCCGGAAACACTACCGCAGAGCACACATGTGTACCACATCTTTCCTGTCCGGGTGCCTAATCGTGATTCATTCCAAAGCTACTTGGCGGAAGCAGGCATCCAAACCGCGATTCATTACCCATTGCCTCCACATCAGCAGCCCGCTTACTCTGACCTAAACCATCAGCAATTTCCCATTACTGAGGCCATCCATCGGGAAGAGGTGAGCCTGCCCTGTAATCCGGCACTCACCGATGTGGAGGTGGGTTATATCATTGAAAAAATCAACTACTGGAATTGATTTGGAGATTAGAATTTGGAGGTTCGATAATTTCCAACCTCGAGCTCGCTCCCAAACATCGAGTGCGGGGATAACCTGAGAGGCCGCTAGCGGGTACAAATAGATGACATCGCATTCGATTGGGCAAAAACAACCTTTTCGTAACCTGCCGCATGGTGCTTTTTTATTTACTTGCATCCGCAACGAAAAACTTTTTTGAGCGGCAGCGCGGGCACACCCACCCGCCTGGGAAGTAATAAGTAGGGAAGCACGCATGGTCAATGAACCACGGTTTTATTTAGAGGGTAGGTCAGGATGTGTATTGGAACTCAACATGGTGGCCGGCAGCCCGGTAGTTACCAAGTATGCTAAAGACGAGGCTTACAACGCCCGGTTGGCTAAACAGGCCAACAAGCAGGCCGATTTCTCCTATCCCAATTCCTCACAGTTTGCCGCTCCGGCGGTATTAGACCGTCAATTTGAAGGTCCCGACGCGCTACATTCTTTCCGAATGGAATATCAGTACGGACTGAAGTATAGCGACTTTGTAGAGCGAATCAGCATCCCTGAAATTGATATCCTGGCTCAGCAGTTCATTCAATACTTTGAGCACTACCGAGCGCAGTATCTCCCCACACCAGTCCCCGCTGAGGTTTTGGATGGCAAAGTAGCCTCCGTAGAAAAGGCCATTGCCAAAAACGACTTGCTGAACGAACCACTGGCGGCTCGAACCCTGAACTTTCTTCGCGTACACCGGCCGGAACTACCGCTAGAGCAAGGCCCCTGCCACGGGGATTTCACGTTGTCCAACATGATCTTTCAACCAACGGGTAAGGTCTTCCTGATTGATTTCCTGGATAGCTTTGTAGAAAGCCCTTTAATAGACCTAGTGAAACTTCGGCAGGATACGGAAATGCATTGGTCGCTGATGATTGAGGGCGAACTGCCCCGGTATCGTCAAAATAAAATACAGCAGGTACTTCACTACCTAGACCAGAGGCTGGTCCAATACTTCACCCAAGTGCCTAATTTTGAGGCTTGGTATCTCTATTTTCAAGTCTTTAATCTGGTACGCATACTGCCCTACGTGCATACACCGCATGAGGTAGCTTTTGTAGAATCACACATAACTCGAATACTCCCATGAACTTGATTGTACCCATGGCGGGACGCTCGTCCCGGTTCCCCAATGTGAAACCCAAATGGATGCTGACCCACCCATCAGGCAATTTCATGGTGCTGGAAGCCATTTCAGGCCTCAAACTGGACGACTTCAGCAATATCTACTTGGTGTACTTGCGTGAGCATGAGGAGAAATTCCACTTCATGAAAGGGTTCATGGAAGAAGTGGACGCCCTGGGTCTCACGGATAAGGTGAACATGGTGGAGCTAGTAGAACCCACGAGGGATCAGCCTGAGACGGTATACCAAGCCATCAAGCAAGGCAACATCCAGGGCCCTATCGTGATCAAGGATTCGGACAACCGATTTGTGGTGGATCTGAAGCCCGGCAATATGGTGTGCACCTACGACCTGAACCAATCAGGCCTAATCAAACCGGCCAACAAGAGCTATGTGCAGATCAACGAGCACGGGCAAATCGTAAACATCATAGAGAAGCAAGTGATTAGTTCGCGGTTTTGCGTGGGCGCCTACGGCTTTGAGGATGCCAGCCTATTTTGTGATACGCTGGACGCCATGCCGCTGGATAAGGAGCGGTACATTTCCAATGTCATTTTCCACCTGATGCTGGAAGAAAAGAAGGTTTTCCAGGCCATCGATGTGAACAACTACCTGGACTGGGGGACTATTCAGGATTGGGACCGCTTCAAGCGGAGCTACGCTACGCTGTTCCTGGATCTGGACGGTACTCTGGTAATGAATAGCTCAGCGCATTTTCCTCCTTATGTGGGAGAGTCAGACCCCATCGAAGACAACGTGCAGATTATCAAAGACTTGCAGGAAACCGGCAAGTTCGAGATCATCATCACCACCTCACGGCCAGAACGTTTCCGTGCCAAAACAGAGGCCCAACTGGCAAGCTTGGGGCTGAAACCCAAGCAGGTCATTATGGGGCTGTATCATAGCAAGCGCATCATAGTGAACGACTACAGCAAAACGAACCCCTATAAGAGCTGTGACGCCATCAACCTAAAGCGGAATGCCGCTGACTTACGGGAGATCTTGCGCGAATCGCTGGGTATCGATTACGAAGAAATATGAGTGGAACCAGCCGCAAGGTAGCGTACGTACTTAGCTCCAATTTTTCGGGCTCCACGCTTCTGGCACTGCACCTGGCCGGCTTTGAAAATGCCTATCTGGTGGGTGAAGCCGCCTATGTGTACCGAAAAAACAAATCGGGCGATTGGCGGCACCGGAAGTTTTGTACGCCTTGCGGCACCCAAGGTCGTGCGCGGCAGTGCCCCGTTTGGGGTGACGATGCCATAGAGCAACTGCGCCAGCGGCCGGAGGATTATTTCCCCATCCTGTCCGGCCGAATAGTAGAGCCGGTGGGTTTGTGGGTAGATAGTTCCAAGGATTTGGATTGGATCCTCCATCAAAAGGCACAGGGAGCCGAACCCTATGTGGTGCACATCACCAAGTCCATGCAAGGATTCATTGGTTCGCACCTCAACCGGGAACGCACCAAGGGAGGCTTGGGCTTTCAAGCCCACCTATGGGGAAAGCAGAATCTACAGTATGCAAATTTTGCTCAGCAGCAGGGCCTACCGTACGTGCATGTGCAGTACGAGGACTTCGTCACACAACCGGAAACGGTGCTCAAAAGAATTGCCGCCTTTTTGGATGAAAAGCACCGACCCCAAGCCCCGTATTGGGAACGCGACATGCACTTCGTAAAGGGTAATCCGGCAGCAGCGGTGGCCTTCCAGCCCTCACTGGCAGAGAAGCAAGTAGGCCTCAATGCAGACCTCTATTCGGACGGAGGTCGGGGTTTGTTTCTGGATGAAAAGTGGAAAAAGCTACTCACGGGAGACCAAGTGAAGGCACTGTATTCCTTGCCCATGGTAAAGAAGGCTTCCGAAAAATTCGGTTACACTTTGCCTTCTGAAGCAGAGAAAGCCGGAAATACCTTCCTGCTCACTCTACAGTACCGGCTACAGACCAGCCAACATGCTGCATACAGTACCCCCCGCCATGCCTACTAAGCTTCACGTCACCCACGTTCTCAACTCCACTAGCGGCGGATCGGCCGCTTCCACTTTGCAACTCATTGATGCACTCAAAGAGCACGGCGTCACTTCCAGCTTGATCTGTTTTGAGAACGGAACACCTCAGATACGACAGCAGATCACCGATCGCTTGGAAGGCCGGGCCCTCTTTCGCCCTTTGTTCTGGACCAACAAGCGCATCCGGACCGCTGCATGGAAACGCCCGTTAGTGGAAGGAAAAAGCTGGCTGGAAACCCTAGGCGGCAAACGGTTTTTGAAGGAATTTACCGCCTTCGCACGATCCCACTCTACAGACCTGATTCATAGCAGCACCCTTGTTACGGCCGAAGGTCCGCTACTGGCCAGGAAGCTGGGCATCCCCCACCTCTACCACGGTCGTGAACTCATTGGCCCAGGGCAGCCGTATCAATTCTACCGTTTTGACCGTTGGGTGAAACAGCAATTGGCCGCTAGCTCGGCTATCATTGCCAACTCACAGGTGACCTTGGCTAATTATAAGCAGTTCTTTCCCGAGCAACACTTGCGGTACATTCCCAACGGCGTACCAGTGAACTCGTTCACTCCCAAATTTCACGAAGAACGTACCCCGGTGGTGGTTGGCATGGTGGGTAACCTAACTACCCGATGGAAGGACCACCCCCGACTGGTAGACTTAGCTCTAGCGTGTTTAGAAAGAGGCCTCCCTGTAGAATTTCGTATGTACGGCCAGCTACCCAATCCGGAAGATGAGTACGTACGCGGAATGCGCGAAAAAATTGAGAAGGCAGGTGCCGAGAGCCAAATCCGTATGATGGGTTTTGTTTCCGACCCGGCGCTTATTATGCAAGAGCTTGATATACTCGTCCATGCTACCCCCCATGAGTCTTTCGGACGTATCTTTGTGGAAGCAATGGCCGGTGGGCTACCGCTGGTAGCCGCC
>DMST01000288.1:1885-3765 GCA_003454975.1 Cytophagales bacterium | reverse complement strand
GTGGCTCGCCAAGTACAACGAGATATAAAGGCGGCCCGCCCGGCAGCCAAAGTGATAGTTCATACGTACCCGGAGGCGGGGCATCAGTTTTTATTCTTCGGAGAAGAATTACCGAGGGCGGCTACGCAGCAAACGTTTAAACGAAAGAGCTTCAAAAACTACCGAGTGGCTTATGGGGGCACCGAAGAAGGGATTCATCATGCGATGCGACAAAGCCAACAAGCAGTCTTAGATTTCTTAGCGGTTATTCCCAAACCACCCGGCGGAACAGCTCTCCCAGCGGGAAGCTAAGTGGGTTGGAAGGGAGAACTACCTCGGCCTCTGGGCCGTGGAAGAGCTGGTAGTCCCAGCGCTGGGGTCCGGTACGGTGGTAGAGAGCTAGCTGGTGCCGGTCCTGGTTGATGAGCACATAGTCTTGCAGGCTAGGTATCGCCTGGTAGAAACCCCACTTCTCTCCCCGGTCGTAGTCGGCGGTACTGGGACTAAGCACCTCCACGATCAGCTCTGGATTGGTGATGACATGGGTTCGTTCCTGAAAAAAATCAACAGGGGGACAGACTACGGATACGTCAGGGCATAAGTAACCCTCGGCAGCCTCTGATTTCAACCAGATGTCAGGGCCAAAGACTCTGCATGTTTCGGGTAATCCTTGGTTGAGTAAGGTAGCCATATTGGTTACTACACTATTGTGGTTGGCAGAACTACCTAGAAGATCAAATACTTCCCCACGAATTAGTTCATGTCTCCGGTGTAGGTCTGACGCTTCAACAAAAGCCCAGAACTCTGTTTCGGTGTACCGTTTTTCATCTGTGGGAGTGATCATTACTTAAAGATACAGCCTTTTGGGTAGGTGATACATATCTCCTTGCCAAACCGGGGGGCATTGGCTATACTCGGCCCAAAACGAGCCCCCGTGCATACTCTCCAGAACCACCCGCAAACCCCACATCTCCTTCGGCTGCTAGGTGCCACCGTCTTTCTATCCCTGGCCGATCTATTGTACAGTGACCTCACCTTTACGGAGTTGATGTTCCGGGATGCCGGCGCATACGGTGACACGCTAGGGTATTTTAATCGTCAATCACTTTGGGAGGTAGCCGGCTTCCTGCTGGGCGGTTGGTTGTACCAGCGGTTGGGTTTTCGCCGGGCCGTTCGCGTAGGCGGTTTCCTGATGCTGGTAGGCGCCTGGACGGTGCTTCGACCTTCTACAAGTTTCCTGGCTGTTGCCTCGCTGGTGTTCAACTTTGGGTACGCCATGCTTTCCGTACAGCTGCTGATTGCCTTTGCGCATAAGGTTGCCCTTCTATGGGCCCAAAGGCCGGTTTGGTGGTTGGCCTATTTTTTAGCGGCTACCGTCGCTTACCTTCCCTTCCTGGGGCTTTCCTGGCTAGGTACTCTTGCGGGGTGGATCCCGGGAGTGATGGCTCTGGTACTGATTGTGGTGGCGCTGGTAGGCCTGATCAGGTTGCCTGCACTGGAGGCAAAAACACCGGCATCCTGGGAGGAACCTGAATCGATAGGTTGGCCCACACTATTCGGTGGTCTTCTACTTTTCTTCCTGCTGTTTTATTTCGCCGATGCCCAACGGTTCAGCAATTTTATCGTGTCTGAGGATAACCTGACCAACCCGCTATTCCAGACTTTTGAGTGGTTGCTGACGGGCGGTGTAGCCGTGGCTTTGGGGTTTTGGTGGCTGAGAAAGCCTATGCCTTGGCTGCTGGGTTTGTCCGTAGCCAGCTTTCTGCTCTCGGTCGTGTTCTTACTGAGCCTCGCCGGGCAGGCCAATCAGGGGACATTGTTTCCGTATGTATTGGCGCAGCTCACCGTATACGGAGGGTATTTCACTTTTCTGGCCCTGTTGTATAGCTATTTCACAACAC
>DMST01000288.1:0-1826 GCA_003454975.1 Cytophagales bacterium | reverse complement strand
ATTTCACAACACATGCGGCGCGCGCGCATTTTCCTTTGATGATAGGAGGCGCCTTGGCCATCGAGGTGATAGCGAGCCTGTTACTGGGGCAGGACTTTCTTGTAGAATGGATGATCGTCGGCCCCGATGCGGTATTGTTCCTTTTGTGCTTTCTAGGGGGAGTTTTCTTACTTTTTCTGTTTCGCAGGAGGGAATCAGCTTCAGGGAACACTGCACGGTAATCGCCAGTTTCCACTCCCGTTTTATCGAATACAATTTGATTTTTGGGGTAGGTGTAGATGTCTACAATGTTCATTTTTGCAGCATGAAACGCGCCCGATTTTTTGCCCTGCTAGGGTTCTTCATGAGCCCGCTTTTGTCGATGGCCCAAATCACCGATTCCTCCCAGTGGGAGATCTATTCGGTGATGCACAACATCCTTGACGTGTGGTTAAGGCAAGATGGCAAGGCCGGCTTTGCGGTAGGTAGTCAAGGTGAAATACTAAAATGGGATGGCGCTCGCTGGATCCGGCAGGAGAGCCCCACCCAGAGCGACCTGCAGGCGCTAGCGATGAATGCCGCCGGTACCGAAGGGTGGGCCTTTGGCAAACTCGGGCAGTGGCTGCATTACCAAGACGACGTTTGGACCTTGGTGGCTAATGAAGAATACCCGTACACGAATGTATTTGCCGCCCAACTCAATGCAGAGGGTACCGAAGGGTGGGCCGTGGGCTATGCTGGCGATACCTTCCATTTTTCGGAAGGAGCTTGGCAGCACGTGAGCGCCGCACAGGAGGCCAGTGAATATAACAATCTATATAGCCTTTGGATGAACGAAGAGTTTACCCGGGGCTTTGCGGTGGGAGAGCGGGGTACGGTACTGGAATATAAAGAAGGTACTTGGCAACGGGTGGTGGATGAGAAAACCCTGACAGATGAAAAGCTAAGAGGTGTGGCATTCGACGCGGAGGCAACGCACGGGTGGGCCATTGGAGACCGTGGAGTGATCATGGAATGGGTGCAGGGTGAATGGGCCGTAAACGAGCAGGCTACTGAGCAGACGGGGTACGATCTGCAGGATATTTGGCTAAATGCTGAGGGTACCGAAGGTTGGGCCATTGGGCGGTACGGAGTGCTGCTGCATTACCGTAAGGGGCGTTGGCAGCAAGCCGTAAAGCCTCTGGAAATCACCCTGGATGTAGGATTTACCTTGGCTATTTTACCGGATGGTACTTCAGGAATGGCGATGGGAGCTATTAGCGAACGCTTGCAAATGGAGAATGGCAAGTGGAAACGGATAGAACCGGCATTTACCAATCGGGTGATCTATGATATGGAACTCAATGCCGAAGGCACTAAGGGCTGGGCGGTAGGCGAATACCATGAGGTACACCAATGGGTGGACGGTACCTGGGTAAGCCGTGAACGACTAGCTACCTTAATAGAAACCTATCTGGTAGATGTGTGGCTCAGCCCAGACCAAACGGAGGGGTGGGCTGCGGGCTATCGGGGATCGATGGTTCGTTTTGAGGACGGAAAATGGGAATACATAAAGCCGCTGACCAGCGTTGCAATCAAAGCGATGGCCCTGGATCCCTCCGGTACATCGGGTTGGGCCGTGGGTGATGGCGTCGTGGTGCTGCGGCTGCAAGAGGGCAAGTGGCAGCTAGATGAAGCTGCCAGCGCCCTCACCCGCAAATTTCTAGAAACACTTTGGGTGTCTGAAGACGGCACAAGTGGTTGGGCGCTAGGGCAGGAGGGGGGGATGCTGCGCTTGCAGGATGGTGTTTGGGCGCTAGATCGCCAAACATTTGGGAATGATCGGGTGACATGGACTTTTGATGTGG
>DMST01000163.1:6521-6765 GCA_003454975.1 Cytophagales bacterium | reverse complement strand
GGAGGCGGCTCCATCATTGAAGTACTGAGCACTACCGAGTAGTGTGCCGGTCTCAGCTTCAACTACATTGCTTGATCCGCCGCCTCCGCCACAGGGAGCACAGGACCCTCCGCAATCAACGCCGGTCTCATCGCCGTTCTGATTGCCGTCAGAACAGGTGGGACATGCAGCGCAAGAGCCGCCGCAATCGACGCCGGTTTCATCTCCATTTTGGAGACCGTCCGAGCAGGTAGGGGTGGTTCCG
>DMST01000163.1:2982-6485 GCA_003454975.1 Cytophagales bacterium | reverse complement strand
GGTGGTTCCGCCCCCACCGTTCTGGAACGTGACCGAGCCAGAGGGAGTGATTTGTCCAGTCGTGTTATCTTGAATTTGAGCGTTGATACTATAGGTGGTGCCTAGGGTAAGGCCCGAGAAAGTACGCTCAACGCGGTTGCCGTTTTTGGTGCCCGGGTAGCAGCCGTTTAGGCAGATGTAGCTCCAGCTGGCCGAAACCCCCGTAGCGTCAAACCATACTACTCCGGTATTGTCATCTACGTAGTCAATACCCATGTCCTGGGCAGCTACTATAGAGGTGCTGCCAACTAGCAACACCATAGCCAATGCTACACTCCATATTCTGTGGGAGCGTGTGCCCGGGGTACAGTCACCCTGTGGTGACGCCTCCCCATCGTGTACACGCCCAGATACGAGAGGCGCGTCGTTTTTTCGTTTCATCATAGCAATTTGGTTTTCAGGTTTCGGCCCTTATCGACCCTTAAAAATCCTGTTTCCAAATTGCTGCTATTGCCCCCTTATTTCAATGGATGTAGCACGTGAACAACACGCAACCCACTACGGTTTTACCACACACTTTGTCATTTTGGCATAAAATATGGCCTTTTCAGTGGTTTAATTGACATTTTTTAATTTTCCTAGCTCATTTTCGTGTTTTTTGAATTTGTCTTTGTGCAACGACTTGACGGGCTTTGTACCTTCACTTTAGTCTGAATTTGGCTATATAAAAAATACAATCAGGGGGAGGTGATGGTGTGCCTCACCTATCCCATCATTTTTTTAGCGGGGTACAGTCGGCAGTAGACGGAGAGAATAAGTGCAAAGGCACTATAGAACGGGGCAGTAGCCTCCCCCTTGGTGATAATGAAGACGAGTAGGGCGATGAAAATTAGTGGGGTTCCTACCAGCCAGTTGATCAATTACTTCACCGGTGTATGAATCTCGGGGACGTCCTCATTCAGACCTTCCAGGACCAACAATACGGTGATGGCGATTGGTAGAACAAACAGGGTTTAGCCTTTGCTGATGGAAACACTTCCTTGGCTACCAGCGATCAGATGATCCATGATGAACTGGGCCACGTCGGCCCGCTTGATGGTATTGTAGGGAAGCTTACCCTCGGCCGAAGTGGCAACCCTTCCAGTAGCCGGTCCGTCTTGCAGCCCTACCGGTCGCACAATGTGGTATCCGCCGGGATTCTCCTTCACTAGTCCCTCCTGAAGCTCGTGCTCCTGCATGGTACCCTTCAAGAATAGGTTAGCGAATAGTTTGCTCATGCCTTTGAGCTGGCTGCGGCTATCGCCCACGCCGTGGGCGCTCACCACGTGCAATCGGCAGTTTAGGTTTTGAGCCTTAAGAGCCTCCACAATGTTCCGTGTACCCTCTGACCGTACTGGGTTGTTTTTCAACTCCCGGCTTCCCAAAGAGACAATGATGTCAGTAAACGGTTGTGATCCTATGGCATGCCCTACTTGCTCCGCATTTAGCACATCGCCAAAAAGACGGAGGGTACTTTCGGTGGTCAACTTGCCTTGAGAGCCTTCGCGGACAAAGGCGGCGTGAGTAATTCCCTTTTCCTGTAAGGCCTCACAAAGCTGAATTCCAGTCTTGCCCGTAGCCCCAAAAACCAATACTGTTTTGCTCATAAAAGTGGTGGTAATTCCTCGTAAAGGTATAGTATTTGGATTACGATTCTCGGAATTGTAGTAATTGGTTCGGGATTGTAGCTTCTGGTTAGCCTGCTTTTTAGTTTACTCTATTTTTCTTGACCCCGGCAAGGATCGTCGTAGATTCCTTTACACCATTTTTTAATAGCCATTTTTCTAGTGTAGGGTATATCAACCGCTAATTGTATTAACCCCATACGCCCCAAGGGGGCCGCTTTCCCCTTTTTTGATCTAGGTCAAAAGAAAGCCCAATCACCAACAATAGCTTTGTGAGTATGAATAAATGGATGTTCCTCTGGGGAATAATTCTCCTTACTTCTTGTATGCCAAATGCAGACTCTCCTTTGTTGGGAGAGTGGAAAGTAGAAGACCGTTTCCACTCGGCCACCTACCAAATTCTTTCCCAAAACCGGAAAACCGTTGGTCGGGTATTGCTCTATGACGACGGTACTACACACTACGTTTGGCAGCCGGAAAATGCCCGCTACATTTTCCAAGATGTGGAAGAACAGGGAGGGTTGTACGTGAACGGACTCTCGGGAGCTACTTCTCAAAATAGCGCCAAGAGCCATGAAATAGAGGTGGTGCATCCGGACACCCTCAAAGTGACTTCCTTTCACGGTGAACTGTCCATTTCAGAACTATGGATTCGCAACAATTAATCAATATATGAAAGTCAACCTTTTTAAAATTAGCCTTCTGAGCGGCTTATTAATGATGAATGCAATGGCCTGTACCAACGAACCTGTCACGCCACCCGTCTTTGGCGACGTGACTCCGGTAAACATCAATTCCGAAGGATTTGAGTTGCTGGAAAGCATGCAAGGACACTGGGTAGGCACCAATCAGGTGCTGAGCTGGGAATGGGATTGGTTCGCCTTTGACTACCGGGCTATCTCTCCTTCTCACGTGTTTGGTATTTACGAAGGAGGCACCATGGGTAATTTGCTCACTTCCTTTTTTGTGACTGATTTTGGAGGTACCCGCACCATCATGGCCCGAAACGGTGGGGTACTCAGCGGTATTTACCGCACTAGCTACTTTGTGCTGGATAGCGTACGCACCGAAGATGGAGAGAATTATTACCGGTTGGTGGATGCGGTAGGTGGAGCGGCTACCATGTACATGGAGTTAAGTTTCCGAGGCAACGAACTGGCCTGGAATGCCTACACCAGCCGCTTGGGCGAAAATGCGATGCCCACCCGGCATTTCAGTTTCCGCGGTTCGCGGCAAAGCAATGAGCTGGCGAGCGCAGCGGCCCAAGCCGTAGGCTTTCCCCAGAACGAGTCTGCTTGGGATTTTTCAGACGGTTTTCGGGTGGACTACCTGTACGAGTTACCCGAAGAGGGCATTGCCAAGTCGGCCTCGTTTCTGGCCCAAGCGGATAACAACGATGTGTTTTCGCTCGCCAATCAGTCCGGCGATCCCTTCCGTATTCAGGATCATCCTCGCATGGGCACTCTACAGGTGGATATTGACCGGAACGCGGCGATCCAGGAAGATCAACTGTTTATCTACCTGTCTTCTGAGCCACTTACGGACGGCAGTGGGTACCTGGTGACAGAGGCCTTTGATAGTGTACTGCTATTCCCCGACATCACCGGTGCTGAAAATGCCTTTCAGTTTACCTACCTCCACCCGGGAGACTATTACCTCACGGTGATTGCGGATCGGAACGGGGATGGTTTTCCGGGTACCGGAGACATCACCCACCCAAGTGAGCGCATTACCATTGAGCCGGAAGGCAACCACCAAATATCTATTGCCAACATAACCGTACAGAACTAATGAAGAAACTAATCAACCTCCGTTTCTTGGTCATTCTTGTTGCCGGGTTTAGCCTGTTTCAGGCCTGTG
>DMST01000163.1:1780-2937 GCA_003454975.1 Cytophagales bacterium | reverse complement strand
ATGTGTGCCTGGCGCGCCCGAGCCTACCGCCGAGTTATCGTATGCCTCGGATATCTCTCCTCTTATGACCAACTACTGCCTCACGTGCCACAGCGGCCCGGCCGCTTCTGCGGGGCTAAATCTGGATAACTACACCGGGGTACGGACCATCGGGGAGACGGGTCGCTTGGTTAGCCGTACCAACGATTCGCAAAGCCCCATGCCGCCCAGCGGCCTGATGAGCGAGGAAAATCGCCAGAAGATCCAGGACTGGGTCAACGGAGGTTATCAGGAGTAACTTATCCTTTTTCCGCCCGGATGCGGCTGAGGGTTTCTTGCGAGATGCCCAGGAACGAGGCTAGCTGCCCCAGCTTTACCCGGGAAGCAATGTCCGGTATATCGGCCAAGAGTTGGGTGTACTTCTCCTTGGCCGATACATCCATATACCGTCGGTTGATGTAATCGATGGAGGCACATTCCAATTCCGCATAAGTGCGGGCAAAGAATCCAAAATCAGGGTGTTGGGTAGCTAGGGTTTGATAGTCTGAGTAGCTCAGTAAGCCCACCTCCGTGGCCTCTAATGCCTCCAAAGTTTCGTAGCTGGGCTCCTGCATGAAGAAGCTGTACCAGGAGGTAAAAAATTGATGCTCAGCGTAGAACCAATACGTTTTGTCCTTGCCATCATGGTAATAGAATGAGCGGACAAGCCCTGCGTTAATAAATATGTAGTGGCGGCAAATGCTGCCTTCCTGAAGCAGCAGTTCATTTTTCTTGATGGTTCTAACCCGTAGCACCTTAATCAGGTCCTGCTTCAAGGCATCCGAGATGGGAGTGTATTCCCGGATCTGATCAAAAAGTTTCTGCATAAATGAGAAGGGACTCTATCTCCCAAAATTCCAACCAATGCCCAACCGAACATTTAGCTGAGCTGGGCTACGAAGCTGCCCCTCCGTCGTATATACTTCATCGGGAGCAATAGGGGCATCAGAATTAAGCCTTAGCCAATGAATGTGACCCAGAAGGTAAAGATTTCTGCTGGGCGTGAGGGCAACTCCCCCATGGGTTTGCAGTCCAAAAAAAGCACGTACCCGTTCGTCAGTAATGAGCTCACCTTCCAATCCCGGCGGGTTATTCGTAAGCTGGGTGTTGACCCATTCGGGGCCCACCTGCAACCGGCC
>DMST01000163.1:0-1736 GCA_003454975.1 Cytophagales bacterium | reverse complement strand
TAGCACCGAAGCTCCCGTCCATAGGCCCGCGTACACTACGCTGCGGTCCGTTTTTACCCATTCTTCTGGAGCCCAATTTCGCTCACCTATGTGAGCTTCCACACCTACGCTCAGCGGGCCGAACACCGACCAACCGACCAGGGCCCCGGCTTGGTACTGGCTTACAAAACGGCTACCTCCATAGAGACCTTGTAGTTCTACGTACGGTGTACCCTGCTGGGCCCTCACAGGGTCAGTCAGCAAGAGGAAAGAAAGGATCAATAACCCTAAAAGAGATGGCTTCATCAGGAGCAGCGCTTTTTTCATTAGGATATAAAAACAGCAATACCCGACGAAAATCAAAAACGAATGGGTCTGATGGCCATAGAATTATATCGGTGTAGTACCTCTGTCTGCTGTTAGCCGTGATAGGTACTTGCTTTCAGGTTTCCATTATTCCTTCATTCGGCTTCTACCACTACTTTTTAGTATACTTTTTACCTCGGCCATGTTGATGACTGGGAATACCTTGGCAAACAATAGAAACAGGGTGAAGAACAAGCCGATGGTCATCATAAAGGTACCTATATCGTAGGCAGTAGGTGAATATCCGGACCAGCTGCTGGGTACGAAGTCTCGGTGCAGGGAGGTGACAATGATCACGAAGCGCTCGAACCACATGCCGATGTTGATCACGATGGAGAGCACGAACGTGACGTAGATGTTGGTGCGCAATTTCTTGAACCAGAAGAGCTGCGGCGAGATTACGTTGCAGGTCATCATGACCCAGTAGGCCCAGGCAAAGGGTCCGGTGGCCCGGTTCATAAAGGCATACTGCTCGGCGTTCACGCCGCTGTACCAGGCCATGAATAGCTCGGTGAGGTAGGCCACTCCTACAATGGAGCCGGTCACCATCATCACGATGTTCATCAGCTCTATGTGCTGGATGGTGATGTAGTCTTTGAGCTTAAACACGTGACGGGTAATAAGCATGAGAGTCAGCACCATGGCAAAGCCACTAAAGATGGCTCCGGCCACAAAGTAGGGCGGGAAGATGGTGGTGTGCCAACCGGGAATGATGGAGGTCGCAAAGTCGAACGATACGATGGTGTGCACGGAAAGGACCAACGGAGTGGCTAGCCCGGCCAGCACTAGGCTCACGGTTTCGTAGTGCATCCAGGTTTTGGCAGAACCCGTCCAGCCCATGCTGAGGGCACCGTAGATGCGTTTGCGCCACCACTTTTGGGCCCGATCGCGCAGGGTAGCAAAATCCGGGATCAGTCCGATGTACCAGAACACCAACGATACGGAAAGGTAGGTGGCGATAGCAAACAGGTCCCAGACCAGTGGTGAGTTAAAGTTGACCCACAGCGAGCCGTAGGTATTCGGTAGGGGCATCATCCAGTAGGCCAGCCAGGGGCGTCCCGTGTGGAATACGGGGAATACGGAGGCGCAAATCACGGCAAAGATGGTCATGGCCTCCGCCGCGCGGTTGATGGAGGTCCGCCACTTCTGGCGAAATAGCAGAAGCACGGCTGAGATCAACGTTCCAGCATGCCCAATACCAATCCACCAAACCAGGTTGGTGATGTCCCAGGCCCAGCCTACGGTTTTGTTATTTCCCCACATACCAATGCCCTCC
Organism: Cytophagales bacterium; assembly: GCA_003454975.1. Taxonomy (GTDB): domain Bacteria; phylum Bacteroidota; class Bacteroidia; order Cytophagales; family Cyclobacteriaceae; genus DMST01. The sequence goes on along the minus strand of DMST01000163.1, from coordinate 115 downwards.
CATACGGTGACGGCAAAAAAGTAAAAGCCGCCCAACAGTACGGAGACGGAGATGAGCAAAGCGATGATCCAACGGCGGTTGGGGGCGCCTTCCGTATGGCGGGCTACGTCGTGGG
>DMST01000266.1:2582-2735 GCA_003454975.1 Cytophagales bacterium | reverse complement strand
GGTAGAGCTGGTGGGCCTTCGCCGGGCCCGGTGGTGGTATCTGTGGTGGGTACTGCGCAGCCTCCGGGGCTTCGCTTTGAAACGCAACAACAAATTTTGGTCAATAACTCAGAATCTTATGCTTTTCCAACATCACCTACGCATCGCTGGCCG
>DMST01000266.1:0-2527 GCA_003454975.1 Cytophagales bacterium | reverse complement strand
GCCCGCACTACGGCGGTCAACGTAGTGGGGCTGGCTATCGGCATCAGCGCCTTTCTGGCCATCAGCCAGATCCTGTGGGTAGAATACAGCTACAACCGGCAGGTACCGGAAGGAGACCGTATCTACCGCATCACCTCCTCCTTTGAGGGGGATTTCGCCATGGAAATTGCCGGCGTACCCAAGCCCGCAGCAGAATACATCCGCAACCAGTTCAACGGATTGGAACTAGCCGTGCCCATGTACTTGGAATCCCTCAAGGTAGCCCTACCCGATGAAGCTCCTTTCGCCAGTTTCGATCGATTGGAGGAAAGAAACCAGGTAGCCTGGGTGGGCCCGGAATATTTCGATCTTTTCCAGGGGTACACTTGGTTGGCAGGGGACCCCAAAAAGGCCATGGAAGAACCCTACCAGGTTGTGCTCACCCTGGAACAGGCCCAGACCTATTTTGGTATTCAAACGGCCAGCGCATTGCTCAACAAAACCTTGTTGTATTCAGACACGTTGGCCTTTACTGTTACCGGAATTGTACAATGCCCTAGCTACCGCAACGACTTTCATTTCACCGAATTCTTATCGCTCTCATCCCATAAACAAATTCAAGATTACGCTGTAGGCTACGGAGAAGATTATTGGAACAATACCTCAAGCAATGACCAGGTATGGGTGAAGTTACGGCCCGATGTGTCCTTGGCATCCCTACAGGAGCAGCTGGTCAGGCTTCGTGAGCATACTACCGAAATCACCGGCGACGCAGACTTCTCTCCAACGTATGTTGAGCAAGCACTGGCCGATATTCACTTTGCCGAAGAGATGGAAATCTTCCCTGATGCCCGACCTGCCGCTGACCTACAGAGTTTGGTCATCATGTCGGGAGTAGCCTTTGCGCTGCTGCTAATCGCTATCTTCAACTTTGTAAATCTGGAGACGGCTCGGTCGGCTACCAAGTCTAAAGAGGTGGGTGTGCGCAAAGTGCTCGGCGGACGCCGTGGCGATTTGATGAGCCGTTTCCTAACCGATAGCCTACTGATCGCCAGCTTGGCCGTATTGCTTTCCGTTCCTCTCGCCCATTGGGGTCTCACCTATTTTGAAACGTATTTACCCGAACCCGTGGCTTTACCCCTTGCCTCCTTGGGCTTCTGGGGCTTCTTGATGGCCCTCACCCTTTTGGTGGGCTTATTGGCCGGGAGCTACCCTACCTGGGTGGTAGCCTCCTTCCAGCCCATCAAGGCTCTGAAAAACCGATACAATACTGCGGGCAGCCAAGGGGGCAGTGCCCGCCTGCGCCGCTTGCTCATTGGCTTCCAGTTTACCTTTTCGCAACTATTGATTGTGGGTACCCTTACGGTAGTGTTCCAGCTGGACTATTTGATGACCAAAGACTTGGGCTTTGAAGACGACGGCATCGTCACCGTATTCACGCCTTGGAGAGGAGAGGCACAAGATCGGAAACGCTTGATCACAGCGCTTCAGCAAGAAGCCAATATTTTGGATATGAGTGTTCAGATGAATCCTTTCTTGCGGGAAGGCTGGAATAGGAGCTTCATCACCTACGAACAAGGCGGCCAGGTATTGAGTATGGACATTAACGCCAATGCTGCGGATACCTCTTTCCTTTCTTTCTATGAGCTCCCACTGCTTGCCGGCAAGAATTACCTTGCCAATGCTCCCTCTGACCAAGTGGTCGTCAATGAGGCTTTGGCCCATGCGATGGGTTATGATGACGTAAGTGGGGCAGTAGGGGCTGTTTTGAACAAAGATCAAAGCAATCCCTACACCGTAGTGGGTGTAATACCTGATGTGCATTTCCAATCGTTACACAATGACATTGAGCCTTTCATGCTCAGATACACAGAGAAGGGCCGGGCCATTGGGCTCCGGATACCGATGGATGACCGCATGCCATCTACCATGGGCAGGATAGAGGACCTTTGGAAATCTGTTTACCCAGAAATAGCCTTCGATCCCGAATTTCTGGATGATACCGTGGCGAGGTTTTACCAAAACGAGCGGCAGGTTTCTTCCCTGGCTTCGGTAGCCACGGTGGTGGCCATCCTTATTTCTTGTTTGGGGTTGTTTGGGCTCATCTCCTTCACCGTAGTACAGCGGTCCAAAGAGATGGGCATTCGCAAGATACTCGGAGCCTCCATGACCAACATTGGTCGACTACTGTCCAAAGAATTCATGATTCTGACGGGAATATCCTTCCTCATAGCTACCCCCATTGCTTACCAGCTCATCCAAAACTGGATGTCTGGCTTTGCCTATCAGGCCTCACTGGGCTGGTGGATTTACGTCCTTGGCGGATTGCTCTCCATGGTGATTGCTCTCATGACCATCAGTACTAAGGTGTGGCAGGCTTCGCGGGCCAACCCCATTGATTCCTTGCGCCACGAATGAAATAGTGTACCGCAGGTAAGGGTGCGTTTCATGCGACGCACCCTTCGCCTAATACTTGCTAATTTTATTTTCCTTACATTTATGAAAGTAATATGAAAGGAACCAACCTCGGAGAATTCGAAGAACTGGT
>DMST01000103.1 GCA_003454975.1 Cytophagales bacterium | reverse complement strand
CGTTATTTATCCTAGCCCGCTGGACTAGGTTATTGGGTTCGGTCCTTTGGACCTTAACACTATACCTGCTCTAGGCTACGAAATCCTAGTCATTACCCATTACCACCTGATCTTTTTGTTTATAATGTATTCCTTTCCTGATCAGAAGACAAAAACTACGACATACTATGAAGACCAAAATCACCGAACTCTTCGGTATTGAGCACCCTATCATCCAAGGGGGAATGCACTACGTGGGCTTTGCCGAGCTGGCGGCGGCTGTATCCAATGCCGGCGGTCTGGGTATCATCACAGGCCTAACCCAAAAAACACCCGACGATCTGGCGGCCGAGATTGAGCGCTGCAAAACCATGACGGACAAGCCCTTTGGGGTGAACATTACCATCTTGCCCATGGTGAATACGCCCGACTACCCGGGCTACCTCAAGGCCATCATTGAGGGAGGTGTTCGGATTGTAGAAACGGCGGGCCGCAGCCCGGAGCTTTTCATGGAGGCCCTGAAGGCCCACGGAGTGAAGGTGATTCACAAATGCACCAGCGTGAAGCATGCACTGAAGGCACAAAAGATCGGTTGTGATGCGGTGAGTGCCGATGGCTTTGAATGTGGGGGGCATCCCGGCGAAGACGATATTCCCAACTTCATTTTGCTGCCGCGGGTAAAGGAAGAGCTGGACATTCCTTTTGTGGCCTCGGGCGGTATCGGTACCGGTTCACAGTTGGTGGCGTCCCTGGCCTTAGGTGCGGAAGGTATCAACATGGGAACGCGGTTTCTGGCTACTCGGGAAGCCCCCGTGCACGACAACGTGAAGCAGGCCATCGTGAATGCCACGGAGCTGGATACGCGGCTGATCATGCGCAACCTCACCAACACCGAACGGGTGATGCGCAACAAGGCAGTAGATGAGCTGGTGGAGCTGGAGAAGGAACGCGGTGATCAGATCACCTTCGAGGAGGTAGCACCCTTCGTAGTAGCCAAATACAAGGACATTATGCAAGAGGGGGAGATGGACAGCGGCGCCTGGAGCTGCGGTATGGTGGCCGGGCTCATTCATGACATTCCTACCTGTCAAGAACTGATCGATCGCATCATGGGCGAAGCCCATACCATCATCAAGAATCAGTTGGCTACGCTGTAGCATAGGGCAAACATCAAACTGAAACCTTCGGTCCTTAGGGGCGAAGGTTTTTTTGATGATGCATGGTTAGGTTTACTTCACCTAAGAAAGGGGGCCGTTTTCCAATTCATTGGTATTGCTGAAAAAGCGTAGGTTACCTGATGACCGTACAGGACCCTTCACCCTTTCAGCAAGCCGAAATGTATTCCCAAGCTCTACTTTCTAGTAGTGATTTTTTATCCTCCAGAAAGTCATCGCGGCCCGAATTACTTATCCTTTAAGCATACGGTAGGGTTGGTGCGGGCGGATCGAATGGAATGGGTGCTGATGGTGAGCAGCGTAAGCAGCAGTGCCGCCAGACCTACCAGGGGAAACATCCACCAAGACAAGGATATACGATAAGCATAATCCATCAGCCACTGGTGCATAGCATATCCGGCTACGGGAACAGCTAGGGCAAATCCCATCAGTACCAATTTCAGGTAGTCGGCAGAAAGTAGGCCCACTAAACTTTGTATGGAAGCCCCTAACACTTTGCGAATACCGATCTCTTGGGTCCTCCTTTCGGCAGAAAGGGCCGCCATGCCAAACAATCCCACCGAGGCGATGATGAGAGAGAGCAGCGTCAGCAGACCAAACAGCTTTCCGGCCTGTAGTTCGGCTTGGTAGAGCTGGTTGAACTGATCATCTAAAAATTGATAATCAAAAGGGTACGCCGTATGCTTGGCGAATGTGTTTTCCAGGAAAGCGAGGGTTTCGGGCAAGCCTTCCGGTCTTACCTTCACTGAAAACCAGGAGGCTCCCCCATGCTCCAAGCTAAGCATCAGGGGTTGGATTGCTAAGTGCATCGTATGCATATGAAAATCCCGGATTACGCCAATTACCGTTTCGGTCCCTTGGTGGGAAAAGGTTTGGCCTATGGCCTCCTCTGGAGACCAGCCCAGTGCTCGTGCGGCGGTTTCATTGAGCACATAGCCTTCCTCGGCATCCAGCGCATGCTCAGGAGAAAAAAAGCGCCCGCTAACCAGCTCCATGCCGAAAACCTCTAGATAATCATACGTCACCCGCGATTCGTAGATCATCAGGGAGTTCTCTGCCGCTTCATCGTCGTCATTGATCACCGTACTGGAGTTAATGTTGTTGGGTAAATTCCAGGAAGCCGCCATGGCTACGATGTTTGGGTGGGCCAAACAGGTCTGCTGTATTGCTTCAAATCGGTCGCGCAGCCCAGCATCGGCCACAGGTAGGGTAATCACCTGTTCCTGGTTGTATCCCAGGGCTTTGGTCTGGATAAACTGAAACTGTCGGTAGATCACAAGACTTCCAAAAATTAAGGCCACCGATACCGCGAACTGCCCGACCATTAGCACGCGGTCTAACCTCAGTCCCTTGGGACCGGTACGAAGCCGCCCACGCAGTACCTGCAGTGGTCGAAAGGCCGAAACCAGATACGCAGGATAACTGCCCGAAAGCAACCCAACGCCTAGCATCAAGGCACCCAGGGTCAGGAGCAAGGAGGGATTTCTCAGGAGATTTAGCTGAAGGGGCCGTTCGACTAATACGCCAAATATGGGGGCCAGAAAATGCACCAATGCGAGTGCCAGCAAGAGCGCCATGCTGGCCATCAGTACCGATTCGCTCAGAAACTGCCCCACTAGCTGCCGGCGGTTAGCCCCTACCACTTTTCGCATGCCTACTTCCCGCGATCGCTTCAGGGAACGGGCCAGGGCCAGGTTGATGTAATTGACCGAAGCCAGCAGTAAGATGAGCAGTGCTACCAGCGAGAATAAGCGGATGTATTGGGCATTGCCCTTGCTGCCGATTTCCGCGTTCATGGTGGTCAGGTGTAGGTCATGCAAGGGGTGCATAAAATAGGACGCCTCATTTGGAGAGGGTGCATTTTGCTCCAATAGCGCTGCCAGTTTCGGCTCTAGCCCAGCCGGATCCGCCCCTTCCCGTAAGGCGAAGAAGGTATGGCAAGTGTTGTTGTACCACCTATCCCGGGCCATCTCCCGCACGTAGCGCGGGTTCGATTGCAAGGTGGTGATAAACGAAAACTGCAGGGAAGAAGTAGGCGGTACATCCTCCAGTACGGCCGTTACCGTGAAAGGGGTTTCCTGTCGGTAATACACCGTCTGGCCCAGCGGGTTCTCCAGGCCAAACAGCCGTTGGGCTAGCGACGCCGTGAGCACCATACTCCCTGGGTTTTGCAGCGCCGTTTCCGGATTTCCAATGGCGAATGCAAACGGCAATACCGCAAAAAACTGCTCATCCGCCATCAAACCTGACTCCAGGTAGGGAGCATCCTCCAGCCCCAATAGGGCTTCATCTTTCCGTACGGAAGTAGCGTAAGCCACCTCAGGTACAGCCTCCATCAGGGCAGGGGCCAGGGCATAGGGGGTCACCGCAAACAGATCCGATCCCAGATGCACATTGCCCGGTTGTTGCTGGTATACACGGTACACGCGGTCGCTATGGGCGAGAAATTGGTCGTAAGAGCGCTCGTGTTGTACGTACAAATACATGAGCAGAAAGCAGGCGATGCCCACCGTAAGGCCACCCAAATTGATGGCCGTGTACTGTTTCTGTTTACGTGCATTACGCCAGGCTACCTTCAGGTAGTTGCGCAGCAGGCCGGCCGTAGCAGGGGAGAGCATCCGGAGGGTTCTGGTAAAGGCAGGGCGAAAATGCCGCAGTACATTCCATGCGAACTGCCGGCGTGCTTTGGTAGGCGATTCCTCGCAGTGTTTTTCGTATAGCTCAAGTAGATTTCCTTCTACCTCTTCCAGGAATTCTTCCCGACAAAACCACCGCAGGAAGCGGAGGGCGCGTTTGGGGGCTGGGTGTTTCATGAGCCAAAGGAAATCTTAGGGATCTGCTGATACAGGCTGGTGCGGAGGTCGTACTGCTGATCCAGCACTTGCTTACCGTGGGCCGTGATGATGTAGTATTTCTTGCGGCG
>DMST01000361.1 GCA_003454975.1 Cytophagales bacterium | reverse complement strand
TAAAAATTATTCGTGTACCAAGTGATATGACATATACAGTTCCAACGGACCAAAATTATTTAGCCCAGTCCCGAAGGACTGGGCAAACATGGTGAAGAAAATAATTAAGGTCCGGCAGGACCGACATCATAACCGTTGTGGAGAGACCATACCTCTATGGGTTCATGCCCTCAACCTATTTCGGTCCTTCGGCCCTGCTTTTACCTCTTACGGATAATATCCCGGCCCTACCGGACCGGGCTGGATAATTATCGACCCTTTGGGCCTCTTGGTGAGGAGATTCAAAGGCTGAAATGGAATTGCCTTTTCTTCTTGGAAGAAAGAGCCGGTGATGGCTGCATCTAGCCTGAAAATTATTCGTGCGCCAAGTAATAGGACATATACAGGTCCAACGGACCAAAATTATGTAGCCCAGTCCCGAAGGGCTGGGATCATTTACGACAATGCAAGTAGAGGTCCGGCAGGACCGACATGGAAGGATGCAGGTCTGTCTTATGGCAGGCCTAATCCTGATGATGCCTTAGTTCGCTTTTGAGGGAGGGAATTGGGGGCACCAAAATCTAACACTCCACCGGAAGAGGCATGCCCTCGGGGCGGTCAAAGGCTTGGGTCTCATCTTCGTGGGGTCGGTCGTGTACACACTTGAAGTCCTTTTCTACCAGGATGCGGAGGGATTCGTCTGTGCCCAAGGTCATCCATTCTTCGAAGCCGACCAAGTCGGTCACCGCCCATTGGGTGAGGAGCGCGGAGGGTACCCACACGGTAATTTTGCCCTGGGTAAAACTGGCGGATACCTGGGAGGCCCGGCTGGTCCGGCGCAGGCTGTAGACCAGCTTTTGGCTGGCTAAGGGGCCAAAGGCGGTAATTTCCTCTACGGTGCCTTTTTCAGACAGCTGCTGTACCTCGTGCTGTTGCAGACGCAAGCGGAGGCTATTTCCTTTCATTCGAATTTTCATGTTCGTTTTTTGGTATGGGTGGAGTGTAGTGGTAGCACGACTTTGAGTCGTGTCACCACGGTTTAAGCCGATAGAGAAGCCTTTCTTTCTAGGGTGACAAATTCTTGTACTGGGGTTTCGCAGAGGCCACAGGCGTAGTCCGTGGGTAATTCCTCGAAGGGCGTGCCTTCGGCTACTCCTTGGGCCGGATCGCCGTACCGGGGTTCGTACACCGTATAACAATGCGGGCATTGGTGGATAGTCTCTAGTTCCTCCTCCTGCGCCACGGGTGTCTCTACGATTTTCTCCGTCTCCCCTTCCCGGATTTGTGTGAGCTGCTCTACGTAGTACTTACTCAGGTTCATCAATAAAGGAGGCAGGTCCTCCTGAAACACGTCGGTGGCGTAGGGCACCAGGGTCTCCTGATTGGGATCGAAGCCCTGGGTGTGGTACACCTGATAGGTGGGCGACAGATCGTAGGCCCCGGCCATGGCGGAGGAGGACTGCCGCTCGATGATCACGCTGGTCCAAGTGACCATGGGCTTGGTCTTGACGGTAAAGCTAAGGCCGTAGGTGCTGATGTCGTTTTGGTCGAAGTGCTTGATAAGGAAACGCTTCAGGCCCAGGGCCTGCTGGTCCAGCACGGGCAGGTGCCAGTTCATCTCCAGCGAGGAGTGCCGCATGTTGATACCAAACTGCCCAAGCAGGATCTCCCAGCTCTGGCGGTTAGCGGCGGTAATTTCCTTCACCAGAAAGGACTTCCAGGGTGTGAGACACACCCGGCTAATGTCCTGCTCCATCGCCAACTGGCAGAAGGCCTTCAGGAAACCCGTATCGTACTGATTGTCTCGCCAGTACAGGCCTAACCAATACCGGCCACCGACCATCTGGTTCATGCCTTCGTAGTCGGGCACTACGCTCGATGGGCGCAACAACGATACATCCTTCTCCCGGGCATTGTAGGGTACCTCCTCCCTCATCTTTTCCCACAGATCGGTCACGGTCTTACCCTCCGCCCAGGTTTGATTTTCCTCGATGGCCTGGGCTACGCCGGGCATGTCCAGCGAGTAAATCAGGTCGGGCCACTCCTTCAAGGGTTTGCCGGGCAAACGCAGATACAGGAACCAATAGTTGTCGTAAGGCGAGGCCACAAAATTGATCTCCCCAGAAAACAGCGGCACCATGGCCTGAGCCGGATCGGTGACGTTGATTTTCAGCTTGGGCCGGTAGTCAAAGGCCGACAGCGCATAGTAGTAGGTATCCTCGTGCACCCACCCGGTGGAGGGCAGCATGTTGTAGGCCACGTAGCTGCTCACCACGTTTTGGTACTGCTCCGCCTCGCTGTATTCGAACAGCGTGTTGATCTCCGAAAAGGTCTGCTCTAGCAGCTCGGGATCGGGCGTATGGATGGGAAAGAGGAGGTCTTGCCGGGAGCCAAAATGGAGGTATGAAGCTCCTAAAGATTCGGCCGTTTGGGCGATCTTGTAGAGGTCGGCCGGAGAGAGCATGCCCCCCTTCACAAAAACCCGAACCAAGTCGCTCTTTTCGTAGGCAGGTTTCATGTTCATAGGGCAGTAGTCATTTGAGGTTCTTTTTCGGGCTGGGTGGCCAGATGGCTTTCCAAAATCACCTTCACTTCGGGCTTGCAGCTGCCGCAGCCCATGCCCGCGCCCGTGGCGGAACACAGCTCGCGGTACTCCGTCACGCCACCATCAATCACCTGGCGGATATTGCCCTCCGCTACCCGGTTACAGGAGCATACTAAGGCACCCAGTACAGGCTCGGGGGCTTCGCCACTGCGGAGCAGCCGCAACCGCCGGTCGGACAGCTCTACCTGCGACTCGATCAGGGTTTTGTACTCGGCAAACTCTTGCTTGTCGCCCATCAGCAGGGCGCCTACCATGCGGTCTTGGTAGATGATGCATTTCTTGTAGTACCGCTGGGCCCGATCGATGAATACTACTTCTTCGTAGTCGGTGCTGCCGGCTGGTGGCTCTACCATGCCGAGGGAGCACAGGTCCAGATCGTCAAACTTGAGGATGTTCATGTACACCGAGCCTCGGTAGATGCTGTGCGGATCGCCCGCCAGGTACCGAGCGGCCACGTCGGCCTGTTGTTCTGCCGAGGCGGTATTCCCGTACAGGTTGTTTTCGTACTCGGCAATTTCGCCCATGGCAAACACTTCAGGATCAGACGTTTGTAAGTACTCATTCACTACCACACCGCGTTTTACGGTGAGTCCGCTGACTACGGCCAGATCGGTGATGGGTCGGGTACCGATGGCGTACACCACGGCGTCGGCTTCCAGGCTCTTGCCGCTTTGCAAGCGGGCCCGCACGGGTTCTTCCGCGCTGGGCTTGGGGAATACGCTCTGCACCGAATCGTTGAAGAAAATCCGGATGCCCAGTTCTTCCACGTGCTCGCGCAGCAGCTCGCTGGCGGTCTGGTCCAGCTGTCGCTCCATGAGCCGCGAGGCTAGCTGTACGATGGTCACTTCAATGTGGAGGGTGCGCAGGGAAGCG
>DMST01000093.1:28847-33841 GCA_003454975.1 Cytophagales bacterium | reverse complement strand
CTCTAGTACCGGAGGAAAATGCACCGAGTCAATCCCGGTTTCATTGCGCACGAGGTACTCCGGCCTTGGTTTGCCCGTATCGCCAATCTCTTTGATAAGATGAGGGGTGTAGAAATAGCCCTTGTTGGCCATGATGGCAGCCAGGTTGGCCATTTGCAACGGAGTCATAAGCATCTCGCCTTGCCCGATACTCAAGGAATAGATATTCGAGAAGCGCCAACGCTTCACCCCGTACATATCATCGTAGGTTTTCAGCGTTGGAATTTTACCCTCTTTCTCAGAGGGAAAATCGATGCCCATAGGGCTACCCAGGCCAAAATCGGATACGTATTCCCGCCAGGTTTCCAGACCAATCCGAGCATCTTCGAAGGTACTCTCAGCCTTTCGTTGATAGATGATCCGGCGGAATACCTTATAAAAGTAGTTGTTGGAAGAAAGAATGATGCCCCGCCGCACATTGTAATTACCCGGAGGCGCATGATCGCCAATCAAATTGCCCTCGCAATAAATTTGCTCATAGGGGGTAATTACGCCCTCCTCCAAAGCCACCAGCGCTTGTATGATCTTGAAGATGGATCCGGGAGGGTAGGTGGCTTGGGTAGGCCGGGTAAACAGTGGATTTAACGTATCCTGGGCTATCTCACTAAAATTGGTGCTGAAAGCACGCCCGCTCAGCAAATTGGGGTCATAGGAAGGGGCGGACACAATGGCTAGAATTTCGCCGGTGGCAGGTTCTATGGCGACCACGCTGCCTACCTTTCCGTCCATTAGGAACTCCGCATACTTTTGTAGCTCCAGGTCAATCGTGGTTACCAGGTCCTGGCCGGGCATCGCCAGCGTATCAGATTCTCCATTATCATAGGGGCCTACGATGTTTCCATCCGGACTGATCCGCATTTTCTTCACACCGCGCTGGCCCCGCAGATCCATCTCATATTCTGCTTCCAACCCTGCCCTACCGATGTAATCTCCCGATCGGTAATAGTTGGCTGTATCCCGATTCAAGCCTACTTGGTCTATCTCCCCCGTATAGCCCAAAATATTGGCCAGTACACCATCAGGGTAGCTGCGGACGGTTCGGGCTTCTACATAAAAACCAGGATAATTCACCAAGATGTCCTGCACCTGGGCGTACTCTGTGTTGGACAATTTCCGGAAAAAGGTAGAGGGTCGGGTTTTACTATACCTTCTGGCCTTCCCTAGTCGCTCCTCAAAATCCTGGATGTCGATGGATAGTAAGTTGCAAAGAGCCGATGGATCTATTTCTTGAGCCATGGCCTGGTAGGGAACCACCATCAGGTCAAACTGAGGTTCGTTGGTTACCAAAAGCTCCCCATTCCGGTCATAAAATAAACCTCGATACGGATACTGGGTAAAAGACCGAACGGTTCCTCCTTCTACATCACTAGACACTTGCATGGTGAACAGCTTACCTACAAACAGGATGGCTACCAGCAGTAAGGTGATTTGGATATAGAGGGGACGTGCCGATTCCATTAGATTCTCTTTTTGCGGTAAAAAGACAATTGGATAATCACCACTGCCATAAAGGTAATGACGGTACTAGCCAGTGCCTGGGTGAAGGTGTGTAGGAAATACCGGAAGGTGAAAGCTTCCAGGAAGAAAAGGACCAAATGATGTACCAAAATGAGTGACAGGGCATAGCGAAGGTACCAGCTAAGGCCCATCATCCGTAGAGAAGGCAGTATGCCAGATTCTATTCCCCCTTGGGGCATCAAAATATTCACCACGCCCGGGCGCATAAACATCATGACCGTACCAGCCACAGCATGGATGCCCAAGGTGTCAGAGAAAACATCTACCCCCAAGCCCATAAAAAAGCCGACCAGCATCAAAGCAATGGGGCCTACTTCAAAGGGCAACATGAGCAGAAACCCTACATGCAGGAAAGTAAAGGCGGTTTCGAAGAGTACCAATTGACTCCCCAAATAGGCTTGTGCGACAATGTACAACAGGGCCAGCACAAATTGGATTGGGGCTGAACGCAGATTCATAGGGCAGGATCGGTTAGTTGCTGCAAAGAATCTTGTTCGGGCAGGTAGCTGTTTTCTACCACATACACGTAGCGCAATGACTGAAAATCCGTAGCTAAATCAATAGTTACGTCAAAGAAATTGGCATCCGTAGTTTGCTCAAACCCACTTACAGTGCCAATGGGCATCCCTGCTGGGAACACCGCATTGTACCCTGAAGTAACCACGGTATCACCTACACTGATATCGGTGTGTAGGGGAAGGTACAACACGTTGGCCTGAAGGGGATCTATACCCTGCCAGCTTACCGAACAGTTGCTACCAGTGGATGCCAGGGTACTCGACACTTCCCAGTCAGTATAAAGCAAGGATACGACCGTGGCGAAGTTTTGCGAAACGTATTTCACCTGACCCACAATCCCGTAGGAACCCATGACGGCCATGCCAGGCTCCAAGCCATCCTTGGCCCCTTTATTTAAGGTAAGGTAGTTTCTGAATCGGTTCCAGGAGTTGTTGATTACTTTGGCTGGGATAAATCGGAATTGTCCCGGCAGTGCCTCGGCGACTTGGGAGGTAACTAATCCCCGACCGGCCGTTACGGCAATGGGTGTCAGCAAGGCCTGACGCAGCCGTGCATTCTCATCTGCCAGCGTACGATTTACGTCCCGCAACCCAAAGAAGTCTTTCAGGTTCTGGCGTGAGTCCACAATCTGACCACTTACCTGATTGGAGGTATGAAAATATACCGCACCAGGGTAGTCATTGAACCGAAAGACCAAAAAGAAACCAATGGACAGCAACAACAAGAAGGTAAAGAGCGAACGATTCTTGTAAATGAATCCGAAGAGTTGCTGCATAGGTCGCTTATGTCATCAATACGGCTTTGAAATGATCCAGCTTTTTGAGGGCGTCGCCCGTACCCCGCACTACGGCGCGCAACGGATCTTCGGCCACGTGAATAGGCAGCTTGGTTTTCAGCGCCAAACGCTTGTCCAAGCCACGCAACAGAGCGCCACCACCCGTGAGGTGGATACCGTTATCATAGATGTCCGCCGAAAGCTCGGGAGGGGAAATCTCCAGGGCCTTCAGTACGGCTTCCTCAATTTTCGAGATAGACTTGTCGATGGCAAAAGCAATCTCAGAATAGGAAATCTTGATCACCTTCGGGATACCCGTCATCAGGTCACGGCCACGAATTTCGTAGTCCTCAGGAGGGCTATCCAGTTCGGTCATCGCCGAACCCACTTCTATTTTCACCTTCTCAGCCGAACGCTCCCCAATCAGCAGGTTGTGCTGACGGCGCATGTAGTTCAGGATGTCACTGTTGAAGGTATCACCCGCCGTGCGGATGGATTGGTCACAAACAATACCAGACAGGGCAATCACGGCAATCTCGGTAGTACCTCCGCCAATATCTACGATCATAGAACCAACCGGCTGTTCGATATCAATCCCGATACCTATAGCTGCAGCAATGGGTTCGTGAATCATATACACCTCTTTGGCACCGGCATGCTCTGCGGAATCACGTACGGCCCGCTTCTCTACCTCGGTAATTCCCGAAGGAATACAAATCACCATGCGGTGGGAGCTCGGTAGGATGCTCCGCTTACCCCCGTCGATCATCTTGATCATCCCCCGAATCATGTGTTCCGCGGCATGGAAGTCAGCAATTACCCCGTCCTTGAGCGGGCGAATGGTCTTGATGTCCTCGTGCGTTTTTTCGTGCATTTGCATGGCCTCACGGCCAATAGCAAGCACTTTTTTGGTGTTTTTATCAATCGCAATGATTGATGGTTCGTCCACCACTACCTTGTCTTTATAAATAATCAGTGTATTGGCGGTACCAAGGTCTATCGCAATATCACTTGAAAAGAAATCAAATAGTCCCATTCGTTATAGTCTAGCGCGGCGCTGGGGGTTTTATTTCCGGGAAAAGTTACAAATTACTCCTGAATATCCGACCGGGGGCCCGATTCATTTTTCAGGGTAACGTTGTAATATTTAGTGTTTAAAGTGGCGAACGCCCGTCAGAACCATCGCCATGCCGTTTGCGTTGCAAAAATCAATCGATTCTTGGTCCCGAACCGAGCCGCCCGGTTGGATAACCGCTTTCACACCTTCCGCATTCGCAATCTCTACACAATCCGGGAAAGGGAAAAAGGCATCCGAGGCCATTACGGCATCTTTCAAGTCAAAACCGAAGGTCTTGGCTTTTGCAATGGCTTGCTTTAAGGAATCTACCCGAGACGTCTGACCTGTACCCGAAGCAAACAGCTGATGTGCATTAGCTAGCACAATGGTATTGGACTTAGTATGCTTTACTAGCTTGTTCGCAAACAACAATGCCTCTACCTCCTCGGCTGAAGGGGCTCGCTCAGTTACCGTTTTCAATTGATCCTTTCCCTCCATGGCCACATCACGGTCTTGCACTAGCCAGCCGTTCAAGATGGTCTTCACCTGCTGAGTTTGGGTAATGGCCTGCTTCTGCTTCAGCAACACTCGGTTCTTCTTACTTTTCAGAATTTCTAGTGCTTCTGGAGCAAATTCCGGAGCAATCAGTACCTCCATAAAAAGCTTATTCAGCTCTTCGGCAGCATCTGCATCAATGGGTTGGTTGCTCACCAACACCCCACCAAAGGCCGACACATTGTCTGCGGCAAGCGCCTTGAGGTAGGCTTCTTTCACCGTATCGGCGGTAGCCATACCGCAAGCATTGGTGTGCTTCAGAATGGCAAATGCGGTAGTGCCATCGAATTCGGCAATCAGGCTCACGGCCGCATCTACATCCACCAAGTTGTTGTAAGACAATGCCTTGCCGTGCAGCTGCTCAAACATACCGTCTAGGTCGCCATAGAAGGAGCCCTTCTGGTGTGGGTTCTCCCCGTAGCGCAGGCTGCGACCACTGCGCTCACTTACCTTCAGCGCTGGAATTTCCTCTTCTGCGTTGAAGTAGTTGAAGATGGCCGTATCGTAGTTGCTGGAAATATCGAAGGCCTG
>DMST01000093.1:21735-28797 GCA_003454975.1 Cytophagales bacterium | reverse complement strand
GGGCAGCAAACCGCCGGCGATCGCTCTGGTCAGTGCTGCCGTTCTTTTCGTTCAGCAAAGATTCCAAAGTGCTGTATTGCTCACGCGAAGAGACTATCAGTACATCGGCAAAGTTTTTGGCTGCCGCGCGAATCAGGGAAATTCCCCCGATGTCGATTTTCTCGATGATTTCTTGCGGTGTGCCGCCTCCGGCTACCGTTTCTTCAAAGGGGTAGAGGTCTACAATCACCAAATCGAAGTACGGAATCTCATACTCAGTAACCTCTTGCTGGTCACCACCCTCTTCCCGGCGGGCCAGAATACCGCCAAACACTTTAGGGTGCAAGGTCTTTACCCGGCCGCCCAATATGGAAGGATACCCGGTGAGGTCTTCTACCCGCTGCACGGGGATGTTTTGATCCTCAATAAATTTCTGAGTACCTCCGGTAGAGTACAGGGTAACACCCAATTCGTGCAGACGCTGCACAATTGGCCCTAAGTTGTCCTTATAAAATACCGAAACAAGAGCGTTGGTGATTTTGCGCGAAGCCATGGTCCTTTTTGAAAATTAAGCTGCAAAAGTAGGTAATTCGGCCTTATTTCCGAACCACCGAAGCGACCACTTCGGGGTAGTATTGCTGCTCTAGCGCACGCACCTTAGCCTCCACCGTTTGCGGTGTGTCTTCCGGGGTCACCGGGCAACTGGCTTGGAAAAGAATTTGACCTTCATCGTACACCTCATTTACCTCATGAATGGTAATACCGCTTTCCGAATCTCTGGCCGCTACTACCGCCTCATGTACATGATGGCCGTACATGCCTTTGCCGCCTTGGCGGGGCAACAGTGCCGGATGAATGTTGATGATCTTGCCTGGAAAGGCTGCCACTACGTTGGCGGGTACCAAACGCATAAAACCACCGAGCACTACCCAATCGATGCCTGCTCTTTCCATAGCATTCAAAACGGGTGTGCCCTCACGGAACTGTGTATTGGTAAATACCTGATGGGGAATGCCTAAGCGCTGGGCTCGTTCAATAACACCCGCTTTAGGATTATTGGTGAGGATATAGGCAACCCCAACATCTTCACTATCGGCAAAGTAATTGGCAATATTCTCTGCATTGGACCCGCTGCCGCTGGCCCATACCGCAATCTTGATCATGATGTGCTTTTTCTTGGCAGTAAAGGTATAAATCAAAAGCCCATTTGTAGTAGGGATAGAATGCATGCATATTCCTTGGTAGACAGAATTACACCAAATGGCTAGGGAAAAGTCCACTAATTAAGGAACGTGTTATATCACCCTCCGCATTGCTATTTATTCTCTGAGAGACACCCGCTTACCACTATCCCCAATAAGTAAACCGAACTCACACTTACAGGGCAATAACCGCTCTCGCTAATCGCTTTGTATTTGAGTACGCAATCGGTTTACTTTGTCCGAATTTTCAATAGGAAGCAACAGCGTGAAGCAGTACTGGAAATATTTTATCATAGCATTTGTGGTGGTGGCCATTGATCAGACCAGCAAACTCTTGGTGCATAATAACATGACCTTGGGGGCCTTGGGTGAGATCAATGTAATCGGTGATTGGTTCCGGCTACACTACCTTCTCAATCCCGGTATGGCTTTTGGCCTCAAACTGGACACCACGTATGGCAAGCTTCTGCTGACGCTCTTTCGGCTGGTGGCCATTTTTGCCATTGGTAATTATATGGTGAAGCTCACCAAAAAGGAAGCCCACCAAGGTTTGATTCTTTCGCTCGCGCTCATTCTGGGGGGTGCCTTGGGCAACGCTATCGATTCCATTTTCTACGGTGTATTTCTGGACAACGCCCCTGCCAATGCCCCTACCCCTTGGCTACACGGGCAGGTGATTGATATGTTGTTCTTCCCCATGTTTGAGGGGCATTTCCCCTCCTGGATGCCCGAGATTGGCGGTCGGGAATTCCTCTTTTTCCGGCCGGTCTTCAATTTGGCCGATAGCTTCATTTTCGTGGGTGTTTGCCTTATTCTGATTCGTCAGAAGGTTTTCTTTGCCGAAGAGCAAAAAGCGAACGAAGGCGCTGAGGCCCCTACGGAAGCATCAGTTCCTGCCAATCCAGAATCTCCCACTGCCGAGGAAGGAGATACTACAAGCCCTGCCTCAATCTAAATGCAGGGCTTTTCTTGATAATTTCCGATGAGCGCGCAGCGCTACAAATGAAATTCAAACACGGTTGCCGTAGAGACACACAACTAGCCCTACTAATGCTCTGCGTGTAGCCATTCATTTCACCCAAAATGAAAAGAAGGTAGCCCCCATAAGAAGGGAAGAGTTAAAATTGAGGGTTTAAGGAGTCTCTGCTAGTGCATGAGCCACTGGGCATCACTGACTACACACACTCCACCCAACCTTTTGAGCAACTCACGTAGCGGTTCCTTAATGCGTTCCAACTCCTCATCGCTACAGGCCAAGATCAGATAAGAGTTTGAGAAAACGGTAGTTAGCCCGTCTGCGTCACGGTCGTAGCTGCTGCCACGGCCCGTTACCTGTGGAATCACGGTATATTGCTTAAGTCCTTCAGCTTCCAACAACTTGCGGACGCGCCTGATGTCCACACTTCCTACTACGATTTCTACACGTTTGATGGGCTTCATGAGTGGGCTAGTTTAGCAAAAGGATCAGTTGATAATATAGGGGAATTCCGACGAGGATGTTGACCGGAAAGGTAATGGCCAGGGCCATAGGTACGTACAATCCTGGGTTAGCTTCTGGCACAGCCATTCGGAAAGCTGCAGGTACGGCAATGTAGGAAGCCCCTGCCACCAGCACACTGAATAACAAGGCGTTGCCTGGTGAGAACTGACAAGCGGAAGCCAGCATGACCGCGAGGCAGCCATGAATGAGCGGTGCGATAATGGCAAAGGCAATGAGGGGCCAACCGGCAGTGCGCAAAGCACGAATCCGCTTCGCTGCCAAGATGCCCATATCTAGCATGAAGAGAGCCAACATGCCCTTAAAAATATCATTGGTAAAGGGCTCCAAAGCTTCGGTACCTTTATTACCGGTAATCATACCAATGACCAGACTGCCTAAGAGTAGAAAGACCGATCCGTTAGTAACAGCTTCCTTGAGAACGGCACCAATTGGTTCGGATTCTCCTTCCTTGTCAGGATTGAATTTACGAATCAGCAACACGCCAACGATCAAGGCTGGGCTTTCCATCAGTGCCAAAGCGGCGACCATATGGCCGCCATAGGTCACCTTAACTACTTCCAGAAAAGCAATAGCCGTGATAAAGGTAACCGCACTTACGGATCCGTAGGTAGCCGCTACACCGCCTGCATTGTACACACCTACCCGCTTGCGTAACATAAAGAAAACGTAGATGGGCATGACTGAAGCCAGCAATAACGCCAAGCCGAGCGTAAGCCCTATTTGGGGTGTGAGTCCGCTGTGGGTTAGCTCCACCCCACCTTTAAAGCCAATAGCCAACATAAGGTATAGCGAAAGGAACTTGGCGATGGGGGTGGGAATGTCCAAATCGGACTTCACAAAGGCAGCCACCATGCCTAGAAAAAAGAAGAGGACTGGTGGGTTGAAGAGGTTTTCTAACAGTAACGATATCGACATGACAGGGTATTGTTACCAGAAATAATAGTAAAGCTATCATTAATTATTGGTATCCCCAGTACCTATTCGTCGAAAAGCCTCCTGACCATCGGTCATACCAATGGGCAAAAGGTCTGGCCCAATTCGCACCAATGTTTAGTTTTGCCGCATGGCAAAAACGAAGACTTTATCGGTGATCAGTACGCACTCTGAAGTAGAGCAACCTACCCAAAGATTCGAGCTTTTGTACCGTGAATACAACGAGCGGGAACAGATGACGCTTGAAATAGAGCGCCAGGGCGAGGGGCAAGATCTGCACCGGGAGGAATATGAGTTTGATAGCGAGGGACGGAAAACTCGGGAATACAAGCACTTTATACAAGAGGAGATGGAGCAGACTCACCGATGGACGTACGATGAACAAGGGCGCATCCTGACGGAAATAGCAGAGTTTGAGGGTGGTTTTCAGACGGTAAAGCACTTCGCATACGGGGATGGGGCCATTGAGATCAGAATCACCGACGAAGAGGGTGTAGAAGAGGGCAAAGAGACGCGAACGCTGGATGGAGAAGGACGAGAAATTGAGCGTGTAGAATACGATGAGGAAGGCACCCTCAAGTTGCATGTGACTACAGAGTACAACGCTGTAGGTAAAAAAACCCGTGTAGAAACCCGCTCCTGGGATGATGCCTTTGAGGATGAATGGATGTATGAATACGACGAGGAAGGTAGATTGACGGTGGAGAAACAGCTAAACCAAGAGGGCTATATTATCATGCGGCGCTTGAACACGCTTGATGAAAAGGGCAATGTGATAGAATACGTAGCGGAAGACTTGCAGCGGAAAGAGAAGCTACGCAGGACCTATGTGTTGAATGAGCAAGGGCAGGTAATCACTGAGAAGGCCTTTATGCAAGATTCGGAGGAGCCCGAAGCCACTGCGGTGAACGAGTATGAAGGGGAATTGCTGGTGAAAAAGGAAATCACCGCACAATTCTATCAGACTTCTAACGAATACCAACGTACCTTCTATTCTGAATAACATTACGAAGGCATAGTAGGGTTCTGGTACTGAGAAATTACTACACACCCATTGCAAACCCCGATCTGAGAAGGTTGGGTTTTTTTTTGACAGCCAACCAGAGGTGCGACGGTTTTATGCGTTGTGAAGAAACCCGTCGGCCCCCCCTTCCACACCCATCAGCTGACCTTTTAGCTCATCGAATTATTATGGATAAGCTTTACTGAGGAATACCTGGATGAGGATTTGGTTGCTCTTGGAAGGCCAAATTGAAAAACACTGTGACTAATCTACTGATTCTGGCACTTAGAAATACGTACCTTAAACTATTTCCCTTATGTCTTTTTCAGCAGATACAGCATTGCAAATTCTAAAGGAAGGCAATCGAAGATATATGATCGCACGGCCTATCAATCCTTTACCATTACGCCCTGATTCACAGGATTTTGACGCAGGACAAAGACCCTTTGCTGCTGTGTTGACTTGTGCGGATTCTCGACTTTCTCCTGAAATTATTTTTGACACCGACCACGGACACCTTTTCGTGGTGCGCACGGCAGGAAACATTGCTAGCGATTTTGATCTCGGCTCTTTAGAATTTTCGGTATTGAATCGAAAGAATGGTGGGTTGGGCGTCAACTTAATAGTAGTAATGGGGCATGAAAAATGCGGTGCCGTTGAAGCTAGTCAACCCGGAGAAATAAACTTGCCTCAGTATTTAAATGAAATAAGGATGCAAGTTCGTGAAAACCTTAACCTAAGGCCCGGAGAAACATCTCCTAGAACTTTAGAAGAGGATACAATCTCAAATGCTCAAAAAGTAGCCCGCAGACTCCTAGGTTCAAAACCGATAAGTGAGGCTTTAGAAAGAGGCACTCTCAAAATTGTAGAAGCATATTATAAGTTCAATGGAGAGGTATTTTTTAGCCCAGAAATACCTACTGATCCTTTAGAAAAGCTACAGAAGAAATGGACAACAAACGTTACAATTCCCCCAAAAACGCCCATACCCGATCCCAATGGGGGGTTACATCTCCTTCCACCCGTTCGGCCACAAGCATAGAAGAACCATGGACGCCGTTTTCGGCAATGTAGGTTTGGTGCCCGTACTCCTCAATCATAGCCAGTTGCTTTGTGAGGCCTTCGTAGGATAGTTCACTCCTGGGCCGAAATACCATTAGCGGTACGGAAATCTGCTCGAAGTACGGATTGGGCTGGCATTCCTTCATAGGCGGGCCCTGAGCAGGCGAAAAAGCCAACACCGCTTCCACCGCTTCGGGTCGTTCAGCACCTACTTGAATAGCCAACGTCGCACTGAAGCTACTGCCCCATATCACTGGTTTCGTGTAGCCTTCCGCTTCCAAGTATTGCAGGCCCGCCGCCACGTCCGGGTATGCATCGCAGTAGTGGTACCTCTCAGAAGTTCGGGCGGCCGTCCGGTTGAAATACCCAAACCGCTCACCGCCCTGCCGCAGGTCCAATGCTAACACATTATACTCCTTCTCCAGCAGCATCGGAATGATGGTATGGTACTCTCCACGCACGTTGGCCCCACCCTGATGTAGGAGCAAAATGGTTGGGTTGGCTTTATCTACCGTATACAAGTCCCCGTACACCGTTACCCCATCAGGGGTAGGGATTGTAATTTCTTTTCCCCGCTCATCTACCAAAAACCCAGGAGCTACTTTATCTAGCGAAATGGCATACAAATCGCCTGGAGGGCGTGCTTCCGCATCTACCAAAGCTGGCACCATGCCTGGCCGCTCCGAAGTGAAATATAAGGTGCGGTCGTCCTTGCTAAGGCCGGCCGCAAACTCCGTGTAGGGGGTATTTACTTTGGGGCCCAGGTTCTGCAGTTCAGTCCAGTCCTGGCCCGTGTTCCAGGTAATGAATAGATCCGGATCCGAATGCTCCGGCATAAAAGACATCCCCACCAGAAAATCTTCTTGAGAAGAAATAGCGGGGTTGTTAGCATAAACACTATCTCCCTGCTGGGTAAATACCAGTCTTTCTGCCTCTTGATACGAACCGTTCTGGAAGGGAACCCGCGTCAGATCTCGGCTTCCCCAGCGGGCCGTGCGAAAGTAAGCCGTCCCGCTCTTTGTCATCGTAATGTAGATTTCAGCCGAATCTGAATTGAGCGGAGCCTCCACCAGCAGGGGATCTGACCAACCCGAATCTACCCGGTCCACGTACCAGTGATTGAAAACACTTTCACCCCTTGCTGAGGGGCGATTGGAGCTGAAATACAGACGGTTACCATCGTGCGAAAGGAAGGGGTCCACATCAACGTAATCTCCCTGAGTGAAAGGCAACGCGGTAGGTTGGGCCCAACCGCCCTCATTCCAGCTCGCTCGGTAAATCCGCATGGAGCTGCGATCCTCGGCAGTACGATTAAAGAACAATTCTCGCCCGTCAGGCGAAACCGTTGTGGCAAATTCCGGGAGTTCAGAAGAAATGACTCC
>DMST01000093.1:21092-21718 GCA_003454975.1 Cytophagales bacterium | reverse complement strand
CCGGCCCGATCATGGTAGCGGTATCGTATACCACCATCAAGAGCGGTTCGTGAGGTGGTTTCTTAGGGGAGGATTCTTTGGGCTCACAGGCCAAAACGACGAGACCCAATACACCCAACCAAAAATACTTCATGACTTTTGAGTTTATGAGTGAGACTACTATAGCGGGGCAGCTATGTTTTGGGTCGTGTTGCCTGCTTTACACTTTAAGGTAACGGATTGCCCTATATTCGCAAAATGGTCCGATTATCCACAGGGGCCCGGTTCATCCACAAACCAAATAAATAAAACCACCATCTATGCCTGCACGCACCGTCAAGGTTGGAATCCTACAATACGCTCCCGTTCATGGAAATCTTGCCGCCAGTATGGAAAAGCTGGAAAAACTCCTGGCACAGGCGGCCAAGGAAGGCGTACAACTCTGTGTAGTAGGCGAAACCTGGTTGTCAGGGTACCCGGCTTGGCTGGACCATTGCCCCAACGTGGCCCGCTGGAACCACGCACCCACCAAACAAGTTTTCGGAGATATGTACCGCAACAGTATCACGGCCAACGGTCCAGAGATTGAGCAGATCCAGGCCTGGGTGAAGGAACACGGCATGGTATTGGGCCTGGGCATCAACGAG
>DMST01000093.1:11821-21027 GCA_003454975.1 Cytophagales bacterium | reverse complement strand
GTGGCAGCGGCAGCCTCTACAACAGCATCTTGCTGTTCGATGCAGATGGCAAACTCGTGAATCACCACCGCAAGATGGTGCCCACCTACACCGAACGACTGGTGCATGCCCATGGTGATGCGCACGGCTTGCAGGCGGTAGATACAGCAGTGGGTAGGGTAGGCGGCCTGGTTTGCTGGGAGCATTGGATTCCGCTGGCCCGACACGCCATGCATACCAGCAATGAGGAGATACACTTGGCTCTGTGGCCTACGGTGCACGAAATGCATCAGGTAGCTAGCCGCCAGTATGCTTTCGAGGGCCGCTGTTTTGTGCTAGCTGCCGGTCAACTGATGCAAGTAAAGGAGATGCCTACCGAGCTGGAGCAGCCACCCGAATACACAGACCAACCCGAGGCTTGGGTGATGCGCGGTGGTAGTGCCATCATAGGTCCGGACGGCTTCTACCAGACGGAACCGGTATTTGAAAAAAGTGAACTCGTTATGGCTACACTAGATTTGGATACGCTTGCGGGCGAGCGTATGAAGCTGGATACCACCGGCCATTATTTTCGCCCGGATCTGTTTCAGGTAAATATTGATAGACGGAGGTTAACAGAGGAAGCCTGATTGGGCTAATTCTAAAGGTGAACGTGGCTTACTAAAACAAGGTGCCTTGTACCGGTTGGGCCACCCCCTCCATCCACTCTATCTCTACGCCTGCGTAGCGCCTTACGTTTAGTACCTTGCCATCTTCCCATAGCAAGTACTGACCGCGAATTCCGGTTAGGGTACCCTCTATTTCAAAAGCCTTCTCTAGGTTCACAGAGTTCAAATGGGAAGGTTTTCTGAGAACGGGAAACGTTAACTCGACCAACTCTCCTTCTTTGGCATAGGCTTTCAAATCCTGAGGCAGAAGTCCACGAGCTTTCTCGCTTTCAGTCACCATATCTAGCATAGGAAACTCACCCATCAGCATCTTTCGCCAATTGGTCTTGTCGTTGTAAAAGTTCTTCAGCGCCACCTCTATCTGCCCGGCCAAATAACGGTTGGGAGTAGCCGCAATGATGATGGCTTGGCTAGCTCCTTGGTCTATCCATCGGGTGGGCACTTGTGTATCGCGAGTGACCCCTACTTTCAGGCCTCCCGAATTGGCTAGATACACTACATGCGGTTGGTTGTGGTGTTTCTCCTCCCATTCCGGATCCCGGCCCTGCCCCAAATGGGCCCGGCACAATTCGGGCCGCACTATGCACTCGCTATTCAGAGGGCTCTCCATCATACATGGGTAGCAAAACCCCTGACCATAGCGCTTAGATATGGCATTGCCGCAGGATACACAGTAGAAATTTCCCGTGGCTATCAGTTTTATAGGCCTGCCTAACCATTGGTTTACAGCAAGGCTTTCGTCTCCCAATGGCAGCGTATACTGAATAGGATTTGCCTGTTGAGCAGGCATCTTTGTTAAGTTTCCTCGGTACATCTGCGTAAAGATGGTTTAGAACTTGAATGTATCCGGATAAATTTTGTACTTTTTAGTGAGTGATTTTTCCAGGACATCATCATGCTATTATTTCTTTTTATCAGCCTTTCTTTCCTTACTGTATTCACATGGGTGATAGTGGCCATATTGCGTCGTAGCCGAGGCGATGACAATGATTCTGACGGCGGCATCGAACCGTGGCAGCGCCCCCCTCATCTGGACCTCCCCCCAGGAGTCAGTTGGCCCATCGATGATAGCGGAAGCCCACTGCATTTAAATGAACTAGAAGAGGATTTGGTGGTTTAACTACCGTGGCAGCATAGTTCTTGACCAGTCCGTATGGCTGGTCAGAAATTTCCATGCTATTGCACTTATCAGTTTCTCACCAGTACTGCGTTGAAGAATGTGGAGTCTGTTGTCGGTCAATGGAAGGACAATAGCGTGTGCCTCTTGGCGAATTGCAAGACTTTCATGCTGCGGCACTACATGATCTTTAAACTATTCCCCATCTTGCGGGGTCTAACGGGGGACTTTGAAAACATTTTTCACTCTTCTTGTTCTGCTTTCCTTTGGGGCTATTTCTGTCCAGGCACAGCGCGTGCTCACCGCTGAAGGGCGCATATTATTCTCCGGTGAAGTGAAAAACGCAGAGGGTAAACCCTTGGCTGATGTACACATCGTCAACCAATTCAACCGAGAGGTTACCATTACCGATGCCACCGGCTTTTTCAGCACCTACATATCAAAGCACCACACCCTTCATTTTACTTCGGTAGGTTATGAGACCCACATATTCACCGTCAACCGAAGCTTTGGTGGTGATATGTTGTATCAGGAAATTGTGCTTCAGCCAAAAACCTACACCCTACGCGAAGTAACGGTAGAAGATGAAAATGAGGTGATTGAAACGGTAGTGCGCAAACCTCCTCCCGAACCCATGCCTGATTTGGGAACACTCCGTGGGAGAACTCCCGTACCCGTGCAGCCCAATTTGATACAAAATCCCATTTCCTACTTCTACGAACTTTGGGGTGACAAACCCAAACAAAGGCGTAAAGTACAGGAGCTCCTTCGCGAACAACGGCTAGATAGCATTGCCTACGCGCGGCTGTCTGGAGATAAAGTGTGGGAACTAACGGGATTATATGGTGACCGCCTCATTGCTTTCAAAGAGTACTGCAACCTGCCACCGGAATTCTATCTTTATGCCAGCGATTACGAATTCCTAATCACCATCCGGCAATTGTACGCCCGTTTCCAACAGCGTCCGCTGGAGTAAGAACCCAACTATATGCAAATAAACCTGGAAGGGACCGCCCTACTAGTCACCGGAACTAGCCGGGGTATTGGCCGTGCTATCGCAAAACAGCTAGTAGAAAGTGGTGCGCGTGTTGCTCTACATTGCAACCGCAACCTGGAAGAAGCTTCTACGCTAGCAGACACCTTCGCCAATGGGTCGCAGGCCTTTCAGGCCGACTTGAGCGAGCCAGACCAAGTTTCTTCCTTATTTGACCAAGCACTTGCCTCTTTCGGCAAAATCGACGGATTGGTCAACAACGCCGGCATTGCCCTGAGCACACCACTATCCGAATCTAATGAAGATTGGCTTGCCAGCTGGCAAAAGACTTTGGCCGTCAACACCACCGCAGTTGGCATATTGTGTCGGCAAGCCGTACTCCATTTTGAACAGCATGGCGGCGGTCGCATTGTCAACATCGCCTCACGAGCATCTTTTCGAGGCGACACTCCAGACTACATCGCCTACGCCGCCAGCAAGGCTGCCGTGATTGGCATCACCCGGTCCATTGCCCGTAACTACGGAAAGCAGAACATCAAGGCTTTCGATATAGCACCGGGCTTTACCCGTACCGATATGGCTCAGGACTTTATGGACCAATACGGCGAGGAATATGCCTTAAATGATATTGCCCTCACAAAACTCACCGAGCCCTCGGACATTGCTCCTATGGTAGCATTCCTGTTAAGTGGTATGGCAGACCATGCCACCGGCACCACCATCCAAATGAACGCAGGTAGCTACGTCCATTGATATGCTCTCTCCCGAACAGATCAACCGATACCTGGGCAATGTAGACCTCTATTTGCTAGATCAAATTCTCAAAGGGCGCTTTAACCCCGATATGAAAGTGCTGGATGCCGGATGCGGGGAGGGACGTAACCTATCTTATTTCTTGCGCAATGGATATCATGTAGAAGGAATAGACCGAAACGAGGATGCCATTCGCATGATAAAATTTGTAGCCCGGCTTACAGTAACAAATTACCCAGAGGAGCATTTCCAAATTGGCGATTTACTGCAATTACCCTATCCCGGCGATCAGTTTCAGCTGGTCATCTGTAACGCCGTTCTGCACTTTGCCGAATCAGAAGATGAATTTTGGCAAATGTGGAAGGAACTCACCCGGATGGTAGCTCCTGACGGTTACTTATTTGTCCGGACGGCTTCCGTCTTGGGGCTTGATCTGCCAGTTAAAAAACAGGATGTGGGTCGTTATTGGCTTCCGGATGGTAGTCTCCGCTTTCTACTCGATAGATCACATTGGGACACCATATTAGCTTCTGAGAACTGGGAGTTAGTAGAACCCCTGAAGGTGGTTAGCGTAGATGAGCAGCGCGGAATGTCTACTATAGTATTGCAGAAAAAAGCCTGACCGTTTCCGGCCAGGCTCTGTATTTATTTGATGTACATGCAGGTGAATTACTCTACCACCAAACGCTGCGTTTGAATGTATCCCGCATTGCCTTTCACACGCAAGTAGTAAATACCTGAAGGCAAGTCAGCCACATCCAGCTCATATTCTGATGACGCACCATTGATGGTTTTCATAGTTTGTCCAGAAGGTGAGATCACTTCAATTTCATAAGCCTGATCTGCAGAAACCATGCGCAAGTTCACCAATCCATCCTTAGTAGGATTAGGATATAGCTCAATAGGAGTGCTGACCTGCAACTCAGGCGCATTCAGTTCAGGAGCCGCAACACCACCGCGTGGAATAGGACCGTCACCGAAACCAGGGTCAGTCAACAAGCATAGGATCCGCTGAGTAGTTTCCAGAATTTGACCGTTGTTAGGTCCTCCATTGATACGTACACGGAAAGTCACCGTAGATCCAGAAGTCACAAAGAACGTGCGACTTGAAGACGAGGTGGTCACGCTTTGAGGAGACAACCAAGTATAGCTGCTCGCGCCAGATGCGTTGTTTACGGTGGCAGTGATGAAACCGTCAACACAGAATCCAACATTCAGGGTTGGATTGCTAGGTGGCTCTACAATAGTTACGTAGCGGGCCACACCTCTACCATTGGTAGCTCCTACAGCTACAAGACCAGTGGTTCCGTTATCAATACCACGGTCGATAACCACATTATGAACCGTAGTAGAGGAAGTAAAGAATACATTTTGATTGTTCACGGTTCCGATACCCGCTGACCATCTCTGTACTGTACCGTTAAGGCCAGATACACTTGCATCAAAGGGGAGTCCACGATATACCTGATTGGTTGTACCGGGCACTTTTCCAGGTCCACCGGTAATGGTAATGGTTTGTGCACTCAGGCCGACAGACACTACCAGACCCAAGGCTAAGAGTAATACTCTTTTCATTCTTCTAATGGATTTTAGTTGTAAAATTTAACGCCTACAGAAGGGAAGGTGGAAGCTTGGTGTTTTTACGATTAGTATAAATTTTCCAGAAAAATCGCCTCATAGAAATATCGCAAAATAACGACAGAACAGTCAGGTTTGAAGAGATTTTTAGCACTCA
Organism: Cytophagales bacterium; assembly: GCA_003454975.1. Classification (GTDB taxonomy): domain Bacteria; phylum Bacteroidota; class Bacteroidia; order Cytophagales; family Cyclobacteriaceae; genus DMST01. The sequence goes on along the minus strand of DMST01000093.1, from coordinate 15,781 downwards.
TTAGTTATTTAAAATACAAATAATCAGTTAGTTATGAATTTTCATTTCCAGTAGCCAAGGTTTTTGGCAACAGAGAAAATGTGTTGAAAAAATATTTTTAGTAGGTTTTTTTTGCTCTGAAATTAGTGACGTACTCCCAACTGCAGTTTGCAGATGGTTTTACCAGAACTAATGGGCGATCAGATCGTATTTACTATCAGTCTCAGACAAAAAACCTCTGGCTTGCCAAAACCTTTCTGGGATAAACCGTTGAATGATAAAGAGTTTTGATTCAATAGGTGGTTAAATAAAAACTTTCTCGTACCTTTGCCGTCCTGATTGGGAAAATGGTGTTATGAAAGGAATAAAAGAGTATTCCATCGACATATTCGGGTTAAAACTCGGCGAACACCTTTTTGAATACTCAATTGGGGATTCGTTCTTTCTAGACTTTGAATTCAGTCCTGTCACCAAGGGCGGGCTAGCGGTTCAAATCAAGCTTAACAAAACCGAGCGGATGATTACCATGACGGTAAACATTCAGGGTGAAGTAGAGCTAATTTGTGACCGTAGCAATGATCCCTTTCAGTATCCTTTGAAAGTAGATCAGGAAGTAATCTTCAAATTTGGTGAAGAGGATAAAGAGTTAGGAGACGATGTTTTCCAAATTCAGTGGGATACTGAGAAACTCAACGTAGCACAATATCTTTATGAGTTTGTGGCTTTGGCCATTCCTATGAAGAAGCTGCACCCCAGGTATTTGGAAGATGAAACGTTTGAAGACGAAATCATCTTTACGGCTGAGGCCGAAGACGATAGTTCCGAAGAGGAGTCGGTTGACCCTCGTTGGGAAGCCTTAAGACAATTGAAAAAAGATTCAGAAGAAAAATAGATTAGGTCATGGCGCATCCTAAGAGAAAAATTTCCAAGACGCGTAGAGACAAGCGTCGGACACACAAGAAATTGACAGCCAAAAACTTGGCTACTTGTCCTACTACCGGTGAGCAACACTTGCCCCACCGTGCATTCTGGCATGAAGGCAAACTCTACCACAAAGGTCGTGTGGTAATGGAGAAGGAAGTACTGGTATAAGCTACCATAAAAACGTATTGAAAATTCCGCCTCGCAAGAGTGCGGAATTTTTTGTTTTAGGCCAATCGGCACCGATTCCATTAAGTTTTCAGAAACCCAGATAGCTATTACCGACCCCATCTACTATACTTGAAGGATATTCAGTAATCGGGCGATAATAGCCACCATCTCACGCGTACAATTACCATGTCAAAAATTACGGCGGCCATTACAGGGGTACAGGGATATGTACCTGATTATGTATTGACAAATAAGGAACTTGAAACCTTGGTAGATACCAACGATGAGTGGATTACCACCCGTACGGGTATCAAGGAGCGTCGCATATTAAAAGGTGAAGACCAAGGCACTTCGGTAATTGGCATCAATGCTGCCAAAGGACTCTTGGAGAAAACTGGCACCGATCCTAAGGAATTGGATGCGATCATATGTGCTACTACCACGCCCGATATGGCCTTTCCGGCCACAGCCAATATCATTGGAAAAGCCATAGGAGCTGAAGGGATATTTGGCTTTGACCTCCAGGCAGCCTGTTCCGGATTCTTGTATGCTCTACAGACGGGTGCTAAATACATTGAATCAGGCATGTATAAAAAGGTACTGGTAATTGGTGCCGACAAAATGTCTTCAATCATCAATTACGAGGACCGCACTACCTGTATCATCTTTGGTGATGGTGGCGGGGCAGTATTGCTAGAACCAGATACCGAAGGCCACGGTATCATCGATGCGGTATTGGGATCTGACGGTGTGGGTGAAGATTTTCTTCATATGAAAGCTGGTGGTTCTCGCCGTCCGGCCACCCACGATACCATAGATAACAAGGAGCACTACGTTTACCAAGAAGGCAAAACAGTGTTCAAATTTGCGGTAACAAACATGGCCGAAGCTGCCGCCGAGGTGATGGAACGCAATGAACTAAAGGGCGAGGATATTGCCTGGCTAGTGCCTCATCAAGCCAACCTCCGGATCATTGACGCTACGGCCAACCGCATGAACGTGGGCTCCGAAAAAGTGATGGTCAACATCCAGAAGTACGGCAACACCACCAGTGGTACTATTCCGCTATGCCTGTGGGAGTGGGAACCACAACTTAAAAAAGGAGACAACCTTATTTTGGCCGCCTTTGGTGGTGGATTCACCTGGGGAGCCCTCTACGTGAAGTGGGCGTACGACCCCAAATAACATTGGTGCTTAAGGTTTTTTTTCGCAGCTTTACAGCTCTATTTTCAGACATCTATGGCATCAACTGCAGACTTCCGCAATGGGTTGGTTATTCATTATAACAATGACCTGTATTCCATTGTAGAATTCCTACACGTAAAGCCAGGCAAAGGTCCGGCATTCGTGCGCACCAAACTGAAAAGTCTTACTTCCGGCAAGGTAGTAGACAACACATTCAACTCTGGTGTAAAAGTTCAAACAGCTCGTGTAGAAAACCGCCCCCATCAGTACTTGTATAAAGACGATATGGGGTATACCTTTATGGACAACGAGACCTTCGAACAGGTAATCATTCAAGAAGACCTCATCGAAGGAGCAGGGTTCATGAAAGATGGCGAACAAGTGAGCATATTGTTCCACGCAGAGGAGGAGCGCCCCCTCACCGTAGAATTGCCCGCTCACGTTGTACTAGAGATCACTTACACTGAACCCGGTGTAAAAGGAGATACGGCGACTAACGCCACAAAGCCGGCAACTTTGGAAACCGGTCATGAGATTAACGTACCCCTGTTCATTAACCAAGGGGAAAAAGTAAAGGTGGACACCCGCAAGGGCACCTATATGGAACGCGTAAAATAAGCCTATGAAAGCCAAGGAAATTCAGGATTTAATTGATTTCATCTCCAATTCCGGTTTGGATGAGGTGAATATCGAGACTGACAGCTTCAAAATCAGTGTAAAGAAAAACGCTGGTACTGTGGTAGCTGCTCCTGTAGCTGTGGCCCCTGCTGCACCTGCACCAGCCCCCGTTGCCGCTCCAGCTCCAGCAGCTGCGCCCGCACCGGCAGCCGAGGCATCTGCTCCTGCTCCCGCACCTAGTGTAAGCACCGACACTATCAAATCTCCCATGATCGGTACTTTCTACCGTTCATCGAAACCAGGAGAGCCTTCTTTTGTAGAAGTAGGCAGTAAGGTGAGCAAAGGCCAAACTGTATGTATCATCGAAGCTATGAAGCTCTTCAATGAAATTGAGAGTGAAGTAGACGGTACCATCGTCAAGGTATTGGTAGATGATGCCTCCCCCGTAGAATACGATCAGCCTCTTTTTGAGGTACAACCCGCTTAAGCTCTTTACAGCTTAGGGAAGGAAAACACCGTAGCCTTTTGCGGTGTTTTTTTTTAGCCGAAAATAGACTACAAACCTAAACTTGTTAAGCCGTGTTCAACAAGATTCTAATTGCTAACCGCGGTGAAATTGCCCTGCGGATCATCCGTACTTGCAAAGAGATGGGCATCAAGACCGTAGCGGTATATTCTAAAGCAGACCGAATGGGCCTGCAGGTGAAATACGCTGACGAAGCTATCTGTATTGGCGAAGCGCCCAGCGCCCAGTCATATTTGAATATTCCTAATATCATCGCCGCTGCAGAAATCACCAATGCGGATGCTATTCACCCCGGTTACGGATTTCTTTCTGAGAATGCCAACTTTAGCCGAGTGTGTGCCGAACACGGCATCAAATTCATTGGGGCTTCGCCCGAGATGATCCAGAAGATGGGTGATAAGGCCACTGCAAAAGAAACTATGCAGGCTGCCGGAGTACCCACAGTACCTGGTTCTGAGGGCCTTTTGGATACCGTGGAACAAGGCAAAGAGCTGGCCAAAGAGGTAGGCTATCCTGTGATGCTGAAAGCTACTGCTGGTGGTGGAGGCCGTGGCATGCGG
>DMST01000093.1:0-11785 GCA_003454975.1 Cytophagales bacterium | reverse complement strand
CCGTGGCATGCGGCTGGTAAATGATGAAAGCGAATTCCAGCGTCACTGGGATGATGCTCGCCAAGAAGCCGGTGCGGCCTTTGGCAACCCTGAACTCTATTTGGAGAAGTTTGTGGAAGAGCCTCGCCACGTGGAAATCCAAATCGTGGGCGATAGCAACGGACGAGCATGTCACCTATCCGAGCGTGACTGTTCCATTCAGCGTCGTCACCAGAAGCTGATTGAGGAAACCCCCTCGCCGGTAGTAGACGATGATTTGCGCGAGCGCATGGGCCAAGCGGCTATCAAAGGAGCTGAAGCCATTGGGTACGAAGGCGCTGGTACCGTAGAATTCTTGGTAGACAAGAACGGTGAGTTCTATTTCATGGAGATGAACACCCGTATTCAGGTGGAGCACCCCATTACCGAAGCGGTTACTGATTTTGACCTGATCAAAGAGCAAATTAAAGTAGCGGCCGGTGAGCCTATTTCGGGCCAGAACTACTATCCTAAGTTGTTTGCCATGGAGTGCCGGATCAACGCAGAAGATGCGGGTAAGGGATTCCGTCCTTCTCCTGGCACCATCAGCCACTTGCACCTACCTGGTGGTCACGGTGTGCGGGTAGACACTCACGTATATTCTGGGTATACCATTCCTCCTCACTACGACAGCATGATTGCAAAACTGATTGTGAGCGGTCAGAGCCGAGAAGAGGTATTGGTACGGATGAAGCGTGCACTACAAGAGTTTGAGATTGGCGGTATCAAAACCACCATTCCCTTGCACTTACGCCTTATGGACGATGAGGGCTTCAAGAGTGGTATATTCACTACCAAGTACCTAGACGATTTCGATTTTTCAGGCCTTTAATGTCCTGATTTTCCATAAACAAAGAAGGCTGTCCCGAAAGAGACAGCCTTCTTTTTTGCACCTTCAGTAGAGGGTGCTATTCTTTATCTTCTTCAGATTCCTCTGAATTGAATTTTCCATCTTTATCAATATCATCCCGGTCTCGCAGTTTTTTATCGTCTACGTTACGGTTGAGGAAAGCATTGATCTTGTCGATATCAAAGTTGGTCTTTATCTCGCCAAACGAATCAATTTCAATGTCAAATCCATCCAATTCAGGATTTACCTTGGGTTTCTTTGAATCCTCGTTCGGTGCCTTGTCAGTTTTCTTTTTAGCCATGAATTCAGACGTTTTCTTGTAAGCGAGTAATCGCTGTTTCAATTCGTTGGATTACTTCCTCACGACCTAAAATAGCCATAATCTCCATTAGATCCGGCCCGCCTGCCTGTCCGGTAAGGGATATTCGCAAGGCAGGCATCACCTTTCCAAAACCCAAACCGGCATCTTCCAACGTTTTGGAAAATACCTCCTTGGCACGCTCTGGGGTCAGGTCTCCTTCACTGGCCAATGCCGAAGTGAATGCTTTTAAACCGTTTACCGCTGTTTCATTCCACTTCTTTCTAACGGTTTTTTCATCATATTCGATGGGTGCAATGTGGAAGTATTTTGCCTCCGTCCATAAATCCGAGGTATAGGTGATTCGCTCCTTCATATTATTGGCAATCGCCTCTGCCTTTTCTGGGCTTGCCTCGATACCCTCCGTTTTCAGCTGTTCTAGAAGTAGTTGACCTAGTTCAGCATTGCTGAGCTGCTTCAGATACTGCTGGTTGTACCACTGGGCTTTCTGAATGTCAAACTTGGCGCCTCCTTTTTGAATACGGTCGATACTAAAGCTATCGACCAATTCGTCAAAAGTGAACAGCTCTTGCTCGGTACCCGGGTTCCAACCCAGGAAGGCTAGGAAATTGAGTAAAGCCTCGGGCAAATAACCGCTCTCGCGGAAACCAGAAGCCACCGTGCCCTCTTTAGGATCAGTCCACTGCATAGGATACAGCGGGAAACCGTGCTTGTCTGCATCTCGTTTGCTCAGCTTACCATTTCCGTCTGGTTTTAGCAGTAGGGGCAGGTGAGCAAACTGAGGCATGGTATCCTCCCAACCCAGAAAACGATAAAGCAAAACATGCAAGGGGGCCGAAGGCAACCATTCTTCGCCTCGAATCACGTGGGTAATTTTCATCAGGTGGTCATCTACCACATTGGCCAAGTGGTAGGTGGGCATACCATCGCTTTTCAGCAGTATCTTATCGTCGATGGTATTGGAGTGTACATGTACCCAGTCCCTTACCATATCCTGCAGGCGGATCTCATCTTTCAGAGGCACTTTGAGACGAACCACGTAGGGTTCGCCGCCGTCGATCATGGCTTTTACCTCATCTGCCGGTAGGGTTAGCGAGTTTTTCATTTGTTGGCGCACCAGTCCGTTGTATTGGGGCGTGTGCACTCCACCCGCCTTCAGGCGCTCACGCATAGCATCCAGCTCCTCCGGCGTGTCAAATGCATAATATGCATTCCCCTCATCAATCAACTTCTGTGCGTATTCCCCGTACATAGCCTTCCGTTCACTTTGCCGGTAAGGTCCATAAGGTCCTCCAACTACCGGATTTTCTTCGGATTTAATGCCGATCCAATCCAGCGATTCAATAATGTAATCTTCCGCTCCGGGTACGTACCGGGTCTGGTCGGTATCCTCGATACGCAAAATCATGGTACCGCCCATTTTCTTGGCGAAGAGGTAATTGTACAGTGCAGTACGTACTCCACCAATATGCAAAGGACCGGTGGGGCTTGGAGCAAAACGAACGCGAACGTCAGTCATGGGAAAACAAACAGTGGTTAAGAGAGCAACCGTCTCTGTATTGAATAGTTATTGAATGTCTTTAATTGGCCATAAAAGAGACCGCAATGCAGCTTATCTCTACCTTCACTTCCTCACTGTAGGGTAGTTTGGATACTTCTACAGTTTCCCGAGCAGGTGGATCTACCTGAAAATATTCACCATAAGCTGCATTCACGGTAGCAAAATCTCCCATATTTCTTACGAAAATGGAACACTTAACCACGTGATTGTAGTTGAGCTTGGCGGCTTCTAAAATGGCCCCAATATTCTTCATTACTTGGTGAGTCTGTGCTTCCACCCCAACGGCTAGATTTTTTTCATTCGGATCTTCTGGGTTCGGAATCAATGGAATTTGACCTGAAACGTATACCGTTCCGTTGATTTCGATGGCTTGACTATAAGGCCCAATCGCTGCGGGGGCGTTAGGGGTGTAGATTACATTTTTGCTCATGGAAATTGGAGTTTAGGTGGGTGGCAAAGATAGCCAGCCCATTTTGGGATGGAAAGCTAGGGATTACTCTTTCTGTACAAGACTAAGTTCTTGCGTAGAATGGTTATATTCCATTTTAGCATGAAAATTATGCTTAGGGATTTTCTGAATCTGTTTTTTCCTCGATACTGCTTGGCCTGCCGGGGACCTGTAGCCCACGGCGCTCACCTCCTTTGTGCCTCCTGTGCAGTGGATTTGCCGAGAACAGGGTATCACCAAGAGCCAGAAAATCCCGTTGCCCGTAAATTTTACGGCTTACTACCTCTTACGCATGCCTTTGGCTATCTGCATTTTGCCAAAGGCGGAAAAGTACAATCCCTATTGCACCAGCTGAAATATGAAAACCGACCAGAGGTGGGTGAGGTGCTGGGCCGTTGGTATGCCAGCGAGCTAAAGGAAGATGACTTTGGAGAAGCCTTTGATCTAATAGTGCCCATCCCACTGCACCCTAGTAAGCTCCGAAAACGGGGTTACAATCAAAGTGATGCCATTGCCAGGGGACTTTCTGAAGGACTCAATATTCCCTGGAGTGCTGAAGTACTCAAGCGTACCCGTCATACGAACACCCAAACTCGTATGAGCCGCGCAGAGCGGTACGATAATATGGCTTCTGTTTTTGCGATTGCACAACCGGAAAAAGTAATAGGGCAACGAATCCTGTTAGTTGACGATGTGGTTACCACCGGGGCCACCCTGCAGGCATGCGGAGAAGCCATTATGGCTTCACAGCCTCAAACCCTGAGCATAGCGGCCCTAGCGGTGGCACAGTAGAATTAGGTTACTCTACCTCAATGTATTGTACACCGTTCCTATTCCAGTCAAGAACTAACCCCCGGCCAATTCCCTTAGCCGCTTTAGTACCATATAATATTTCGGAAAGGTAAAGCGCAGGATCGTAGGAGATGGCTCCTCCCGCACTGGTGATCAGTTTACCATCGTGCACAAAGCTAACCCCTTCATGCACGGTTAGCTGAGGAAACATCTCACGATATCGAGCAATGTCAGAAGGAAATGTGGTAGACTCTTTACCATCTACCAAACCTGCCTTGGCCAAAACAAAAGCCCCATCACACAAAGAGATTACATATTGTGCCTTTTCACCCACTGTTTTCACCCAACTGATCAAGGCCTCGTTTTCCAAATCCGTGTCCATGCTATGCTCAGCACTAGGCACTACCAGTACATCGATGGCAGGGACTTCATCGGAAGTATAGGCATAATCCGGAAGTAAGCGAAGCCCTTCGAAGGTAGTAATGGCATCCAGTGTGGGGGCCACGGTAAATACCCGCATCCCAGGTATGGGATCAGTATGGAAGATGGTATGATGGAAAATATCCATCGGAGCAATCAACTCTGAATTGTAAACTCCGTCCACAATCAAAAATCCAACATTCCATTCACGGTCGGGCTGTATGCCCTGAATAGGATCAGCCTCCATCACCGTCCCTATTTCTGGGTTTGGGCTTGAATCTGCAGCCGGTTGGCATTGAATAAAAAGAGGGGCCAACAGAAAGCTCCAAACCGTGGTAATGTGTAGCTTCTTAACCATAAATATCATTAAAAATAGCTGCCAAGCGGATGCCCGCCATCAGCATGCGGCGTTCTGCAATATGATAGTAATCAAAGTTGTATCGGTAGCTGTAGTCCTCTCCCTCTTCTACTGATTCGTATAGCTGATTGGCTAGCTCGTGACTCTCCATTACCCATACCTCTGGCGAAGTGCTTTGCCATTGTGCTACTTGGGCCTCCGTAGGATGGTTGATGAATTCAGCCAATTCGGTGTAGCTTAACTGCTGGAAGTCAATAAGGTCACTATCCCAGAGCCGGTGCAGGTTAGTATCTTCGCCAAACCACTTAATCTTAATTCGGTTTCCGCCCAAGTCCTCATAACGGCCCGTATGAAAGGGTTGGTGTAGATCACCCACCAAATGTACTAAGCAGCGAATCCGAAATATTTGTTCTTCTTTACTAAGTCCACCGGCTTTCAATTCAGCAATAAACTGATTGATTTTTCCAACTACCTCCCCGTTTTCAGGTTTCTCAATGGTGGTATAATCTGCATCAGCCGGCAGGTTGACATAGTGCCATGGGTTCATGTATCGGTAGTCCGAGTCACTCTTCATTTCATCCATCCAGGTACTAGCACGCGCTAGTGACTCACCACCCATTATAGATGCCAGATTACGACTGGCTTTCTTGGTCAGGTATTGCTCAGCCAGATGACCCACCACCCGATGGCCAGTGGGACCCCACGCACCCGCAGCGGGAAGCGCCCAAACAACTAACAGTAAAATGATCAGCTTTTTCATGTAGGATTTACTTTAGGGTGGCCGATTTACGAAAATCCTCAGGTGGCAGCAAGTTGGTGGTTTTCTGTAACGGTCATCGTTTCATCAACAATGAACTGGAAATGATGCCATCTTCCCCAAAGATGACCATCTGGTACATTCCTCTTCCTAAAGCCGTTAAATCCCATTCGTTCCAGGCAGCATCATTTTTTTCGCTGATCAATTGCCCATTTAGAGTATACAATCGGGCACCCAGAACTTGTTTGTCCGAAGCAAGCACCTTAAGAGTAACCTGATCCGTGGCAGGGTTGGGTACGATCACCAGTTTGTCCGTTTCGCCAGGTTCTAATGAAATGCCTTCCACGGTGATGGTATTACTTTCTACCGGATTACAACCTCGGGTTACTCTTACCTTATAGTTACCATCAATTTGGATTCCCCCAACAAATAGAGTAGGGTCGCTGGTAATAGCCACGGCACTGTTATCATCCCGTACCCATTCATATTGGCAGCCATCACACCCTGGCTCTACCACTAGCGAATCGTTGACACGAACTAATTCAAAATTTTCAGGAACCTTATCCGGTAGAGTCACATAACTGGTTCTTCGTGATGGACTCCCGTCAGGAAGCATAATGGTAGCATAGTAATCTCCTGGTTCTTCGGTAATCAATACAGATTGGTTCTCCCCAGAAATGAGTTCGCCATTTTTGTACCATTGATACTGAATGGGCATACGCTCTGACCTACGGTCGTGGGTAGCATAAAGAACGGTAGTCTCTTGTAGGCAAACAGGATCGGGCCCAATGACGGCGACTCTAGGTTCCCAAACATCTGGAACCTGAAATTCAAATAATCCTTTACCATGGGTGGCCACAAGTACGGTTCCGTCTACAGGATTCACAGTGATCATATCGATAACCGCCACACCTATTTCATTAATTCCTATGGGAATCCATTGCGTAGCATTGCCAGAAACGGTAGTGGTGTAATACAGGCCAGCAGTAGTACCCGCAAAATAGAAGGTCTCTTCCCCCCGAGCCAGCATGGTAATCCAAGTAATGCCCGGGCCTTTATTAAATTCCCCGAAACTCTCATCCAAATTTCCTCCTACTCCCTCCCAGGTTTCTCCCCCATCTAAGGTTCGAAAAAGGCTATTTACACCGTAAGATGAAAAGGCGACCCAAACCTCATCCGAGCGGTTGGGATGCACCGAGACCGAGGAGACGTAGCCCTGATCCGGAAATAGGTCGGAAGTTTTCGATGCGAAGGCAATTTGAGACTGCAAATGGTTCTCTACTTTATACACATGTCCCACTTCAGTACCCACCCAGAGGTTTGGCTGACCAGTAGCAAAGCCCAATGATGAAATATCACCTATCAGTTCTCTGTCTTCTGTCAGGGCCCAATCGGAGCTTGAGAAAGGTTTTGTGACATCCTCCAAGCGCCACAACCCAGCAACCCCAGCTAAGAACAATCGGTTAGGTCTATCCGGATCTACTACCCAGGGAGTTACAAAGGGGAAACGGAGCGGAGTTCCTGCGTCTGGAGGGTTTATAGATTGCTCCTCGCCGTTGGGCTCGCCTGTTTCCGGACTCAACCCATACCGATACAGTTGGCCGTATTGCCAAGATACCAATAAGGAGGTAGGAGTAGCCATAGTAAAACCACCGTCACCGGTTCCGATAGCTATCCAAGGTAAGTCAGTGTCTTTTTCTTCGGTGAAAAAGGTACCCAAATCCTGAAAGCCGGCCATGCGTACTTTAGAGCCCCAATCTATGGTACTGAGGCCCACACTATGTGCTTGGGTAGTGCCGTATCCGTTGTTGAGGGACCGCCATCTAATAATTTTTTTTAGCGGATTTTCAAGGATACTCACCCCGCCGTCATGCCCGGAGACTAGCCTATTTTGACTATCGAACACTAGTGCATGCTGATCAGCGTGGTGATTTTCGAATTGGGATAAATCGTTCTCTTGGCTATACCCACCTATCCAGGTAGTATTTTCCGTATTGGTAAACCCTGAGGTGGATAGATGCAAATTGGTACCACCTATGAAAACATGGTTCTCAAACTGGGGGTGTACGGCAATTACCATGTTGTAAGAGCCCTGCGTATCAAAATTGCCTACCAAACCGCCTAGCAAAGGAATTTGAGGTGTGAGGTCGATCCACCGCTCGGTAATGGCATTGTACTGGTGGAGTCTGGCCACATTATTTCGCTCTCCTAAGAAGTACACAATGTGTTCTGCAGAGGGAGCATAAGCCATCACTACCCGGCGAAAGCCTTCGTCATACCGCGTGGGCGGGGTAATATTTTGCCAGTTGACACCGTCTTCAGAAGTGAAAATACCGAAGGGCCCTTCCTCCAGGTTTTCCTCATTTGAAATAGTAGCGTATACCCTGCCGGTTGGGGTGACGATAACTTCTGTCCAGTTCCGGTTTTCGCCGGTGGGTTCACCACCAAGCACATACTGAGGTGGAGATTGGAACCCATCCATGGTGCGCATAATACCATAAGGCACCGCCACGTATATTTCATCTTGCTCAAAATTGCTGGCATCTATGGCGAGCCGATGAACATAGTTTAGGGGAACAGGAGGTAGGTTGGTAGAATTGATGAGTGTCCTGGTACTAGCAAGCTGTTCCCAGCTATCACCATTATCCGAAGAATGAAAAATGCCATCTCCTAGGAAAGGAGCTTGTTTTGAAGAAGCAGAATTCCCTTTGTACTCACCACTGCCATAGTACCAGTTATCGAGCTTTCCTGGTCTGGTATCCTGAATCAAGCAGGTTACACTGGGTAATTGGGTGGGTAAGGTAGTATACTCCCAAGTATCTCCTTGATCCATGGACTTCCACATACCGCCAGATACTCCGCCGGCCAGGATAATTCTATCATCGCGCACATCTACTCCCAAAGCACGCGTTCGCCCACCCAAATTTCTGGGACCTCGGCCTAGTACATTCAAAGACTGCTCTTGGCGTGACTGTAAATTCTGCTTCTGATGGATTTGGCGTGCAAAGGCCATTTCAAGTGCACGTACATTGGAGGGAATGCTGCCTGTAGTGGGATCTGTGAACCGTTTTAGGTATTGCAGGCGCTGCTGAACGTTAGCTTCACGCGCATGGGCAGGGCGTGTGGGAGAGGGAGTAGGGCCCCGGAAACCGTAGGAGGATTCGCTGGACGAATGCTCCGAAACATATGAACCGTCCTTTTCAGGTTGGTCGGCTAATACTCCAAATGCCAACACCACCCATAAAATCCGGTTGAAGAGATCTTGTGGTTTGCCTGCGGGCATACTCGTTAAGGTTGCAGTTTCCTAAATTAGTGAATCGCAGGAAGAAATACAGGGGGTTTTTAGACACAATGGGTACAAAAAAGCCGATTTGCGATAACAAACCGGCTTGGAATAAGAAATTGTGACGGATTTACACTCCCTCAGCTTCTACTTCGGCTACCTCATCGGGTAACATACGCTTGAGTAGGTTCTCTATTCCTGATTTCAGAGTGATAGTGGAGGAGGGACATCCGCTACAAGAACCCTGCAGAAGAAGCTTGACCCGCTTGTCCTCTTCCTGATACGAATGGAAGGAGATGGCACCACCATCCTGCTCTACAGCAGGTTTGATATACTCGTCCAGGATAGTCTTGATTTTCTGAATTAACTCCGAATCATTGGCCCCTTCCTGTGCCAGGGCATCTGCTTCTTCGAAGCTAACTACAAACCCAATATTATCAGCCAGAAATTCTGAAATATAGGTTCTAACATCAGTTTGTACCTCAGCCCATTCCACTGATTCTGATTTGGTTACCGTCACAAAGTTGTTCATAAAGAACACTCGCTCCACGTAATCAAATTTAGAGAACAGCTCCAATGCCAAAGGTGCCTCAACTGCCGAAGCGGCGTCTGGATAGTCAAAATGCTGTCCTTCTGGTACCAGCATGAAGTTGGCAACAAACTTCAGGGAGTTAGGATTGGGATTGGACTCCAAGTAGAGTGATACAGGACGTTTTGCGGAATCTGCCATGGACGTAGTTGATGTTTTTCAGGCTAACAACTGAGGGCGCGTTTGGTTCCCAAAAATTAGCTTGCCACCGACACTTTCTCAGGAACTTCTAGTTCCTTCTCAGAACTTGCTATCAGGGTAGATACGGTAGCATCGCCCGTTACATTCACCACCGTACGGCACATGTCCAATATCCGGTCTACGGGAATGATGAGCGCAATCCAAACTGGATTGAGCCCTACCGATTCTAGCACTACAATCATGAGCACCAAACCGGCACTAGGCACGGCAGCAGCACCAATGGAGGCTAGAGAAGCCGTAATAATGATGGTAAGTTGTTGACCTAGGGTGAGGTCTACCATGTGTAACTGCGCCATACTCACCACCGCTATGGCCTGGTACATGCTAGTACCGTCCATATTTACAGTAGCGCCGATAGGTAGTACAAAGCTGGAAATACGCTTGCTGACGCCCATTTTCTCATGCACAGTTTTCATAGTCACCGGCAGGGTAGCTACTGAAGAGGAGGTAGAGAAAGCCGTGATCTGTGCATCCCGCATTCTGGAGATAAACCTGCCAAAAGACATTTTCTTTACGAATGTGGTGATGACGGTAGGATAGACAAGAAAAACCATGAGTGCCAGACCCAAAATCAGGGTGGCGCCGTATTTCCAGAGATAGTCCAGCAATGAGAAAAACTTGTCTGAGTCGGCTCCCGCGGCCTTCACAATTTGGCCTGCCATAAGGGCAAACACGAAGATGGGCATCCAGTTCATGACAATCATGACCATCTTCACAAAGATGTCATTCAGGCCATCAATACCTCGCATCACGGGTCCGGCTTTATCTTCTGGCAAGCCTACCAGCACTACCCCAAAAAAGATGGCGAAGAAGATCACCTGAAGCATTTCTGCATCCACCAAGGAGCCAAAAAAGTTGTCGGGTACCACATCTACTAGCGGTTGCAGAGGGCCTTTCTCACTATTTCGGGCAGCTTTATCTAATTTATCTTGGGTATTATCATCAACCTCCTCGGTACTTCGACGAGCCTTCACCGCAGCAATCTGGTCCGCATAGGCAGGATCTGATAGGTAGTTGATATCATCCAACCTGGGTATATAATTGCCGGCTGCTTCCTCTTCTGCTAGCCATAGCTCATAATCGATGCGCATTTCAGTGCGCAGATCGTCGTCTACATTTACTCCAGGCTTGAAGGTATTCACCAAAATCAACCCCACGCCTACCGAAAAAACCGTAGTGGCCAAGTAGGCAACCAGGGTCTTACCGCCCATACGCCCCAGCTTGTTAACATCCTTCATGGAGGCTACTCCTGATATAATGGAGAACAATACTAGGGGTACCGCGATAAGCTTGAGCAGGTTGATAAAGATATCGCCGAAGGGTTGGATGTAGTTGAGAGTAAAATCATTCCACCCAAACTGGATGGATAGGTAGGCATAGATGGTGCCCAACAGCAAGCCAATGATGACCCGCCAGTGTAGAGGGATATTTTTCATAACTGGAATGTAGTGGTTTGTTGGAGCAGGAAAAAGTCTGCCATGACCAAAGCGGACATGGCTTCCACGATAGGTACCGCTCTGGGTACTACACAGGGGTCGTGCCTACCTTTTCCGGTCACGGTTACGGATTCTCCTGCTTCGTTTACGCTTTCCTGGTCTTGCATGATGGTAGCCACCGGTTTGAAGGCCACGCGGAAATAAATGTCCTCGCCGTTAGAGATGCCACCTTGGACACCCCCCGAGTGGTTAGATTGGGTACGTACATTTCCCGCCTCATCTGTATAAAAGGCATCGTTGTGCTGCGACCCTGCCAGCTTGACGCCATCGAAGCCACTCCCAATCTCAAAGCCCTTGACGGCATTGATGCTCAGCATGGCCTTGCCAAGTTCGGCATGCAGTTTGTCAAACACAGGCTCGCCTAGTCCGGCGGGTGCCCCTTTGATGACACCGGTCACGACTCCGCCAATGGTATCACGGTTCTTGCGGGTATCATCAATCAGCGAGATCATTTGGTCCGCCATAGCCGGATCAGGGCAGCGCACTATGTTATCCTCGGTTTTAGAAAGGTCAAGTTCAGAATAGGGTGTTTCCATGCGTAGGGCACCTACCTGCGATACGAAGGCATGACAAGTAATGCCCTTGGCTTCCAAAAACATTTTGGCTACCGCACCCCCGGCTACCCTGGCAGCTGTTTCGCGGGCTGAGCTACGACCTCCACCCCGGTAATCGCGCAAGCCGTACTTGGCTTGG
>DMST01000460.1:12550-13960 GCA_003454975.1 Cytophagales bacterium | reverse complement strand
TTAGATTGGGAAGTTATCCGCTAGGGACCAACTACCAGATCCAGTAGGGTATCAATCAGCTCCTCACGGGCTTCTTCGATCCTAGGGCTCACCCCGTTGAGGCTCACCACCAAGCAAGCGCCCGACTCAGGAAAGTACCAAGCCGTAGTAAGGAACCCCACAATAGCCCCGGTATGCCCGTAGGCAGTACCATAGGGAGTATCGAATATTTCGAGACCCTGGCTATTGCGCATGTGGTATTTGCCCTGCCAATCTTCGGGCAACTCAAAAGCTTCTTGCATGGCCGCACGACTGCTCTCGGACAGGAAATCCCCCGAGATGATCTCCTCTAGAAAATGGCCTAATTCATCCATCCGGATAGCCACCCCGCCATCGCCCGTAGCCAAATCGTTGTGATAATAGAAAGCACTGGGCTGTAAGTTCTCTGATCCCTGCAAGGCAAGGTATCCTTCCGGCGTACCGGGTGGAATGGGTTGAGCTACAGTACCCATGTAGGCACTCGTGAGGCCCAACGGGTTGAATACCGCTTGCTGCAAGTATACATCCAGGGGTTGGCCACTGAGTTCTTCTATCAGCAACCCCAACAATACATAGTTGGTATTGCTGTAGCTGTAGGTGGTCCCCGGCTCATGAGTGGGCCGTTTTCCGTAGGCTAGCTTGAGTTTTTCCTCAACTTCAGCTGAATGGAAAGGTTCCTGAATACTCCACAACTCAAATTTGGTAGGCCACAGGTAGTCATACAGTCCGCTGGTGTGGTTGAGTAGCTGGCGGATAGTGACCACTTTAGCGTTGCGAATTCGGTCCATATACTGCCCCTGCAGATAATCTCCCAAGGGATCATCCAATGACACGGCTCCTGCTTCTACTAGCTGAAAAACGGCTGAGGCCACAAAAACCTTCGAGACGGAGGCAATGAGCATCCGATAGCAGGTGCGCATGGGGATGGACTCTTCCAAGGAAGCATAGCCCGAGGCCCCCGACCACGCTACCCCATCTGGGGTACGCAAATAGGCCACTACTCCCGGCATGCCTTGGCTAGTTGCCCAATCCAAAGCACTTTGAAACTCGACTACCCGGCCATCCCAGTTGAGGGAATCTTGCACCACCCCAGCACACGGATAAAGCAGAGGCTCCCATTCCTCTACCGTAGGTTGGCAGGCCCATAAAAAACCTAGCGCAATAGCGGTTAATATTCCTTTAGTTGACATAGTGATGGAGCGTTTTGACGATGCCTACTTGCAGAAAAGTGTGCGGAAATACGGGCACTCCGTAGTCGGGAGCAAAGGGACCTTCTACCCAGCCTTGCAACTGTACTACGGCCTGCCAGTCCGGTAAAGCAGCGGGCGCCCAGGCCAGAGAGGTTGCCACCTGGGCAGTAGCAGAAGACCTCCCTACGGCAGGCACCTGCCT
>DMST01000460.1:7591-12462 GCA_003454975.1 Cytophagales bacterium | reverse complement strand
TAGCGGCCCCGAGGAAAAAAGGTACGCAAATACCCCAGCCCTGCTCCCAAGCCCCAAGTGAAACCGTGGGGTAAGGGTCGCTCCCACTGGTAGCGAGCCTGCAGATAGGCCCCGGTCTGGAACTGAGCGTGGTAATACCCACCTAAGTCTGCGTACAACCAATGTGACCAGGTATCCCCCTCCTTCAGTTGGTGCCCCAAGGTAAGGGCTCCTCCTGGGTGCATAGGCGCCGTGAAAGGGCTGAGCAAGGAATAAGGCACGGCTTCCTTAGTAAACCATAGGCCCACACGGTCAGGCTGAGCGTGGCCCTCCAGGCAAAAAAGTAACAGCAACCCCACGGTTGCCCTAAGCATTCTTCTGTTCATTCCCACGTTTTTTGAAATGGATGTTTATCCATGGGATGCACTAACCAGAAGAATAGTTGAAGAAAATGGAGGCTGTAGAGTGTATGTAGAGGAATATTTGGTACCAACCCAACATCCATCCGCCTTCATCGAAAGGATAGGTGGTACAGATTCACATTCGACCAAGATTGTGATATCTTGTAAGAAAACCACTCTATTTCGATCACGCATGGTGCGTAGTACGCCTAGAAAAAAACTGCAAAGACTCCTGACCGGGGGCACCTTTTTAGTAGCCTTGGTAGGGTTTGTGCTTTTCTCATACGTTGCCCAACGGTTCGTGTACCAAAACACACTAAGCCAGGCCATTCAAGACAACCGCAAGATGGGAGAGGCCATGGTGCAGCTATTCGAAGCCCGCTTCGAAAATATGGACCTGCTCCCTGATAGCGTGCTCCTTCAGAATTTCCAAACCACTTGTGACAACATTGACCTACCCAACTCTGGGTTCGTGTGTTTTGTACAGGCCAATGGCGATATGGTAGCTAGTCCAGGTTTGCCACCCAATACCCGATTCAACCTGAATGAAGCTCAGGCCCAGTTTATCAACCTGGATAGAGATTCCCGAAAAAATTATAGCCAGGCCATTCAGCAGGGGGACTTCGAGGGATACTATGAATACCCCGAAGATGCTTATTCTGACATTGTAGTAGCCATACCCATCACCTCGGAATATCACCTCATGGTGCACCAAAATAACGCCGGACTGCAAGCCACCGCCGGCCAAAATTTGAGCACCTTCCTCCTGCTAGGCCTTATCGGTGCGGTATTGTGCGGGGGCTTAGTTTTTTGGTTGTCCCGCCTTATCGTCACCTCGTACGAGAACGAACTGGAACTGAAAAATGATAATATGCATGCCGCGCTCCAGGAAATTGAGGCGAAAAACGAATTCATTTCTGCTCAACAAACAGAAATAACCGATAGCATCCGGTACGCGCAGCGCATCCAGGAATCCGTAATGGCCCAAACTCATGAACTGGATCAACTGCTCCCCTCCTACTTTCTGATAGACCGCCCAAAAGATGTGGTATCCGGAGACTTTTGCTGGGTAGGAACCCTGGAAAGCAAACTGATAGTTGCCGTAGGCGACTGCACCGGACACGGTGTGCCGGGGGCATTTATGTCCTTGATTGCCAATAGCTGGTTAGAAAGGATCATAAACACCGAAAAAATATCGGACCCCAGTGTCATCTTAGAAAAATTGCACCGGGGTATTTGTGCAACACTAAAACAAGACAGCACCCAACGGCCCGACGGGGTGGACATTGCCATTACGGTTTTGGATCCCGAAGCCAACTCGTTAACCTTCAGTGGGGCCATGAGTCCTGTATACTTGCTTATTGAGGGCGAGATTCAGGAGATAGCTACCACCAAGAAACCCATTGGCGGCAGTACTATTCAAGATGGCGCTACTTACAAAAATCACATCTATCCACTGAATGAAGTGGAAACCGTGTATTTATCCTCCGATGGTTACCAAGATCAATTTGGGGGCGATCAGGGCCGTAAGTACCTCAAAAAGAATTTCCGTACGCTCCTACAGGAGATTTCTGAACTTAGTGCAAAGGAGCAGAAACAGAGGTTGCAAGATTCCTATGAGGCCTGGACCCAAAATGGTGCCGTAGCACAGGTAGATGATATTCTCATTCTAAGTTTCAGTCTGAAGCCCTTTTGGAACCGGTCAGGGCAGCAGCAAATCTCACAACCAAGCGAAGCCACCAGGTCCTAAAGAGCTCTTCAGGGATCTATTTCTGGAGGCAAGAAAACACCCAAGTCTTCCCCAAACCGTGCAGATGAGCATGGGGAGGCATATGCTAAACCCCTCCCCAATTCGCATTCAGGAAGCTACCTTGGCATTAACAACCCAATCTTTCGCTACTTCTCTTGGCTGGCACACCTGCCGAAAGGCTTCCAGCATGGCTGACTGGTTTAGTTTGTGTTTTGCCCAAACTTGGAAAATCCCTGTCCCCCAGTACACATCATGGTACGTTTGAGGTTGGCCTAGGGCTGATGCTTGGGCCAACTCTTCCAAACCTGCCTCTTTCTCCTTGGGCGAATAGGCAAAAAATAGACGTTTCAGGCACTTGAGCAGTTGTTGAAAGGCAGAGGTGTCATATTCCCGATTGTGCAATCCCCTTTCGGTGGATCTTAATAAATACTCTACCACGCCCGTTTCGTCCAGATCGACCAACAACAAAAGGGTAACCAGTCGTACCCGATCAGACTGGTAAATCCCTAGCGGATGTTTGTGCTGTTGGGTTAGGTGGTTGAGTAATTTCAATGCCTTTTTAGGCTTACCGATGATCCAGTTGTCCAGAGCCAATCGTACTTGCCACTCACAGGCCAAATGGCCATCAAACGCACTGAAGGGCAGGTCTGGCAGGGTATCGGTGAACTGTTGGCACAGCACTTCTGCCTTCACCCTAGGGTCTATCATGCTCATATGCCACCGGATCAAGGACCTCACCAGCGTATGATTGGCCTCCTGCGGAGCCGCCACGGGTAAGTTATCCAAATAGTGCAAGCTTTGCTGTAGCGTGGTAGAATTTGAAATGGTGGGCAATAGCTCCAAGAAGGCCCTCTGGATTTCACCCAATTGCGAAACGGGTAATTGTTTCGGTGTGGGCAAATAGGTCAAATCACGGGTGACCTTGGTGTCCCGGTCAGCGTCCGACCACCATTGAGCATACCGGTTCTCAATCCGGCTCAGCTTTACTCGCTGACTTGTCATGGGTACCGTACATTTACCCATTGCATGGGCAAGATCCGCTACCCACTGCAGTCTCTTTTCTTGCTCTTCCTGCCGAACGGTGTTTACATTCTGAAATTTCAATAATTCGGAGCGGTAATACTCTTGATCAATCCTGGTAGCCAACTCAAATTGATCTGCCATTTGCTGAGTACTCGCTTGCAAATTGAGCACTTCAGCTTCGTGGTAATACGTGTTTAGAAAAGGGAAAATTCGTCGCTCCCACTCTACAATCAAGGGAAAGTACTGGGTCTGCTCTTCTTGAACGGCTTGCTGTTTTACTCGTTCCAGCATCCTAAGGCATTGCACATAGAGTTTTTTCTCAAAAAGAAGCTCTACCGTATCCAACCCTTCCCTGATCTTAAAACTCGCATGATGATTGGCATACAGATGCCTCAGGCTACGCAAGATGATATGGTATAGCAGATACTTGGTAGTAGCCACTTGGTGTCTTGAGATACTGTACAACCCTTGTAGCTTGGTAATGAGGGCTTCTTCGCGGTACTTTTTTTGCCGGTCCAAGTAATCGAACAAAAATGTATACCGCTGTTCTTCCTTCTTGTAAGTACTCTGAAGCCACATCTTCACGTGGCGCTTCTCCGACTTCTCTAATGAATGAATCAACCGAAATAGATTCTCATTCACGGGGTGATTTAAGGTTAGATTTGTTTTCATATTTGTATCCAGATATTGTTTTGAAGAATGAGATCATCTGGAGGCCATTCTGTGCTATTTTTAGCGACATACAGCGTCCAAGATTTACTCTATTCTTAGTAGGGATACCAAAGTTCTTGTTCACCCCTTGGCTAACCTATAAAATCGACAAACTGCCCTTCTCTGACTTGAGGAAAACATTCCTTCTGAGCAAGTCCGATTAGTAAATTATCTTTAAAGGCCAGCGGCGAAAGAACCCCTTCAACATATACTAACAAATTGATCTTTAGACCTTTAACCCAAATTCTTTTATACTTCTCTTAGAATACCCTTGTTAACTATTTGCCCCAAAAGCTTGATTGATGATGATCTATTCTCGCACCAATTAATGAGATAAATTTTCAAGTCAATCGAGGTTATGAAATCCAATTTTCATACTACAACCCCATAAAAAAGAAAAGCCGCTCGAATGAGCGGCTTCAAAACATTTGGTCCAAAGATCATTAATCAATATTGGGCTGTGGTGTAGTACGCAAGTAAGGCTTTACTACGGTATGGCCTTTGGGGAACAAATCTGGAATATCCTCATTCTGTACTGCGGGTACAATCACCACATCGTCCCCATGCTTCCAGTTGGCCGGCGTAGCCACCTTATGGTAGGCTGTTAGTTGCAAGGAGTCTATCACCCGGATCAGTTCATCAAAGTTGCGCCCAGTAGAAGCAGGATAAGTCAGCATCAGCTTTATTTTCTTATCCGGGCCTATCACAAATACCGAACGTACCGTCAAGGTATTATCCGCATTCGGGTGGATCATATCGTACAAGTCCGCCACCTTACGGTCTTCGTCCGCAATGATGGGAAAGTTCACCGTGGTACCTTGGGTCTCGTTGATGTCCCCAATCCAACCTTTGTGTGACTCAAGACCATCCACACTCAGGGCTGCCACCTTTACATTGCGTTGATCGAAACTACCCTTCAGCTTAGCAGTAGCGCCAAGTTCGGTAGTACACACGGGTGTATAATCCGCTGGATGCGAGAACAATACCCCCCAGCCGTCACCTAGCCC
>DMST01000460.1:861-7576 GCA_003454975.1 Cytophagales bacterium | reverse complement strand
TAACGCCCCAGCCGTTGCCTAGCCATTCGTGAAAATTGATTTCGCCCTCAGTAGTTTGGGCAGTAAAATTAGGAGCTTCATCTCCCAGGCGTAGCGTTGCCATATTCATCAGGTGTTAAGAGTAGAAAACTGCGTTACGAGAGCCTCCCGAACGCGGGAGAAAGGTACAATGGAGTGGGGAAGTATTCAGCTTTCTACACCAGTAAATATTCACCTGAATGGCACTATTTTTTAGGTGGGTTTTCCACCGCCCAGCCAGATAATTTACCCGCCTGCTTTTAACCAATGCCGGTCATTCAGGCAGCATCCAAAGATTGACGAGCAGAAATTCTTCTGCGCTCAATGTTGCGTTTCAATTCCCGTATGGTTTCACGGTCACGCTGCACTGGCTGGTGGCCAATACGGCGCAAATCGATGGTCTTGTGACAGTGTTCGCAGGTAAAGGCAATACAGTGTAACATGGCCGCTACCGACACGGTAGTTCTTCTTCTACACTCAGGGCAGGGGACGGTATGTGTATCTTGACTCATGGGGCGTGATGTTATGACACTAGTGAGTAGCTATTACCCTATGGAAGTCACGGAAAACCGTTGAAAATTTTACCTTCCTGATATAAAACAAGAGAAAATACGCACATGACCATAAATCCCTTGCAAATATCTCTTCGCAAAAGCCGATCCGAAAGTTAAGGCAGCGATTGACCGCTAAGGGTTGGTCTTAGCCAGGTATATCAAGGGCAATCACCCGAAAAGGCAGAAAATGAGGCGGATCACCGTGGGCATATTCCCTGCCTTTCCAAAAAAGTTGAAAAAGTTCACGCAACCCTTTCCCTTTGTGGCATCGTAGGGCCAATGAAACAAGCAGAACATTTCTGGAAGCAGATGTACGATCGCCACGCTGGCATGCTACGTGGGGTATGTTTGCGGTACGTAGGCGAACTAGCTACGGCGGAAGATCTGGTGCAAGAAACATTCCTCGCGGCCATGGAAAAGCACCATACCTACCGCGGCCGGGGTACCTTCAGCGGATGGCTACGCAAAATTGCGGTCAACCAGGCCCTTATGTATCTGCGTCATGGAAAACGTCACCCTATGGAAACGATGGATGCAGAGCAGGCAGGCAGAATTCCCAGTCCAGCCGTGGAAGAACCCTCGGCTACCCCCAAGGCGATCATCGAAAGGGCTGCCTTTACGGAAGCCGAACTGCTGGGCTACTTACAGCAGCTACCCGAACAATATCGGCTGGGATTCAACCTCTACGTCATGGATGGGTTGAAGCACCGAGAGATTGCAAAGTACCTCAACATTAGCACAGGCACCTCAAAAAGCAACCTTTCCAGAGCGCGGCAGTGGCTCACAGATCGGTTGTACCTAGACGCAAAAGTCCGCCAGCCGGAGCGCAAACGGGCCTTCTCGTGGTGGTTGGGGGGCGGCCCCGCCATAGACCGGGCTTACCAGCGAGGACTCAGACACCTCACTCCAGACGGTAGTAGCTCCGGGTGGACCTCCTCTTTGCAAGGTGCTGCAGGCCAGTCGGCCACCAAAGCCGTGGCTTGGATGCAAACCCTGGCTATAGGCAGTTGGCTGGCGCCAGTAGCGCTGGTAGGTACTGTTTCGGTAATCCTCCACCAGCAGACCTCCAAAGCACCTCAGCTGCCCCAGCCGGAATCCATTACCTTGATCGCAGAGGACACCGTGGCGACGGACACCCTACTTGAGCTAACTCTACCCCCCCTCCCCAAAGATTCCGCCACTCCCACCCCAGTTGAAACCTCTCTTCCACGTACCACAGCCTCTACCCTGCCAGAAGAGCCTGTGGATACGCTGTACGTACGAGAAACCGTCACCATCCGGGTGCCCGTTATCTCAAAAGACACTACCCAATAACATGCGCTCGCTTCTCATACTCATATTTTGGCTTATGTCTCTTGCGTTGGCCGCTTCCCCTACCGACACGGTAAAAGTGGTGGTGTACGATACGGTGTTTGTGTACGACACCGTGTTTGTCCCCGCGCCCTTACCAGAGGTGGCCCGCCCTGCACCAGTGGTTGTTCTCCATCGCCAACTGGGAGGTTACCTACTCTCCCTGGATTCGGCTGGTATGGTGCAATTTTTTGCCTGGATAGAAAAAAATTACGCAACCAATTCGTCTTCCGTCATCCTACCGGGCGAACAAAACAAACCGATGATGACAATGAAGAAATTAACTCTGGCCGCTGTATTTGTCCTAGGCTGGCAAACCCTCACTTACGGACAAACGGAATGGGCGCTTCGCGCGCAGGTGAATTATCTGCAAACCACCGACAATGAGATTACGTTGCCCAATCCCTACCACCTGGGCGGGCAGCTTGCTTTAGACGTCACGCTACCCATCACCGATACTATGTGGTATTTCCGCACAGGGTTGGAGCTGGGCGTAGACCTGAACAACGCCTACGGTCTCACTACCACCGACGATCCGGTAGGCAACATCTACTGGAATTACCTGAACAACCAATGGTCCGCCCCGTGGGGACGAGTAAACATACCCCTAGAGGTACTTTGGCGGCGAGGCAAGTGGAGTCCCTCGGCGGGTGTTGAGTTGGGTGTGAGAGGTACCCTCTCCCGAATAACCGGGGGGCCGTACGAAACCGACAACATTGCCGGGGAGGGGCCCTGGTACGAACGGGATTTTTATGCCGCAGGGCGCGTAGGACTGGATTATCAGCTGACTTCTGCCTTGGGGCTGCATGTAAACTATGGTATTCCGCTACATCAGCAAGACAGCTATGCCGTAAGAGTAGGGAGCAATGCCCCGGCCGGGCTGGAAGGCAGGGCCATCAACCGGTACCTGCACCGGGTAGGCCTGGGGGTGCGATATACTCTGGGGAATAAATAGTGTGCTGGCACAACCAATGGAGCCGGCTCGGGAGCCCCCGAACCGGCATTCAAGCCCCTCTCAAACGGGGAGAGAAGCCCCTCAAAATGTATACGCAAGCCCGATATCTGCAAATTGCAACAAAGCAAAGTTGTATACCTGGTCTACATTCGCTCCTCCTTCTACAATCCGGTAGCCCGCCTTTAGCCGCAAACTATCTTGGTAGAGGGCATAGGTGATCCCCGCAAAGACATCCTCGGCCCGGCCAAACTCGCTACCCGCAATGGCATCCCCCTTCAGCAGCAAGGACAGCTTATCGGTAGCCGCATACTGAAGCTGGAGGCTTAGTAGCGGCACAAACCCTAGGTCTACATCCTCGGCTTCGTTTTCTCCCTGCGCCACCGCTATGCGGGCATCGCGTATCAAGGCGGTGGCTCCAATGTCCAACTGGAAACGCTCCCGGTTCACCACCCGGTACCGATAGCTGGCCCGGTAGGTATTGAACTCATACCTGCCCGTGATCCCCTCTCCCCGAAAGGTAGTTCCGGCAAAAGAAACCGAGTCTCCCGTAAAGTTCTCGTAGTTCACGGCCGCAGGTACAGCCTGCAACTCCACCGTATGCCGGTCCTTGATGAGATAAGCCGCTTCTACCCGGAGAAAAGGGCCCGGTAACTGTGGGGTGAAATCATCGGTAAGCGAGAAAAGAGAGCCCTGGTTATCCGG
This sequence comes from Cytophagales bacterium, assembly GCA_003454975.1. Classification (GTDB taxonomy): domain Bacteria; phylum Bacteroidota; class Bacteroidia; order Cytophagales; family Cyclobacteriaceae; genus DMST01. The sequence continues at coordinate 3,997 of DMST01000460.1, read as the reverse complement.
GGCATTGGGTACCCGTACGTCGTTGTAGGTATTGAATACCAAACCAGACTCCACCGTGAGGGTCAATTGACCATAGCTGGTACACACTTGGAGCATCATCAATACCAGTGAAGCTCCGAATAATAAATAGCGATTTTTCGACATGTATTCCTGTTTGTAGTGGGAAACCACCTACACCCAGGATAGTTCTAAAAATGGGCCTAGCTGCCTGCTGAGAGCAGCTCACGCACGAAATTATCACCAAACCAAGAGCGAAATGGCCTTTTCCAGGATATATGAGCGGGAAAAACCTGGGAATATTGTTATAATGCGTAGGCATGTTGGACTTTATGAGAACCGAGCCCCGTTTCATGCGATGGCTTGATCGGCTGATACGACACGAAAAACCCGAAAACACGATCCGGGTCTTCCATTTTGGGATTTTGCAATCTCAAAAAGGGTATTCGGTGTACCTCATGGGCCAACAGAAATTTGACGAGGCCCATGAAGATTGGTTATCCCAGCCCTGGGATTTCATTCCTTCTAAACAATACTTTGAGGTAGGCGATGAAGTCACCCCTCAGCAAGGTTGGGAAGCGGCCATTATTTACGTTCGCACACTTCTACTGCAATACATGCAATCAGAAAATTACCAGGATTCCTTCTTTACCAAAGCCGATGCACTCACCTTGGGTTCCGATGAGTCTGGCGAAATCTTACGGTTGAAATAACTAACCCCAGTAGCGGCCATGTCCACTCCGCGCAACCGATGGGGTTCACACACGCTAGACCGCTCTCCCACAGGATCTACTCCACGTTTTTGGCAAGGAGCCCTTCTAGTAGCTCTCATCCACATCGCCATTCGGTTGCTGATTCACAACGTAATCATCAGCCTGCTAAACGATGGCGGTGTCAATTTGAATTTCGGCACCCTCAAGTCAGCCATGCGTATACTCCTCACTCACGCATGCATCGGCACACTCATCTTTTTTTATCTAGCCCAAAACCGTCAGCAGGCTACCATCAATCCCTGGAAGTTTCTTCGGATAGCCTTCTTCATCAGCCTACCCGCAGGTGTGCTATTCAGAAGCATCCTTTACATATTCCCTTCCCCCTTGGGCCATTCCAACCCGCTGAATATTACCCGTATTTTGGAAGGAATTCCCGTTTTCTCTCCTGAGTTCTTTACCGCCAGCCTGGTGACAGGCCTTATGCTTACCTACCGAAAATGGAAAGTCTGGGCCGTTTCCTTGCTGTTGCTCTTGCTTGCCAGCGGTATAGGAAAAGACCTTGCTTACCAGCTCCTTTATGATGTTCAATTTTATGGCGGAAGCCGATCCGCTTCTATGCTCAACCTTGCCTTCCTTCAGCTAGAAAGTGCCCTTTTATGGATCGTACTTTGGGGATGGGCTTTCCCGCGAATAACCAATATCCCAACCAAGCCAAAACTCCCAATCACCACCGGACTCAAGCTGTATTTCCCCATCCTACTACTCTGGTTCTGCGGGTTGGCCTTTTACTTTGCCGACCTACTAAGCATCACACGCGTAATAGACTCCAATCCGGCCATGGCGGTGTTCCTCATTTTCACCCTACTAGTGGGCATCTTAGCTATCCAACTGCTACTCAATCCCAATAAGCGTGGATTACAAATCGTCATGATCACCTTAGGGCTTTACCTGGGCATGCTACTAGTACTTATCCTGTTGGCTTGGTCCTCAGGCGTAACCTCATGGACGGCCTACACCTACCGTATCGGTCAGATCCTTTTGGTGTTGCTGTGCTTTAAAATCATTCGGAATGACCGGGAGCGCTTCATGGATTACCAGTTGAAAAACAGCCAAGCAGACCTCTCTGTGGAATAAGGCACCTATCCTGGATAAGGATCAGCCCAATAGAAAGAAAGGGTAAGCATCCCATGTAGAACGTTATACGGGCCCCTTATGGTCATGCAGAGGCCAGCGCATTTACCTGCTCTACCAAAGTCTGCGCATCCTGAGTATTCAGACTATTACCCATACGATAAATGTCTCCTTCAATGTCGAGCTTTACGCGCCCCCCTTGGATCAAGGTGAGAAGATCAAACCGCATCCACGAATTTTCATTCACCGTAGCCTCTACCGAAGAGCGGTGAAAACGCTTGTTCCTGGGCTTGGGGCCAAAGAATACCACACGTTTCTTGCGCCAGCCAGGCATCCACTTTTTGATCAACACCCGATCTTCCGCAAGAATAAGCTCCTCCTTACCCAAAAGCGTCCAGAGCCAATACCAGCCGAAAAAGACCAAGCAGGCGATCTGAACCAGAACGATCAACACTACCAGAGGGGCAGGTATCGTGCTAAAAATTTCTAACCAATCCGCCCAGCGAAAACCGGTACCGGGGATAGATAACAACAAAATTTGCAAAAGATAGAAGGCTGGGATAGCCACCAGGACCCAATAGTTTCGGCGAGGCTTCAAGCTGATCTTCGTTCCGTTTTTGTATTGCTGTATGCTGAAGGGTTGGTTCATGTATGGCGAGTTTTGGTTGAATGACTTTTAGTACCTTATTGGTGGACGAAAGTAGTGGATTATTACTTGATCCGAACAAAAAATTATTGAATAAGAGCTACCCCTCAAGCTTACTCAATACCGAATTTATCAAGGTTGAGACACCCAATTCTCAAGCTTCAAGTCAAACACCCTCGAAAGCTCTTTGGTATGGTTAGTCACCGAAGAAAGGTACTCTAGCATCGCATGCGCAGCTATTTACCTATCCACAGGGCCAGTAGGAGTCCTATCTCTGGCAAGCGTTGCGCTATTTTACGCCATGCACTCCCCCACACTCAAATCCAGAATCTATTACCAATTTTTAAATGACCAAACATTTTTTTAATCCTGTCTATAAATACAAGCATAACAATGCCCTTAACGAACCGAACAATGTTTGGCTTGATGAATAGGGAAAGCCAAAGTTTGTTTACCTTTTGTAATGAAACGATCAAACCTATTACTACTTCTACTAAGCCTGTTATCCTTTGCTTGTCATGAATACTACACCGACTTGGGCGAAAACAATTTGCCAGAAACCTGTGTGAGCCGGCCTCTCCGCGACAGCGTCTTCGATGGAGTTTTTTACGAAATCATCGATAGGGGCGGGCTGGAAGTCTGGGGAACC
>DMST01000460.1:0-797 GCA_003454975.1 Cytophagales bacterium | reverse complement strand
ATTCGCCGAGTTTAGGTTACCTACCGGCCGCTTCCTATGGGAGAAAAACAGCCCCCGAGAAGGCTTTATTGACTCCATGCAGTTCGCCCGTTCGCCCGGCTGTGATACCGACGGGCTCTATACCTACAAACAGATGTTTGGCCGCGACTGGCTCAAGGTAGTGCAGCTCATTGCGCTCAACCAGCGGGTACCCGACACCGATAACCTACTTCGCGTATTCGAACTAGAGAAGTATCACCGGGTCTGGTTCTACCCCGGCAAGCGTGTAATTCTACTGGTCAACCCGGAGGGTGAGCAGTTCATCAGCCTCACCCGCGATGCCAGCCGCACGCAGGAGGATGCCACCCTTCCTACCCAGTGGGCCGTGCACGAGCACACCCTTACCGATACCCTACAGCTTGACCTCTTCGGCGTGGTGGAGGTTTACCGCGCCGACAACGGAGACTCTTTTCAGGGACCTCTCCCCGCTGATTTTGACATTGAGGACTATACGGATTTGTAAAGCGGCACCAAGTCTCCTGGCTTGACACCATAGATGCAGAAAGCCTCTGGCTTCCGAAAGCCAGGAGGCTTTCTATATCCATCGTGCCGAGCTTGGGGTCACGACATAGCCTACATTTTGCACCTTTCCAAGGAATAATTGTCCGGTTTTGTGTTCGATACTGTACACTTTCGTACACATTTTTGAGTATCTCAAACCCCAAATACAACACAACCACCTCATTATCAATTGCTTGTAATTTCTGGCACGGCAATAGTATTACAGATGGCATCGGTCAAAAACACAAATGCTAGGA
>DMST01000221.1:8487-8830 GCA_003454975.1 Cytophagales bacterium | reverse complement strand
GCCCCAGCCCGGTGCCGGTGAGCCCGAGGAGCGCTACAACTGGGATGCGCCTATCTTGGTGAGCCCCCACGACCCGGCTACCATCTTCTACGCTTCGTCTCGGGTGTGGATGTCCAAAAACCGGGGTGACAGCTGGACGGCTATCTCCGAGGACCTAACCCGCCAGGAAGAGCGGATTGAGCTGCCCATCATGGGCCGCAAGCAGAGTTATGAGAATCCTTGGGACCTCTACGCGATGTCTTTCTACAGCACCATTACCAGCCTGGCGGAGTCTCCCCAGCAAGCGGGATTGGTATATGCCGGAACGGACGACGGCATCATACAGGTGACCGAGGACGGTGGC
>DMST01000221.1:4330-8441 GCA_003454975.1 Cytophagales bacterium | reverse complement strand
TCACCGAGGACGGTGGCCAGAACTGGACCAAAGTGGAGTTGAGCAGCATCAAAGGCCTGCCCGAGCGCCCCTTCGTGAACGACGTACGCGCCGACCTGTTCGATGCCAACGTGGTATACGCTGCGCTAGACAACCACAAGTACGGCGACTATAAGCCCTACCTGATCAAGAGTACCGACAAGGGGAAAAGCTGGACGCTGATGAGCGGCGACTTGCCCGACAAACACCTGACCTGGCGTCTGGTGCAGGACCACGTAGATCCTAACCTGATCTTCGTAGCCACGGAGTTTGGTATCTTCTTTACCAAAGACGGCGGTACCCAATGGATCAAGCTGAAGAGTGGGGTGCCCACCATCTCGTTCCGTGACCTCACCATCCAACGCCGGGAGAACGACTTGGTAGGGGCGTCCTTTGGCCGTAGCTTCTACGTGCTTGACGATATTACGCCCATCCGTGAGATGAACGCTGAGGACCTGGACTCCGAAGCCAAGCTGTTCTCCGTACGCGATGCGTATTGGTATTCGCCCACGTCGGCGGTAGGTTCACAAGGCTCTATCTACTCGGCCGAGAACCCAGACTATGGTGCTACCTTCACCTACTACCTGAAGGAAAAAGTGGGCAGCATGCTGGCTGCTGAACGGAAGGAGAAGGAGGGCGAGCTGAACAAGGAGGGAAGCGATGTGCCTTTCCCAGGCTGGGAAGCCCTGGAGGCAGAAAGCATGCAGGAGAAACCCCAAATTGTGCTGGTGGTGAAGGACGGTAACGGAACCGTTGTGAACCGCATAAGCGGCAAGAACAAGGCGGGCCTGACCCGCGTGAGCTGGGACCTGAGTGTGTCGGCCCGCGGCATGGTTGCCACCGAAGGCCGCAACCGCAATTGGGAGTTCCCCGCCACGCCGGGTACCTACTCGGTAAGCCTACACAAGGTGGTAGACGGCGTGATGACCGAGCTGTCGGAGCCCCAGTCCTTTGAAGTGAAGCCCTTGTGGAAAGAGACTGCATTGCCTCCTGCTAGTCACGAGGAGATTGCTGCTTACCTAGCGGACTTGGAGCAGTACCGCCTGATGATGAGCGAGGTAGACATTGATTTGGAGAATGCCGAAAACCGGGTGAAAGCCATGGAAACGGCCATGACGCGGGCTACCCAGCCTGTAGGTGGGCTGGTGAAGCAACTGCACGATGCCAAGATGAGACTCAAGAAACTGAATTCGGAGCTGTACGGAAGTGACGTGCAGGACGTAATCGGTGCCGTAGAGACGGCCATCCCTACGCCCGCCAGCCGCTTCTTCTACGCAGCCCGGGGTGCCAGCACCACCCATGGCCCTACGGACATGCACAAGGCTAGCCTGGTGATTGGTACGGAGCAGCTAGCGGGTATCCGCTCTCAGCTGGACGAAATCATGGATATGATGCCCCAGCTGGAAGCCGGCCTTAAGGAGGCAGGTGCCCCCCCGATTGAGACGAACTAAGGAAGGCCTGGCGACAGGAGGGTACTGTGTACTACTCCCGTCCGTGCAGCATAACCTTAAGCAAGAATAGCTATTGATCAGAACCTCCGGTGCCGTTTGGGCCGGAGGTTTTTCATTGGGATGCAGGGCACTCAAGTTTCTCCACTTATTGGCTTACCTTCGGCCCCGATGAACGGGGTACCCACCATAAGCCTAATTAGCGTCTTCTTATTCCTGCTATTGGCACTATTTCTGGTCGTTCAAAGGTCCGAAAAGTGGGGGGCTAACGTGCTGTTTGCCGCCTTTCTGCTAGCTACCTCCCTCGACTTGTCGGGGCAGTTTTTGAGTGATTTCTATCGTAGCCATGCCACGCTTACCCAACTCCGGCTGGCCTTGGCATTAGTCCAAATGCCCTTGTTTTACTTTTACATCAAGAAGGTATGCTTCCTCGATTACGCGTGGAAGCCTAGCCTGCTGTGGCATGGGGTACCTGCGGTGATTTGTTTTGGAGTGTTTAGCTACTTCGGTGTCAGCCACCACCTGGAAATTGGCTACGTCCTGGCGGTGCAAGTGCAGTATTATGTTTACTGGGTAGTCATCCTGCTGGTGCTCCGCAAATACAAGCGCATTCACCTCAAACACCATTCGCTACAGAGCGACACCTATCGCTGGCTACTCACCATCACCCTTGTTTTTATCTTGGGCAATACCACCGTGCTTGTGCGCGGTGTTTTTGAGCTGCTGAACGGGTTCCAGCGATTTCCCGTGTTGAATGTCGCCATCGCCCTATTTGGCTTGGCGGCGGCTTCCTGGTTTGTACTCAACACCATGCGCAAACCCGAACTGTTTACGCGGGTAAACGAACACGCGCCCCAGCCCAAACCTCCGAGTGAAGCCGAGCGTGAGAAAACGCAGGACGAGGTGGAGCAAGTGTATGCCTATATGCGCACGCAAAAACCGTATTTGGAGGAGGCCTTAACGCTGCAGGAATTGTCCGCTAAAATGGAGATGCCCGCCAAACGCTTGTCCTACGTCATCAACCAACAGATGGGCAAGCACTTTTTCGACTTCATCAACGAATACCGGATCGAGGAAGCCAAACGACTGCTGCGGGAAAGTACGCTAACCATTCAGCAGATCATGTACGAAGTAGGCTTTCACTCCAAATCCTCCTTCAATACCGCCTTCAAAAAGGCTACGGCGCAGACACCTTCTCAGTATAGAAAAGCCCCCGATACGCCACCCTCGTAAATGAACGAAGCTAAAGGGTTCGACTTTCGTCTACTCGAACCTAGATTTTGGTACTCCTTCCTTCATTTGCCGAAACGCACTTTTCAATTGATCTCGGACAAATGAAGAAAATCAAAACCATCGTAGGGGTTATCCTCTTTATGGCCGCCTGGACCGCCTTTGTGTGGCTGGGTTTCGTACAGGGCTATCTGTTGCAATCCATCAACTCACGGAATACACCCCAGGGCTTTGTGGAAGCGAGTAAAGGAATACTCGAAACCGAGTATGTGGGCAATCTGGCCCTGGCCCTGGTTGAAAATTGGGTGGTGAGCGAAACGTACTTCCATACGAACGACAACCATGCTTTGCTTAACGAACAGTCGGCCTTTCCGGTCGCTTCGATCAGCAAATGGGTAACGGCCCTGGGGGTGCTGCACTTGGTGCAAGAAGGGAAACTGGACCTAGACCGTCCCGTAGAGGCGTATTTAACCCGGTGGCATTTACCAGAAAGCGAGTTTGATAACGCGGGGGTAACGGTGCGGAGGCTGCTATCGCACTCGGCAGGGTTTGACGATGACCTGGGGTACGGTGGTTTTACGGCCGATGAAACCATGCAGACCTTGGAAGAGTCCTTGGATTTGGCTGCCGACCGGGGAGACTACGGCTCGGGCAGGGCCCAAGTAGGGTATCCGCCGGGAGATCAATTTCGGTACTCCGGAGCTAGCTATGCCTTACTCCAATTGCTCATTGAAGAGGTAAGCGGGCAGTCCTTTACGGAGTATATGCAAGCGACCGTCTTCGATCCGCTGGGCATGACCCATTCCAGCTTTCAGGTAGGGGATAGCACACGCATCCGCTTGGTTGATATCTACCGTACAGATAGTACCCGGCGGCCCATGGTGCGGTTGACGGCCCAGGCGGCGGGTGGCCTGATGACCAGTGTGGCCGATCTGGCTCAGTTCTTCCAGGCCATGAGTGGGGCCCATCCTGCCGTCCTATCTAGCACCCTGATCGAGGAAATGGGAAGCCCGCAAAGCTATCGCAATGGCTTCGCGTATTATGGCCTGGGGCCTCACCTGTACACCAACCGCCAGGGCGAGGTGGAAATCATCGGGCATGACGGTAGTGGCAATAACGCCATCAACACTGCCGCCCGGCTGAATCCTGAAACCGGAGATGGCATCATTGTGTTGGAAACGGGCCATTTTTATCTGGCCTCTAGACTCAGCGACGAGTGGGTATTTTGGAAAACCAGCATCGCTGATCGGGTGGTAATGGAGCGTAACCTTCCTTTTATAATCAGCCTGCTCATAGGGGGCTACTTACTCATCATCGGCCTCGCCGTCTGGTTTGGTTGGAAGCGAAAAAGGGGATAGGGATTAGGCCCACTTGTACGCGTTCCTGGAGTTAGAACAAGCCAAGGGTGAGCAGCA
>DMST01000221.1:0-4266 GCA_003454975.1 Cytophagales bacterium | reverse complement strand
AGGGTGAGCAGCACTATGGAACCAGCGCTGCTCACCCTTTGGGTTATCAGGTACAGGTTGAAGAAGGTGGCTTGATGGATTATCGATCCGGTATGGGTCGGAGGTGCTTTTTTTACGAAGTCTGGCCCTATCCGAGCCGTACCCTAGAGATTCTGATATAACCCAGCTTGAAAGTGGGAGTGGAGGATAGGGGAGAGATACCGTGGAATAAAATCACTTGTCTTGTCCTAAAAGGTAGCGCTTTTGTGCACTAAGGAGAAAGGCATGATTGCCTAAGGGGCGCACGCCCTGATTAATGAATACAACACGACCACCCATGCCGAGACTCCTGTTGATTTTCCTGATAATCCCTTCCGCATCCTTAGCCCAGGTATATAACCTGGTGGGGCAAGTGCTGGACGGCCAGACGGAGGAGCCCATTCCTTTCGCTACAGTATACCTGAACAAGACCACCGTGGGTACTTCTACTTCCCTGGAAGGGGAGTATACTTTGGCGTTCAACCCGACGGTAGTCAACCAATCCAGCATAGAATTGGTGATTTCCTGTATTGGGTACGAGCCCCTGGTCTATCCGCTTACCTTGGAGCAGCTCAACAAACGGTATGTTTTCAAGCTGGCGCCCCGGCAGGAAGTTTTGGACGAAATCATTGTGAATGCCGAACGGGACGAAGTTTGGTACCTCAATCTGGAAACCTTCAAAGAGGAGTTCTTGGGCCGTTCAGAATTTGGCTCGCAGTGTGAGATTCTCAATGTCAACGATTTGATCATCATGTACCGGGAAGAGGAGAACCTCCTGCAGGTGAGCGCCAGAGCGCCGCTACAAATCAAAAATGCCTTACTAGGATATGATATTGAATATCTACTGGAAGAGTTCACCTATCAGGTAAGCAAAGGCCAGGTGTACTTTGCGGGCTATTCCTTTTATCAGGAGGCGAAGGGGGGGAGGCTAAGACAAAAGCAATGGGCCAAAAATCGATTGCGGGCTTACAACGGTTCGTCCATCCACTTCTTGAAGAGCGTATACCAGCAACAGCTGGTAGAAAACGGTTTTAACCTCCGGAAACTATACCGACTGCCGAATCCCGAGAGGCCCAGCGAGGAGGAAATGCAGGCGTACGGTGAGGCCATTCGGGCGGGCGGGTTTGAATCGCTCAGCGAAGCGCAACGGGACATCGGGCGCCGTGCCCGGCTACCCGAATTCGTGCAATACCTGGACATCAACGCAGTGGACTATTCCAGCTACCTCAATATCCAGGATGGAGCACGCATATTGAGCTTCCCGGATTTTTTCCAGGTAGTGTACACGGGCGAAATGGAAGAGCAAAACTATGTGTATCACACCTCACATCCTTTCGGGAGAACCCGGAAGCCCAGCTACCAGACTTCGGTGGTGTCCTTGACCGTGGATGCCACGGTGCTAGAGGACAATGGCATTACCTCCAATGCATTCGATCTGGTTTTTGAGGGCTATTGGGCCTGGGAAAAGCTAGGTGAAATGCTGCCCTTGGGCTACGAACCACTAGGTGAGTTGTAAGGTGTACCCTTGATTGGAGGGGTTCCTCCCAATCCCAAACGAAAATTCAGTCTTTCCCGAAAGCCTACTTGGACCATTCCGCCATGCAGGGCTACATGTGGCTGTGTTGGCGGCTGGGCTGTTATGTGCTCGTTGGACTCAGGCCTATCGGCTATCGCAATGCATTGCCACCGTTGAGCTATCAGTAGAAGGATTGGAAAACAACCATCCCTCCCCATACGGGAACCGGGTTAATTCAGCTGCCTGTGGCCTTGCCCAGCCACAATGTTTAGCTTTGCCTTCTGAAATACTGGTAGTCAGTGTCCTATCTCCCGCAGCATCGTGTCTTTTTCTTGGTACCTCCGCAAGTCCATTTATTGGATGTCAGTGGCCCTATTCATCTCTTCTATGAGGCCCGGGCTTACGGGGCTAATCTGGAATTACGGTTTTTGCGGATGCACAACCAGGAGGAGCTACGCTCCAGTGCGGGGCTCTTTCTGGCCCAGCTAGAATCCTATCAGAAATATTCGCTGGGCGCTACTGATATCCTTTTCGTTCCGGGAATAGAATCCTTGTTACTTCATGATGACCTGTTTCGGGAAGAAAGCGCCCCCTTTTACCGTTGGTTGCAGGATCAACAAGGTGGCGGAGCCAAGATCTGTTCGGTCTGTACGGGGGCTTATCTTTTGGCTCAAGCTGGCATTCTGAATGGAAGGTCCTGTACTACGCACTGGAAGTACCTAGAGGATTTCAAGGAGCGTTTTCCGCAGGTAACCCTATTGCAGGATCGGTTATTTGTCAAAGACGGAACTACCTATTCCAGTGCCGGGGTTGCTTCCGGCATCGATTTATCCTTGTACATCTTAGAGGAACTGTACGGTACATCCTTTGCCATCCAAATTGCCCGGGAAGTAGTGGTGTACCTCCGGCGTGGAGATGACGATCCTCAGCTCAGTGTTTTTCTTCAGTATAGAAACCACCTCGAAAACCGGGTTCATCAAGCGCAAGACTTCCTTTCCCAGCATTTGGAGAAACCCATTTCCATCGAAAGGCTTGGCGAGGTCGTCAACATGAGCTCGCGTAACCTTACGCGCCTATTTAAGAAAACCACGGGTATCACCATAGGCCAATACACGGATCAACTCCGGGTGGAGCGCGCGGTACAATTGCTTTCCGAGGGGTACAAGGTGGAAACCGTAAGCCAAATGTGTGGTTTGAAGAGCCCCAACCAACTCCGGACCATCCTAAAAAAATACAAGCGGGTTTTGCCCTCCGATTTGTCCTGATCCTGTGCTGGGTTGTCCTTTTACCGGCACAGGGACCGATCTAGTTTTGTTCCCAACTAGAAATCAGGGTCATGATGAGATACTTTGTGGTTTTCCTTTTCACCAGTCTATATACACTGAGCTTCGGTCAGCAACACGATGCGGTTTTTGTTTGCCCGCCATGCGATCTGGACTGCGATCGATTGACCTTTTCCAAACCTGGAATTTGTCCTCATTGCCACATGAAACTCGTTTTGAAAAGTGAACTAGAGGTCGCAAATACTCTGGTCCTAAATGAGGTCGCCCTGGAAGAAGGGAAAGGCTCTTTCTTAGTGGCAGGCAGTGCAGGGAATAACAAGACCGTTCTGGTCCGGTATTACCAGCCCACTACCTTTACCCAGCACTCAAAAGTGATTTTCGTGGTACCGGGTGCGGGTAGGAATGCTTTGGACTACCGGGAGGCCTGGATGCAAGCCGCAGAGCAATACGGAGTGCTGCTGTTAGTGCCGGAGTATAGCGAACAACAGTATCCTGAATTTTGGAGCTATAACCTCGCCGGTATGATCTACGATGTAGATATCCAAAAACAGACTTTTAAAATCAACGCAAACGCCAGCGAATGGCTGTTTGAGGATTTTGACAAAATCTTCCAGCAGGTGAGGACAGAACTTGGCCTGGAGACCCCTACCTACGACATGTTTGGGCACAGTGCCGGGGGACAGATTCTGCACCGGATGGCCATTTTTAACCCAGAAAACCTAGCTGACAGAATCCTCGCTTCAAACTCGGGATGGTATACCTTGCCAACAAATTCTGAGGCTTTTCCCTACGGGACGAAGGGCCTGGCAGCGGTGCCAGACCCACTTGACTTTAGCCAAAAGCTTATTCTATTTCTCGGGGAGGAAGACAACGCCTCAGAAACCCGCGGCCACCTCAGGAGATCCCCCGAGGTGGATCGGCAGGGGCTACACCGCCTGGCCCGGGGCACCTATTTTTATGAAGAAGCTCAGAAAATAGCTGGAATCCACAAACTCGACTTCCAATGGGAACTGGAGGTGGTCCCCGGTATCGGTCATGACTACCTAGAGATGAGCCAAGCCGCCGCCCGGTATTTGTATGGGGATGAAAAGTAGGTGGCGAAAAGATGAAGATTAAAGCATGAACCCCTGAAGCCTCCTAGGGCTTCCTCACGTCGGTTATACAAAGAATGTCATACTGGTACGCGAAAGGATTATTCGTAAGCGCATTCCGTTTCCAGCACCTGCAGGGCTGCTTCGGCTTGGTCACCCGCAAACTGAACCGCAAATGTCCTTGTTGGAAGCCTCGCCTGTCTCCATATAGAGTTACCAGAATTAGGAAAGTTTACTGGCTAGAAGCCTCCAAACGAGCCCATACCTCGTCGGCGGCTCGATAGCCTGATTGCAGAGCCCCATCCATCGCGCCAATCCAGTGGGTGGCTAGCTCGGTGCAGGTCCAGTGCAGGGGGCC
>DMST01000016.1:129315-138488 GCA_003454975.1 Cytophagales bacterium | reverse complement strand
GCCAGCCCTGGCTGGAATTCCCCGTGCGCGACCGCCCCTATGCCCGAGATTTTGACTGGAGTCAGGATGTAAGGATCCTCAAGCCTGCTAGTTTGGACGATGTATTGCCCGATTCTATCACGGAACGGGTGCTGACCGAGGTTATTCAACCCTTGATTTCCGGCCAGCAAGTCTATCTCTACTGGGAGGGGGAAAACCGCAACCTGGCGAACGAGACGCGTTCGGACAGCACGGAGGTGCGTACCGCGGTACGCTGGGGTTTGGAGTGCTTCAACTACTACCTCGCCAACGGGGCTTTACCCAGTGTAGGGAACGCTACCGCTCCAGTAGCGCAATTCGTAGACCATCCGCAGCAGCAGTATGGCTTTGATGCTTTTAACGAAGCCTTACCCAATGATTACCCCGAGGTACTGCTGCAGGATTCTATTCCCTATCGCGTAGCTTGGAAGAGCCAGTTGGCCTTGGGTGAACCCAGCGCCCAGGCGGACTCCATTAGCTTTGCTATAAAAGGAATCTCCGATCCAGCCACGCTTAGCCTCAGTACTCCATTGGGCAACTACCCAGTGGCTCAACGCGGCCATGACTCCTATGGGGTAGCCCTACCAACCCAACCTGAGGGCGAAATCCTGGCTGAGCTACTTTATACCGCCGATGCGAATGCTGATCCGGTAGTAGTGGGCCTACTCAACGTTTTGGCCTATGCTCCAGAGGTTCGCACGGTGCACATAGTGCCCGTAGGCAGCGCCAATTTCCTGGCGGCGGGGGCCGTCAAGCAGCGGCTAGACGAAATTTATGCCCAGGGTGCCCTCACCTGGAACGTAGAGGTAGAACCTGCCTGGGACAACCGCCGCTGGGATCTTACCTTAGATGGGGCCAACCTGGAGGAGAGCGGACTGCTCACGGCCTACCCGCCCGAGCTGCGCAATTGCATCACCCGCTACCAGACCTCCCACTCCGTCAACCCCAACCACTATTACCTCTTTCTGGTGCCCCTGGCCCAGGGCGAGGGAGACCTGCTGGGCTACATGCCACGCAAGCGGAAGTTCGGCTTCCTGTTCTCCAACCAGCTGCCCCAGTCCATCGAGGCTTACGCGGTGGCTGCTGCCCACGAACTGGGCCACGGCGCCTTCCGGTTCGACCACTGGTGGACCGAAACAGGCCTACCCCAAGGAACTACCGACAACCTGATGGACTACGGCGGTGGTACCACCCTCGCCAAGCGCCAATGGGAGTACATCCGCAACCCACAAACAGTCAATACCCTGGGCGAGGAAGATGAGGATGCGGCCTTGACCGCCACTCCTCAAATTTCGGAGCTTGCTGACTTTCGCAATGAGGAGGGTACCTACACGTTCATCACCCCCGCGAAAACCCTCATCACGCTTCCTCACACCCTATCAGAGGTGTACTTCAGTACGGGCGATAATTGGTCACTACAAAACGAATGTTCGGGCCTGTATCTCTTGCCCATTGGTACCTTGGCGTTCTTTGCCCTAGAGGAAGAGGGCGAGAAAAACTACTTCTACGCCCAAAAGCAGTGTGGCAACGACCAGTTTATGGGCTATGCGTCCGCCAATAGCGATATTTCCTATTTCGACACCATCTCCCATACCAATCTACGCAGTATATCTATGGTATCCCAGCCTTGCGCGGCACCGAAACCGTATTCAAGGTATTTCAGGGGCAATCCTATGACCTGTTTGTGGAGAAATATACTCAGGGGTATCCCCAACAGCACTCGGGCAGGGGCACCTTGGGCGCGTTTGATTTTCTAGGCAGTGCCATTACCTACGCCGCCTTTGATGATGCCAGGGCAGTTCCCTTTCAATTTGTGCCGGCCCTCAATTTCGCAGCCGAAGATTTTCTCACAAAATTCATAGACACAGAGCAAGATCGGCCCCATCTATATCCCTACATCTTCACCCATGCCAACCAGATCAATCAGTATCCTGAACTGTACATTGATTGCTATTTGGAAGCCTATGAAGACTTTGGTAGCTATATAGATGATCAGCTAAAGAGCACTTACTACCAAGACCTCTACCTAGGGGACGGTGATTTTTACCAATTCTTACGCCAATCCGTCGTGTACTGGCAAAACAAAGGGTATTCAGAATATTACGATCAAGACCAGTTCATCAACTCTCTCACTGACTTTGAAAGTAAAACCACCGAAGAAATCATCGAACTGTTCAACGGCAAGATTTCCTGTCTGTACCAAGGAATGAATGTAGACGACCGTCTCATAGCCTTGAGGAAACTGGTGCTAGACGGAAACATGAGCGGGTCGGTACTGGGGATTTTCAACAAGGCCAATGCAGAAGAGACTGCCGTCAAGATAATAAGCTCAACCCCCGCCAACGATGCCCGGGCCTTAATAAGCGGCCTCGTAGAGCAATCCCTATTCGTACAACTCGCAGAGGGTTTTCAGGACGGGGGCATGTTCTGGCATGACGATAACCTAACTGCCTTTTCCCAAGCCCTATTCGGCCTGGCACGGTTGGCCTATCCGCCACCGGGCAGTGATAGCGAGTACAATCAACTCTTTGTTCAGGCGGAAGAAGAAGATAAGATCTTTCGCTTCGGGCAGGAGATCCCCTTTCAGTATACCGTATATAGCAACAGCGTAGGCTTAGGAAGCACCAGCACCAAAAACTGCCCGGTAACCTGGGATGTACAACTGACCGGAGCTCAGGTTACCACCTCCTTGTCATATCCTACCTACGCCAACTCCAATGGAATATGCAAATACGACGAAAGCATCTCTTTTGGCCCCTATGATGCCTTTGATCAGATCATCGTATTTGTAGAACAAGGCTCTAAGGCTTCGGAGGCATTTGGCCTCACCACCGGTTCGGTGATGATTATGCCTGCCCTATCCTTCTACCTGCTCAATGAGCTAGACCTGGATAACGACATCCGGCAACGCAATCAAATCCTCTTCGATTTAGGGATTGTAGTCGTTTCTGTCGCCTCCATTGCTGTAGGCAATGCTTCAGGTCTCGTTACGGCTCTCTCCGTGCTAGACGCCCTGGCGGCCGTCTCGGATTTGTACCTCACCGCGAACGAGGATAAGATATTGCAGACCATGGGTAGGGAAGACGGTGCCGAATTCATTCAAAATTGGCGTACCGTTACCATGCTGGTAGGGTTGGCTAATATGGGCGCGGGACTGGCCAACACCCGCTTCCTGCAAAACTCCGTGGAGGCCTCCAAGAAAGTGATTACCCTCTGGGAAGCCAGTAAATCGCAACTGAGAGGGGCCCTTGGGCAGCAAGTCTTTGACTCCTACGATCAGGTGATCAAGGCTATATCCAATCTGACTACCGACGCCATCGACCAGGGAGCGGTATTTATTAAGAACAACCTTAACCAGGCGCGCACCGTCATTACGGGAGCTACCCTCAACATGAACACCGGTATCGCCTACGGAGTATATGCTTTCTGGTGGATTCTTGATAAAGGAGCTAATGCTACCAAAAACGGCTTTATTCGCCACATCAGCACCGAATTCCCCGCTGCCCAATGGGACGTGGAGGATGCCTATGCCTTGGGCGAGCAGCTAAAGTCCGTATATACCGCGCGTGGGCTTAGGGACTTTACTGACTTGGGGGCCACCCCAGAGGTCCTTGCACATTTTGCCAAAGAGGGCCTGGTACAAACCCAAGTACGGACCCTACTCAGCAACCTGCTGGTAGAGGCCACCGAGGGCAACACGCAAGTCCTGGCTCGGCTCAGCGATTTTAACGGTGACCAGCTCAAGCAGTTAGCGTCTTTGATGGACTCCGATGCGCGGTTTGTCTCTTTATTAGAGGCAGATGGTGCCATCCTCGATAGCTATAAGACCCTAGTCAGCTTAACCCCCAACTCTTATGTAAGCACGGATGTAGACCGCTTAAGGGTATTTCATTCTTTAAGCAGCGAAAATCAGGTCCTGCTTCGGCAGTTTACTGATGAAAAGGCTACTTCAACCTTGTCTAAGTTCTTGGATGATTGTGATGATGAGTTATTAGCGTTCCTCAACCAACCTGATAATCAAGATTTTGTTAAAGTACTTATAAGCCACAAAGGGGTAGATATCCCAGCTTCACGAGCTGGGTTTATACAAGACGAGATTGATGATCTGACTGGTAAGCTTGGAGATAAACTTCGAAAATGGAGTTATAGAAGTAGCCGTATACATGGAAACAGCTCGAAATTTGCAAGGGCTGCCGGTTTTGAAGAGCTCTGTACAGCACGAATTGGTGGAAATGATGTTAGCCAGTACCCATTAAGTGTGATCGGTGCTATTTCAGAGCAAGATCATTTACCCCAACTTCACGTTAGAGCCAATGGATCAACAAATAGGGTGATTCTGGATGATGCTATTGTAAATAGAAATGTTTTTGTTGATCCCATCACTTTACAGTCATACCGACGAGTGACTTATCATGATAGTAAGCTTACGCGAAATTCCCCTTGGTCCACTAATCAGAATAGCGATATTATTCAACCCTTTCGAGATGATCCCTCTTTGGAGTACATTCAGCTTGAAGTACGCAGTGGTGGTGACTACTTTCAAAACTTCTCTACGGAATTGCAGCAAGGAAATATAATCCGAATCTATCGTGAAGATGTCTATAAATCAATCAGTACACCTGATGGCAATGGTGTATCTATAGTCGAAACAATAAATATGAACAACCTTGGATTTAACTGAAAATGGAAAAATCAAAATTTGAATCAATTCTGAGCACCACCTCCTTGGAGGTTGGCTTTTCTCTATCTATTTCAGATAATGGATATTTTGAGTTTACATCTGAGAAAGATCATGTTTTTCAAGCAATTGGTGGTGGATATCAAGGAGGATTTCGAGAAGTAAAAAGGCTGGGAGCCAGTGTCTTTTTCCACGATCTCCACCGTTGGCTTCATCCAACTGAAGCGAGCGTAAATCCGAGTGATAGACCTGTTCATATGAAGCTTCCTATCCATCAATCT
The DNA here is from genome assembly GCA_003454975.1 of Cytophagales bacterium. Lineage (GTDB taxonomy): Bacteria > Bacteroidota > Bacteroidia > Cytophagales > Cyclobacteriaceae > DMST01. The sequence goes on along the minus strand of DMST01000016.1, from coordinate 133,511 downwards.
TTATGGGACCTATCAAAGGAGGATGGTGTTTTTAAAGATTTCCCAGTCAAAATCAATCGTGAGGATGATGTTTTGACACTAAAAGGTCTTATTGAGCGATTTTGGCGAGAGGAAGCCAAACCATTTTTTCTTCATTGGTCCGATATACGCTCGTTTCTACCATTTTTAGAATCTTCTGATCCGTCGATTTGGGTTAGAGTACTCAGTAACTTTACCATTGAATCCAAAATGATAATTTGGAAACTTTGTGACCATCCAGGGTACCAGGATTTTGTAGAAAAGAGAAAGGAAATATTAAATCATGCCATTAGTGGCCAACCCAGCAATAAATCGTATTTGGAGGTTCTCCAAAGGGTGACCACGATGGAAAAACACTTAGAAGAACTATCTCCAATCTATGCTTGGGATGAATCGTATTTAACCCCAAATCCCTTCAAGGGAATTTTGCCTATTATACCTTGATCTCAAAAGACCTTAATGGGGGGACTAGAAACGGTAACTTCTTAAAGCTATTCTATAAGTCGGGTATAATTAAAATTCAATAGATGAAATTTAACGAAGACTTGTTTTCATGGCTTGAGGCTCCATTTTCAGACTTAGGTTTCAAAAAGGCCATTTATTTTGAGCATAATGGCTTGTTTGATTTCGAAAAGGAATCAGAGGATAGCATCCAATGGATTAGGATGGCCTTTGATATCACAAAAAAAGGATTTGTTAGATTAGATGGTTATATTCAATTTAAGCCAGTAGTTGATGTTCTTGAAAAATTTGTAACCATTAAAGAAGAATTTAAAGAGGAAATAGTAGGGAATTATCCTCTATATAAACAAAAACAGCTTTGGATAAGTGAATGCCAAAGATTGTCTAACCTGCCTTTAAATTCGTCTTCTGATTTAGATAATTTCAAAATTAAGATATTCTCTCACATACGTGATTTTATACTGCCATTTTTTGACGAATATCACTCCCTTCAAGCTGTCAATGATAAGATTATCAATGAAGTACAGCAAAATGAGTATTCTAATTTTATTCCCGGGAAGACCAACTTTAAAGTATTAATTATCTTGAGAATGGCTCAAAACCCCAAATACGAAGAGTTTAGGGATTGGGCTTTGAAAGCATATCAAAAAGGAGTTGAATTAGATGCTGCTACTTATCAAAAAGAATATGATACCCTCGTTAGGCTGACAAACTATTTGGACAAAGAAGGATTTTGATCTAGAAGTCACGATTAAAGATAGAAATTGTAGCTTAAAAAAATCATTAAAGGGAACCACCTAAATACCCTTTGCTTTGAGGGGTGACTTTTATAGGCTACAAATGAAAATAGGTTGATTAATGGTTCGAGAAACGAGTTTCCAGAGCAACCATTCTTTTCTAAGAATGGGGCATTTAAAAATCTTTAGCAAGAGGATGAATTTCTCAACGTAAACTGATTTGAAATGGAAGCTAAAATAGTCACTCTTTTAAAAGAAGAGTTTGAACAACAATTCCAGGTTGAAATAAATCAATATCTGCCTGAAAACGGTGTTGTAAATTTTGTTAGGTTAGGTAACGGGTTAGAATATAAGATACACCTACGATTTGATTTAAAGTTTAGATCTTTTTATCAAGTTTCTGGACTTATAAGCAATTCTGCCATCTCCCAGCTATTCAAAGAAGCCATTGGAGATTTAATGGTTTTTGATACTGCCATACTTTTTTTAAACAAGGTGCCAGACTGGCAAGGCCATATGCAAGGAATGGCTAATTATGATTTGACACAATTGGCTGGGATGGACGGTTTATTAAAGCGTCTAGTTCAATATATTGTGAAATTCATAATTCCATTTTTTGATAGCTACAGTAAGCTAGTGGACATCAATGAAATGATAATCAATGGAATACCCGAATCTGAATACAAGGATTATATACCGGGCCAAGAGAAGAATCTGAAGGTGCTATCCATTATGAAGCTTTGTGGTAATCTGAGATATGATGCTTTCAAGGAGAAGGTTTTTAGGAACTACGAAAAGGGTGCAGCAAAGAACCCTGAACGATATGGTAAACACCTACAAGCTCTAAAAAATCTTACCAGTCATCTAGAATCGTTTAATCTGGATTGACGCTAAACCTATATCTGGATTAGGGTGTAACACTCCGGGGAGAAAGCATGTAAAAAAGACGCTCACAAGTGTTGCTACCGATTGCTAATCTAAAAGTGGTGGGGTTTATTCTTAGTGGTCCCAATAATTGGTAGGGATTTCACACAACCCAAGGCCACAGATGCAAAGGCTATGGAGAAAAATATCTTAAACTATCAGAATTAAGGCAATTCCTAAATTTAAGCCTAGCTCATATCTAGCCGCATCTTTACAACTTACAAAGTAGAGACAACAGCCGAAACAAAACCCTACTTACCGCTCTAAGTACATCGTAGCGGTCTGACCGAGTAATGGATGGCCAATGTAGCCGCGGATTTTCAGGGTGCGCTGGTCGTCGAACCAAAGTTGCACACTGTAGGTACGGCCGTCCTGTGAGTTGTATACCTCACCCTCCCATTCATTGTCTTCGGTTTTTTCTAAGAAGAAGATTTCTTGGCCTACCGTGTTTTGGTTCCGCATCGCGGGGTCTGGATTGTTCACGTCTTTAGTAGGAGCAATGGACCAGATAAGTTTGCCTATAAATTGCGCTCCGCGTTGGTAAAACTGCACTTTCCCATCTTCCTCTTCGGTGATGAAAATCCCTTTAAGCTGTTGCGACTGAGCGTTGACTGAAAGGCTAGTCAAAAGGGTAACCGCTAGGGCTAAGCTAAATACTAAGACTCTTTTCATGATAATTATTGATAATTCGTGTCTGTATGTAGTAGTAACTATTTGTGTGTAGATAGTTTGGCTGAAGGGTGAATTTTTTAATGAAGTTTTTGTGAATAGCCGGGAAGAGTAGGGGATCTACGGATGTAGCGGTATGGGTAGTATCGGAGGATCAATTAAACGCAGGCATGGTTTCTGCGTCCAACCCGTACCTATGGAAACATACTCGGAAGTTTTGCATCTGTACCGGCGGGCCGGCTTTGGCTTACGGTACCAAGAGTGGCAACGACTCGGTAAGCTGAGTCGGAGGGAGCGAGTGGCCCGGCTGCTGAAGCAGGGTAGGGAAGAGGCTCCCATGTATTTGGGCGACGATTGGCCCACGGCCGAACGGCGTGGAAACCTCACCGAGGAACAGCGGAAGGCCTTGCGCGAGGTGCTCAACCAAAAGAAGAGGGCCTTGAATACGGCTTGGCTAGACCGCATGGCTAACCATTCTCAGTTTTTCGTAGAGAAAATGACCCTATTCTGGCACGGCCATTTTGCATGTAGGGATGCCAGACCTGATTTCCTGCTGAGCTTGCACAACACCCTGCGGTTCCACGCCTTGGGTAATTTTGGTGACTTGGCGAAGGCTGTAACACGAGAAGCGGCCATGCTCAACTTCCTCAACAACCAACAGAACCGAAAGCAGTCGCCGAACGAGAACTTTGCCCGGGAGCTGATGGAGTTATTTACCCTGGGGAGAGATCAGTATACGGAGGAGGACATCCAGGAGGCAGCTCGAGCTTTTACCGGTTGGAAGCTCAATTTTAGCGGCGACTTTACGGTGAACGAACGCCAGCACGATGATGGTCTGAAACAGTTTCGGGGAGCCGAAGGGCCATGGGATGGTGATGATATCATCGACTTAATTCTGGAAGATCGGCAGTGCGCTCGATTCATTGCCGGAAAGCTATTTCGGTTCTTCGTATCCGAAACGCCGGATACTGAGCGGATTGAGGAAATGGCGGAGGTGCTCTACGCAGGAGATTACCACATCGGGAAGCTGATGGAGCATGTGTTCCTAGCCGATTGGTTTTATGATGCCCAATACCGCGGGTCCATCATCAAGGCGCCCGTGGTGTTGGTTTCGGAGCTGAACCGTCAGTTTGCCGTGGAGTACGAAAATCCGCAGGTGCTCATGGTGGTGCAGCGGTTGCTGGGGCAAATGCTATACAATCCGCCCAACGTGGCCGGTTGGCCCGGTGGCCGGGCCTGGATAGATACCGCTACGCTCCCCCTGCGGCTCAAACTCCCTTCGGCCATTCTCAATCAAGGCATTATTGAATGGACTGACCATGGGGATATGCCCGAGGATGCATTTATGGTGCGAGACCGCAGGCCCCGGCGAGACCGTTTCGCACA
>DMST01000016.1:97875-129261 GCA_003454975.1 Cytophagales bacterium | reverse complement strand
GATTGGTCGGTGTTCTTGAAGGGGCTTCCAGAGGATGCAGACGGCGACCTATTGCAAGAGCTGCTACTGGCCGCACCCCCAAGTCCTATGGCCCAGGCGGTACTCACTCGTAGTACCGGTGACCTACAGAGTAGGGTATTAGAAATATTGTCTCTCCCTGAATTTCAATTGGCATGAAAAGACGTGATTTCCTAAAAAATACGGCGCTCTCTACCGGTGGCATCTGGATGGTGCCTTCATTTCTGAAAGGCATAGAATGGTCTAGGGCGGATGTGTTGCCCGCCCCTCGTCGGTTGGTAATTATTCAGCTTTCTGGGGGAAACGATGGCCTTAATACCATCATTCCGTACCGAAATGACGCGTACTATCGGGCCCGGCCTAAGCTGGGCATTACCCGGGAGGATGCCCTGGCCTTGACGGATGAGGTAGGCCTGCACCCTGCCTTGGAAAACCTACGTGCTTTGTACGATCAGGGTCAACTATCCGTAGTGAACGGGGTAGGCTATCCCAACCCCAATCGGTCTCACTTTCGCAGCCTGGATATTTGGCATACGGCAAGCGATAGTGACCAATATCTTTCTACGGGCTGGCTGGGGCGGTACCTGGATAGCCATTGCGAGCAACCTTACAGTGTAATAGAGACCAGTGACCAGCTTTCGCTGGCCGTGAAAGGTAGCCAGATGAAGGGCCTGGCCGTGCAAGAACCCAAGCGGCTGTTTGCTACGGCTCGTGATGAGTTTTTCAGTGCCCTGGCCCAAGAAGCGGAGCCCCACTTGTTGGATGAACATCATCAAGGCTATCTGTACAAGACTATGGTGGAACTGTATAGCTCTGCAGAGTATCTGAAGGAGCAACTGCCGGACGGGCACAATGCGGTGGATTACCCGCAGAATCCGTTGGCAAGGCAGCTAAAGAATGTGGCACAGTTTATTAGTGCTGGCTTACAAACCCGCGTATATTATACCGCTATCGGCGGGTTTGATACCCACGTGCGTCAGCCCGAGGTACACCAGCGGCAGTTAAAGAACTACGATGGAGCGGTAGGGGCTTTCGTGCAAGACTTGCAAAAGCAAGGCCTGATGGAGGATACCCTTATTCTGACCTTTTCTGAGTTTGGCCGCCGGGTAAAACAGAACGCTAGCCGCGGTACCGATCACGGTACAGCCAACCCTTTGTGGGTAATTGGGTCTAAGTTGCACCAACCAGGCTTGGTAAATGCCTACCCCAGCCTAACTGATTTGGATGGTAACGGTGACCTCAAACACCTGATAGATTTCCGGCAGGTGTATGCTTCCGTACTTGAACAATGGCTACAGGCAGATTCAGTAGCTTTGTTAGGGGAGAAATTTGCCCCCCTGAAGCTAGTTTAGCCTTTAGACTTCTATTGCTAAATACTTGTCAATCATTCGATCAGCCTCCGCTTCATTGGAGGCTACTTTTATTTTTATTGGGGTGTTTACCATCAGTAGAATTCCCTTGAGCATGATTCGGCCAAGGGCGGATTCTAAAATGATGATGGTAGCCAACGTGCGGTGCCCAACGGCTTGAGCCATCTGTTGGGTGTTCAGTCCTACTTTGGTTCGCATCTTACCAGAAACAGGGGAGGCACTGCCGAAGGTTTTGATTACAAAGTTGCCTTCCCGTGCCATTAGTTCTTTTTGAAGCTCATCAAAGAAATCATCGATCTCCTTCATCGTTGCTTCTCCGTCTCTCATCCGTAAAGCCACCACCGGATATCCAGACATATCAATTGTTCCGTAACTCATTCAAAAAAAAGAAAACGTCTCTCCAATAAAATTATTCAAGAATATACCCCTTTGCTGTTAGAAAAATGGGGATTTAAGACTACTGCTTGCTCGTACTCGATTAAAAAATAGCCGTGTTCGATAAACACCGCTTCTACTACAAAAATTAACCTTCAGGGTAAGAGCGTAAACCTTACGCTTTAGCCATTTCTAACCCTAATAACTCGTTCAGCGCTTTTTCAGCCTCGCGTTCATTGCTTACTATTTTCAGAGGGAGTTTCTGTTTGATAACAATCATGATTCCCTTGATCATCATTCTTGCAATAGCAGATTGCTGAATGACAACTGTTCCCCGAGATCGGCCCTTAAATTTCTCATTCATTGCATTGCTTCTTTTCCCCATGCGAACTCGTGTCTCACTAGACACAAAATTTTTCTGGCCATATACTTTGGATACATAGTGCCCTTCTCGTTTTTCTAACTCATTCTCCAATTCGTCAAAAAACTCATCGATCTCTTCGGGGGTAGGATCTACTTCGTTCATTCTCAACACCACTACAGGGTATTGACTCATATCAACCGTACCGTATTTCATAAAAGGAAGTGTATGATTTCTATGTAATTGTACGTAGAAGTTTTCAAGGTTAAGCGAGTTGGGATCCCGGTTTCTATTAATTGTGCCCGAACCTCTGTCAATCCTTTATTGTATTCGACCAATGGAATTGGCGGCCTCTCTTGGCCAAAAAAAGAGGGTGTGCCATTACGGCACACCCTCTTTACGACTTTGTATGAATACAAGCTACAGGTTGCCCCGAAGCTCTTGTTCCCTTTCGATAGACTCGAACAGGGCCTTGAAATTTCCTTTTCCGAAAGATTTGGCGCCTTTTCGCTGAATGATTTCGTAGAATACCGTGGGGCGGTCCTGCACCGGTTTAGTGAAAATCTGAAGCAGATATCCTTCGTCGTCCCGGTCTACTAATATGTTCATCTTCTTCAGGGCTTCCATTTCTTCATCTATGGTGCCTACCCGGTCGAACAAGTCATCGTAATAGTTGTCCGGTACATACAAAAACTCTACGCCCCTTTTGCGCAGTTGGCTTACGGTATGTAAGATATCATCCGTAGCAATCGCGATATGTTGTACGCCGGCTCCTTTGTAGAAATCCAGGTACTCTTCAATTTGCGATTTCTTACGGCCGTCGGCAGGCTCATTGATGGGGAATTTGATGAACCCGTTGCCGTTGGAAACCACTTTGCTCATCAGAGCGGTATACTCGGTAGAGATATCTTTGTCATCAAAGGTGACCAACAAGCTGAATCCCATGACCTTTTCGTAGAACTCAACCCAGGTGTTCATATCCCCTAAGCCCACGTTGCCCACACAGTGGTCAATGTATTTTAGCCCGATAGGCTCCACGTCCAGTTCGCTTTCTTTCTCAATGTAGCCAGGCAGGAAAGGGCCGTGATAGTCTTTGCGCTCCACAAAGGTATGGATGGTTTCCCCATACGTCTGTATAGAGGCTACCACCACCTCGCCAAATTCATCATACAAGCGTTGAGGTGTACTCACGGGCTGCGCTCCGCGTTGGGTAGTTTCGTAGAAAGCCTGTTCGGCATCCTCCACCCACAAAGCCAATACCTTTACTCCGTCACCATGCTTATGCACATGTTCTGCAATAGGTCCCTCGGGGTTGAGAGGGGAGGTAAGTACCAGCCGTATTTTGCCTTGCTGTAGTACATAAGAGGCGCGGTCGCGCACCCCGGTCTCGGGTCCAGCATAGGCCACTAGTTTGTAGCCAAAGGCATTTTGATAATACAAGGCGGCTTGCTTGGCATTGCCCACGTAAAACTCTACGTGGTCGGTGCCTTGGATCGGCAGAAAGTCTTCGCTCATTGCACAAAAAAGTTTAGTCCGTTTTCGGCATCTTTTTCCAAAATTACAGGCTTTATGGGGTTTTTAAAACGTTTTCGGAGAACGCTTCCTTTTTAAGCCCTCACACTTGCATGTATTGGGGAGTTATTGGAGTTTTGTGCCCAAACAAAGACAAGGACCGAGCATGGATATTGCCCAACTCAACGAGGACTTACTGAACTTAGTAGAGAAAAAGCAGGAGCTTTCTGGACTCACCTACAGTGACGAAGAATACGATGATGTAGAGGAGGCCTTACATGACATGGAGGACGACTTCGTGGAGAATTATGGAGACTATTTAGAAGATGCACTCCACGCGGTGCATGATGAATATTGCCCCGATGATGACGTATTGCTTCCTACCGCCTACTTGGTAAACAAGTATGTTTTTCAGGAGACGGATGGAAATCTACAAGTAGATGCGGCTCCTGGAGAAGGTGTCTTTGTGATGTGCGATGACTATCCTAACAAAGCCTGCCGATTGGTGCTGTTGCCCAATCCTACGCGGATCGTGCTGAAGATTGGATCGAAAGAGCGGGTTACTGCCTGGACGGCAGAATAACTTTCTTGACAGAATACGTGAAAGGGCTACTCTGATGTCAGGGTAGCCTTTTTTGCTTTTCAAAGACACAAAAAAGGCAAGGAGTAGTACCTCGCCTCTTTACCATAAGTGTCTTTCCCTTATTGCTTCACCCACACTTGGGTGCGTACCCCTTCTTCCGTAGATACCCGAACTTGGTATACTCCAACGGGCAACCCGGCGGTATTTACCTGCAGTGGGGTTTGCAGATTATCCCACGATATGACTTGCATCTGTTGGCCTTGTACAGAGAATACCTCTACCCGTGCAGTAGTGGCATTCACCCCCTGTAGTTGCAGCGTAAGTTGGTTCTGCCCAGGATTGGGATAGAGTTGCAACGCTTCCTGAGGGGCAGCGTCAAGATCTGTCACTGTAACGGAGGCAGATTCTGACCAGTCAGACTGCCCGGCTTCGTTGAAGGCTGCTACCCGGTAGAAGTAGGTAACGGCATGCTCCCGTGAAGGGTCGATGTACGTTGTGCGATCAGCAAACTCAATCGTCTGGATGGTGGTATAGGCAGATTCGTCGCCTTCGGATCGCTGGATAACAAAACCATCTTCGTTATCTGCGTTGTCTACCCAAGCCAATTCTGCCTGGTAATCTAAGAGACTGGAAACCAGCAGGCCACTGGGAGCCAAAGGAATAGTTTCAGGGGTCTCGGGCGACGATATATTGGAGAAGTCCGTACGGAAGCCATCAGCCTGGATACCTCGCACCCGGTAGTTGTACTGTGTGCCACCATCCAGACCCGTTTCGGTGTAGGTGGTAGTGCCCACCTCCAGTACGGCTAAGGTTTCAAAGAAACCATCATTGATGGAACGCTGCAATTCCCATTCTACGATCTCACTGGCATCGACGGCCTGCCAAGAAATCATCACCGTAGATTCATCTTCTTCGTCTAGCAATGCCACCAAAGAAATGAGATCGGGCTGGAGACATACTTTTAGATCCCATCGGTTGATGCTGCCTCCGTCTTCTTGAAATTGGTCCGTTACCGAGAGAGACCATTCTCCGTTGGAGGACAGTCCATTGAATACCGAGAAAGTAGATTGAGGTTGATAGGTGAGGCTATCCGTAGGAGGACAGGGGATATCGCCATTGGGCAGGCCGTTATCAGAAAAGCTCATGTAGAGATCATCTACATCGCCGCAGATGCCATCAATCAAAAAGGCACTATTTCCTTTGTCATCAGAAAGTATAATCTCCAAATCTTCAATCCAGTCATGCTCAATGGCTAGGTCGTTCACCTCCACTGAATAAATGCTGCCCGTAGTCCCAGATACAGAAATCGTGCTAGTATAGGTCACGTTCCCCTGGGTAGTGATGGTAATAGGCACATCGGTGGCGCTAAAATCTTCACAGGCTAGGCTTACAGTTCTAAATTCGGCCGTCACCCACTCACTGTTGTTGCAGAAGTTGACCCCTCTTACACGCCAATAGTAAGTAGTAGCAAGATCCAATTCTATTCCACTCTGATATTCATACAAGATGGTAGAGTCTTCCACTACGATGTCGGTGAAGTCAGCATCACGCGCTACCACTATTTGATAATATTGAGCATTCTCCAAGGTGTCCCAAGCCAGGCGAAGTAGGGGATCTACACTGGTTTCCAAATTGACTGGAAATAAAATGTCCAACTCATCCGTAATCTCGGGTACCACATTCAAATAGGCGGTCAGTACTTGATCCTCCTGTCCGGCTGAAGAGAAAACTACTTGAAAAGATTGTGTGCCTAAGCTGGCCGCTTGGGTATTTCCAATGCGCAGGGTGGTAGACTCACCCGAGGTTATAGAGGTGCTACCAAAGGTGGCCGTAAGTCCATTGGGTAAATTCTGAGCGGCTAAGGATACGTTGTTACTAAAGCCGTTGAGCCCAGCCACCGAAAGGGTGAATTCTGCACTATCCGGGCTACACACTTGTGCCGGAGTGGGCGAAACCGAAGCCGCAAACCCTGTTATGCCATCATTTTCTACACTGAAAGTGCCTTGGCTTAAGTTGAAAAAGACATTGCCAATGGCGGCTACGCGGATAATGGCCTGGTTAGTAGCCGGGAGGTTGCTAGGGATGGTTATGTACTCAAAACCATCATTGGGTGTGCTAGCAGCCAATACCTCATCAAACGTATCCCCCCCATCGGTAGACATGGTGATGGCTACATTTGCGGCATTAAAAGGAGGTAGATTGGTGGTGCCTGCGGTCCATTCTACCAAAACATTCTGACCTGCAAATACCGAAGCATTTTCAGCTGGAGATGTCACAGTAAACGGATCTACGTCCGTAGTCACCGTGAGATTAACGGGATCAAAATAAACCCCGCCTTGCTGGTCACGTACCGTCAAAACAAACGTCATGCTGCGGTCATAAGAAGGCAGGATTTCACCCAGGGTAGAAGTCTGATTGATGATGTCGCTCTTTTGAGGAAACCACCTTTCCGGATCAGTACTGGGTTGGAAGGAACGGAACAAGGGAGCACTACCTTGGGGCGCATCGGGGGCACCAGCAGGACCGATGTCAAACTGCTCCCAACAGTAGGTGAGGTCGTCCCCATCTACATCAGTGCCTGAAGCGGTCAGGGCAAAAGGCGTATTTTGGGGGATCACCCATCCGCCCTCAGGTAAGTCCACATCAGGACCGGTATTGCCGGTGAGGGTAGTGTCGGCACAGCCGAAGCCTTCGTTTAAGAAAGTATAGACGGCAATCTGCTGAATGCTGACATTGTGAAAATAATCATCACTAAAGCCCTGGATATTATCGCTACCACAAATATTGGCGTAGGCCATGATGGTAGACCCACTACCAGGCTCTACAGCAGTAGAAGCCCAACGATTGTTTCCGGCACAAAAACCACCCTGGCCGTTGAAGGTATGGGTAGCTCCCATCTGGTGGCCAATCTCATGGGCTACAAAGTCGATGTCGAAGGCATCACCAACGGGGTCTTCCAGCCCCGTAACTCCTTGGGCTTTGCGGCCGTTTTGACAGGTCACACCGAGGTCAGCCAAGCCGCTGGAACCTAAGCCAAATACGTGACCTATATCATAGTTGGCAATCCCGATGGTAGCATCCAAATTGCTCTGGTTCTCACTGATCATCGTATTAGGGTTGCCGTTGGTGTACGGATCGGACGATGCCGTGGTGTATACAATGTCGTCGTTATCGGCTATCAGCGTGAATGTAATATCCAAGTCTCTTTCATATACACCGGTAACCCGGTTGAGAGAAGTAGTAATTGCGGCCAAAGCCCCCGCTACGGTACCTCCGTGGTACTGGGTATACTCTCCGGTAGCAGCAATGGCTATCCGGTAGGCTCGGTTGAGGCCAAAGAATCCGGCTTCGGCAGCTTCACTAGATTCTGCACTTTCGGAATGCTGTCCACGCATTTGTAGGATAGACCCCCAGGCGGAAGGTTTCTTGGTAATTGTTTCTGGCTCGGTGAAGGTAGGGCGTGCTCTTTCCTTTACATACACCTCTCGGTCATAGCTGAGGTACATGTTGGCTGCCTCTTCTCTTACCGGATCGATGTAGTATGTGCCGTGTGGGGTGAGCAACTGTCCGTGGAAACCATGCTGGGTGAGATCGCCCCGGAAGGTGACGTGGCCATCTAGAGATTTCCCCTCAAATACCTGGATTTCAGGATATTTGGCGGCTAGTTCAGGGGCCAATAAATCACTTGGTTCCACCCTTAGTTCCACCATGCCACCGTAGGGTAGGGGCATTTGCAAGGTAGAGGAACCCCTGCCTTGTAAGGAAGAGTTTAGTACCTTTTGAAAGTTTGTGGGGTCCAGTTCTAGGTATCGGTATCCATCGGGGGATACTTGTTTAGCAGCAGGCGCGGTATCCTGCCAGTAGGAAGTGGTGGTTTGGGCGTACAAAGACGAAGCCACCAAGCTGGTACAGACCAGGAGGGCGAATAACTTCATTGGTTTAGTTAAAGGATTTTGGTTGCGTATTGTGGTACAACGACACAACGGCTCATAATAATATATATAGACACTGATATAACCCCTAAGGTACTATTCAGTCCCGAAAAAAAGCAGAATAATCACCCCAATGCGGCCTCTAGTTTGTCCTTTATCAGCAGACCTTCTTGTAAGAAGTTTACCATTTGGTCTGGCTTACGCCTTTTGCCTTGGCGGCATAGCAGAATCCGGTTGCTTTGCGTTTCTACATACCAGCCTTGGTGCTCCTCAAAGAAACCGCGCATCTCAGCGGTGAAGAAAGTACGCAGTTGTGCCTCATCAGGGCCTGCCAGAAAGTATTTCTTGGAGAATACGGGACTATCGTCAAAGTCGATATCGTCTTTGCCAAAAGCACTCTTAATTCGGTCGCCAAAGTGTTCTGGACGTAGGATGAACTGTGGCCAGTTCCAGGGGTCTTGCTCAAAAATCGCCACCGATTGGTTGAGCCGTTGGGCACTTTTGCCACTCCCTACCTGGTAATAGTAATCCAGTAAAAGGGTTTTCAGCGTTCCGGCTTCGGCTTTCATCATGTTGGTGGCCGATCGGGAATTGCCTTTCTGGCCCAGCTGAAAGGTTTTCATTAGACCCAGAAAAGCCTTGTCCGTGTCCTTAGGGATAAAATGCATCCCCATTTGTTCGGCTACGGCCGCCATCTTTTCCCTTCGTTTTTTGTCCGAATAGTAGCCAATAGCAAGGATGGCTATGAAAACGATAACACCAAATACAATAGCTCCCATGGTTGCTTTTTGAGGAAAAATAAGGAATTGGGTAGGAAAAGGCTATTCAGGGCCTCTACCTATTGTGATGCTTCGATGAGTATTTTAAGATGAAGTGCGTCTCGGAGTAGGTTTTGGTATTCACTAGCCTGTGGCTGAATGCGATCGCGATAGAGTAATATTTGTTGATTTTTTAGCTCTATGTGCCAGATAGGATGCTGGACTAATTGCCTCTGCAAAGCTTCGTTGTTACGAATCGCCTCCTTATTGGTGATGGTGTATAGCTCTTCCAGCTGAGTGAGTACCGGGGCATCTTCAGGGATTAGTTTTGGGGTGAGCTGAGCAGGGGTCCAGTGCCACTTTGGGTCCTCGAACAGCACGGCTGAGAAAAGGGTACGGCTGGCTAAATTCTTTTTTTCCAGATGGCGGAAATAATCGAAAATGGAGGTTTTGAATCCCTGGCCTTCACCCTGCATAATGTTCATTGCACCCTTGAGCTCAGAATCTCCTCCAAGGGCGAAGCCTTCCAGGTTCTTGGCAAACAGGAGCCCTTCATCTTTTTTCTGGTAGGTCATTCCTGCCGACTCAGCCCAGTTCGTCATCAGGTTTTCTCGCTTACGGCCATAAAACCGGCCTACAACCATGAGCAGGAGCAAGCCGAACGAAAAGAGGAAAAAGACAATACCGATGACGTAGGCGATGATCATGCTAAAAAGTACAGAAAGAAATCGGGACAAAAAAAGCCCCTTCCGCAGTGCGAAAGAGGCTATGAGTAATTGGTCTCCTTTTATTAATTATTGTCCGAACCTTCTCCTGTGCTTTGCAGCAAGAAGGCCTTAATATAATCATCCAGATCACCGTCCAGTACCTTCTGTACATCCGTACGCTCATGGCCGGTGCGTGCGTCTTTTATGAGTTTGTAAGGATGCAACACATAGGAGCGAATTTGTGAGCCAAAGTCCACGGCCATCTTGTTGGCCTCCACCTCTGCCCGCTTGGCGTTTCGTCTTTCCAGCTCCTGTTGGTACAGGCGCGATTTTAGCATCTGCATCGCTTTTTCCCGGTTGGCTAGCTGCGAGCGTGCTTCTTGACACTCTACAATAATGCCCGACGGGGCATGACGCAAGCGCACGGCAGTCTCTACCTTGTTTACGTTCTGTCCGCCGGCACCGCTGGCCCGGAAGGTATCCCAACTAATATCCGCCGGATTCACCTCAATCTCAATGGTATCGTCTACCTGAGGGTATACATACACGGAGGCAAACGAAGTGTGGCGTCGGCCACCACTATCAAACGGCGATATCCGTACCAGACGATGTACACCGCCCTCTGCTTTCAGGTAGCCATAGGCAAACTGCCCGGTAAACTCCAAGGTAGCAGCTTTGATACCCGCCGCTTCGCCCGGTTGGTAGTTTAGCTGCCGTACCTGATAGCCCTTGCTCTCGCCCCACATAATATACATGCGCAGCAGAATAGAAGCCCAGTCGTTGCTTTCTGTACCACCCGCCCCTGGGTTGATCTCCATGATAGCGTTGAGCTGGTCTTCCTCCTCGCTTAGCATCCGCTTGTACTCCAGCTCCTCCAGTTGCTGGTTGAGCTCTGTGTGAGCGGTCTCTACTTCTTCTTCTTCGGCTTCTCCCTCTTTGAAAAACTCAAACAGAGTTTCCAGATCGTCCAGGCGCTCTTCAATAGCATCGTAGGCATCGGTCCATACCTTTTTGGCCCGCATACCTTTCAAGAACTTTTCGGCTTCTTTCGGATCATTCCAGAAATCCGGCTGGGCCGAAACCAGCTCCGCGTCGTCTACTTCACTTTTCTTAGTATCGTAGTCAAAGATACCCCCTCAAGGCGTTAACTCGGGCCTTCGCGTCTTTCAGTTGATCGCTATTCATGGTGAAACAATCGGTAGTTTTGTCAAAATTTGGGGGGCAAAGATAGGGATTCAACTGTGGAATTGATGAGTCTGTTAAAATTTGCTAGTTAGAATATCAGTTGGATCTACATATGCCATCATTTCACGCCTTTTGGGGGTCTTCTTAAATAAGAATAGACCTACCCATTGATATGAACACTCGACACCTAATCACGCTACCTGTTTTATTTCTTTTGTTTTTCCCCAGATCCGCTCAGGCCCAATTACTACAGGAAGATTTGTTTGGCAAATGGCTCATCGCTTCGAGCGAGCGCAAGGACGGCAGTACACTCATTGATTATCCACCCGAAGAGGGTACCCTTCCCGAGCGGTGGTACATTGATCGGAGAGAGATATGTACACTCAAGACTAAAGCTGGAAAATTTGGATGTACTGAATATGAATTTTTTGGTGCGGGCAGAAGGATAAAGTTAGAAACTGATTTGGAGTACGATGTTGATTATCTGCACGGGGATACGCTAGTAGTATCGCAAATAGACACCTCCTTGCCAGACGAATATCTTAATCGGTTTCTCCTGGTCCGAAACGGAATTTGGCAACCCGACATGCCGCCAGTTTGGGAAGACGAGATTGCTTACTTTGAACATTATGGGCCTTCCTTAAAGTCTATTCGTTTGCAGAATGTCTTGAGTAAACTGAAGGATTCGGGATGGGCCGAATACAAGGTAGTACTGGATTTTGCGGCAGACACGATGTCCGTAACCCTACTTCGGCACAACTTTGGCAATCCTAAGTCAGAAAAGATTCTCACCAGATTTCTACAGAAAACGTTCAAGGATTGGTCCTTCCAAGGTGAAGTAGAGTACCCTAGGGTGAGTCAGTATCTCACAGTACAATTAAATCCCGGAGGGAGGATGCCCATAAACATTTGGCTGAAAAATTGGGAACAAATACGCGATGGCAGACAGCGAGACCAAGATATTCGTCGGGCACGCATTTACTTCCAACAAGGTCTGGTACAATTGAACCGAGACCAGCTAGACAGTGCCCTTACCTTGTTCACCGAGGCCTATGTGCTAGATTCGGTGATGATCAACGCCGTGTACAACCGAGCGGTGGTATATGTGCGCCAAGGGAATATGGACAAGGCCTGTGAAGACTGGCAACACTTGGCCCAGCGAGGGCAGGTACCCGCCCGGGATCGCTGGCGAGAGGATTGCCGTTGACTGGTAATTCCAAACACTTTTGCCTGTTTGCAGTCTAAAAAGGTGAGTGACAACTAGTACGCTGTTTCTATGAAGCATAGTATACTTTGCCTTTTGATTCTCGCCTCCTCTTCAGCCACTGGCCAAGGCCGTGTATTTCAGGAAGACTTATTTGGAAATTGGCTCGTGGTATCCAGCGAGCGCAAAGATGGTAGTACAGTAATAGAATATGAGGGGGCTGGTTTGACGATTCCGTTGCGCTGGTATGTAACCCGCAAGGAGATATGCAACTATAAATTTCCATGGGGCAAGTCCGGTTGTGCCCAATATAGTATGTACGAAGATAGCCGCCGGCTCAGCTTGGAAACCGGGCAGCAATATGATATTGACTACCTGCACGGAGATACGTTGGTGGTTTCGCAGATTGATCTGGAAAAGACAGACGACCAGCTAACTCGGTTTTTGCTGGTAAGGAATGGTGTTTGGGAGCCGGAAGTACCACCTACTGCCATGGAGGACGCAGTATATTTTGAGCAGTATGGCCCGGTAATCAATGATGCTCACATCTTGAATTTACTGTACCGGCTTCGTGATTCGGGGCGTGCGGAATATAAGGTGGTCATCGATTTTGAGAAAAGGGCCGTTGCTGCAGAGCAATTACAATCTTCGTTTTCCGACCCTGACTCCGAGAGACGCTTACAGATTTTTCTCAAAAGGTCTTACAAAGATTGGGCGTTTCATGCCAAAGATCGATACCCCAGAGTGGTGCAGTACCTTACGGTTCAGGTTAATTTGCCCGGACCTGCTCCCACCCGTATTTGGTACAATAGCTGGGATCAGATTGCTGAGTTGGGGCATAAAGCTGAGGTATTAATTGAAGCCTACCAATCTTTTGAGCAGGGATTGGCTCAGTTTAATCAAAACCAACTGGATAGTGCCGTAGCCAGCTTTTCCAAAGCCTACCGCCTGGACCCGGTTATGATAGCCGCGGTGTACAATCGGGCATTGGTATACGTACGGCAAGGAGATATGGAGAAGGCCTGCGAAGACTGGCAACATTTGGCGCAAAGGGGCCAGATAGCAGCCCGTGACCGTTGGCGGGAGACTTGTCGGTGACAATTATTTCCTAGAATATTCTTATTTTACGGGTTGTTCTTATCTGCCATCAAGCCTTGCCCGTATGAGTTTCCTTACTTTTCGATCCTACCCCACACAAGTTCAAGCCGAAGAAGTGGGCGTTCTACTTCGCCAGCAGGATATCCCTTTCAAAATCAATAGTACCGACGATACCTTCGATCCCACTTTCTCCTTTAATCGGGCGGCCACCCAATGGGAATTAAAGATTCCTCAGGACCATTTTGATCGTGCCAACTTCCTTATGGAGCAAGAGGCCCTTAATACCCCTTTGCCTAAGGAACATTTTCTGAGAGGGTTTTCGGAAAAGGAACTCATAGAGGTGCTAACCAAGCCTGATGAATGGAGTGAACAGGATTTTGTTTGGGCGCGCCTACTACTGGCAGACCAGGGTAAGGTAATGTCGGATGAAGCCCTAAAACGGCTGAAGGACCAACGACTAGCCGTACTTCGCACTCCTGAGGCGGGATCTCCCTTCTGGACTTTTGCAGCCTATCTGGCTGCTTTGGCGGGTGGTATTGTGGGTATTGGAATAGGCTACTCACTCTGGATGGGCAAGAAAACCTTGCCCAATGGAGAGCGGGTGTGGCGCTACCGTTTACAAGATCGCCGTCACGGCCTCAGAATTTTTGTGCTGGGAGCCTTTGTGGCCACCATAACGGCGGTAGTTTCTTTGGTGGCCCTGTAGAGCCAGTCTATTGGCGTGATCGGATGATGTCCCGAACTATGCGCTTGCGTTTCAGGTACTCTTCCCGGCTAAGGTACACGGTACTACCTGCGGTGATGATGTACAAATACAGGAGTGCTTCCTTGGCATTGCTACCAAAATAGATGAGGGCCATAGAGCCTAGCCAGATTAGACTAGCCAGCCAAATCTGACGACGCTGTGACTTGAGATGACTTTCTAGCTCTTCGGTAGAGAGGGTTTCCAAATACGCTCTGGGTTGTGGGCATGTGGTAAAGGCTTTTCGCAGGGTAGGAAGGAAGTTGCTCATGAAGACGGGTTCTTATGGTTTTAAGATTCTTTATAGTAAGTAGCCATTTGGGGTTCGGTATTACAGGCGGATGGAAAATTTTTAGATATTTCTGCTCGCATGAAATGGCTCGGGAAAAATCTATTAGTGCTCATTGTGCTGCTGGTACTGGTAGAACTAGGCTTTGGCAGCTGGATTTTCCATGACAATACGCTTGATCTGCTCAATATCCCCCACGGTCGTACCTGGTATCTCAATGTAACTCCGCTGTATGAGCGCTCACCATCCAAAATTGCCTACACGCGGGATGAATATGGTTTACGAGGCCTTTCTATACTGCGTCACCCAGAACAGGTAGACATCCTTACCTTGGGTGGTAGCACTACCGATCAGCGTTACATTGACGACTCCGCCACCTGGCAACAGGTATTAGAAAGCAGGCTAACCGCAGCAGGCTACCCCTGGAAGGTGGCCAATGCGGGAGTAGATGGTCAGAGTACTTTTGGGCATTTAGAGAGTATTGACCGGTGGCTTAGCCTAATTCCCGACCTGGCGCCGAAGTACATCCTGATGTACGTAGGGGTGAACGACTTTTATAAGGAGAACGCCTACGGATACCGGGACCATTTTCAGGCTACCCAGCTTGAGCAATGGAAGAATCAGAGTGCTCTTTACAATCTGGGACGAACGTTGAAAGGGATGGTGCTGGCTCGCGGGCGTGGGGTGGCGCATCGGCGTATCGATTTTTCCGAACTGGGCTGGACCGACCAGCCACGGATACCTTTGCAGGAGGTGGATACGGTGCTGGCAGACTTGCCTCGGCGGTATCGGGAAAGACTTCAAGCCTTAGTCGTAAAAGTACAGAACATGGGTGCAGAGCCTGTTTTGGTGACCCAACCCAGCAGCATGTACCGCTTTGGGGAGGATGGTCGCATGGAGGGTATCAACACCGAAGGCGGCCCAGTAGGTGGGCGAACTATCAACGGACTGGACTACTATCACTTACTCACACGCATGAACGCTGAGGTGCACGCGATTGGGAAGGAGCATGGCCTGGCGGTGCTTGATCTTACCCAACGTACTATTTGGGAAGAGGCTGATTTTTATGACTATATCCACACCACCGAGCAAGGGGCAACCAAAGTGGGTAACGCCATGGCGGATGCATGGTTGGCAAAGTTGGGAAAGAAGGAATAACCAGTTTATCCATACACTCGGTAATACTTCTTCTAGTATAGTCTTTCCTATATCGGCCATGGGCCATTATTCACACAGAGGTCCTTTCCAGGTGGGCCCCTTCTTTCCGTTCTGCCTACTTACCTTCTTGAATGCTACACTACGGCCTAGGCATCCTGTCTATCTGCTCCTGTAATCATGATACCAGTAAAACAAAAAGGGTGTCGTGCTGTGGTGGAAATAAGCAGATTATTACCCAGGAAATGCGGTTTTACCATTTATAACCGCTTCCTGTAGTGTTGTCACACCTAATCCAATTCTGATATTTTGAAACGGCGAGACTTCTTACAAATCGCAGGGGTAGGCGCAGCAGGCGCAATTGCGTTGCCGTCCTCTCTGCTCGGGAATCCGGTATCCGTATCGCGGATGCTTGATCCGCTGATGGATGCTTCACAGAAAAAAGTATTGGCCGATGTAGGCCTGAATACGGCCAAGATGTCCGGCGCTTCCTACGCCGACGTCCGGATAGGCCGGTACCTAAATCAATACGTGTTTACCCGCGAGGATAAGGTGCAAAACATTGTAAATACCGAGAGCTTCGGTGTAGGAGTTCGGGTGATTGCCAACGGTACCTGGGGCTTTGCTGCCACTAGCGACGTCACCGAAGAGGGTATTAAAAAGGCCGCCGATCAGGCAGTGGCTATTGCCAAGGCCAATGCCAGCATCAATACCGAACCGGTAAAGCTGGTGCCCGTGAAAGGCTATGGCGAGGTAAGTTGGAAAACGCCCATCGAAACCAACGGCTTCGAAGTACCGGTATCAGAGAAGGTAGACCTTATTCTTTCGGCCAATGCGGCTGCCATGGAAGCAGGGGCCAACTTTGTGAACTCGGCGCTCTTCCTGGTAAACGAACAGAAGTACTTTGCTTCTACCGAGGGTTCTTATATCGATCAGGACATCCACCGCATCTGGCCCACCTTTGGGGCTACTGCCATCGACCCACAAGCGGGTAAATTCAAGAGCCGGCAAGGCCTGGGTGCTCCTATGGGTATGGGTTACGAGTACTTGGTGCCTCAGGACAGCGAGAAGATTGCCTCCCCCGCCGGATTCAATTTGTACCGCTACCGGTACGACTGGCTGGAAGATGCCCGCATGGCAGGTGCCCAAGCGAAGGAAATGCTTTCGGCCAAGTCTATTGAGCCGGGTAAGTATAGCTTGGTGTTGGAACCTAATCACCTGGGGCTGACCATTCACGAGAGTGTAGGCCACCCGCTGGAACTCGACCGTGTGCTGGGCTATGAGGCTAACTATGCTGGTACCAGCTTCGCTACGCTGGATAAGTGGGAGAGTGGCAACTTTAACTACGGCAACGAGAAGGTAAACCTGTTTGCTGATAAGCAGCAGAAGCACTCGCTAGGGGCTGTAGGCTATGATGACGAAGGTGTGGAAACCAAGGAGTGGGATCTGGTGAAAGAGGGTACGTTGGTGAACTACCAAGCCATTCGTGACCAGGCGCACATCATCAATGAGAGTGAAAGCCACGGCTGCTGCTACTCGCAAAGCTGGGCCGACGTGCAGTTCCAACGCATGCCGAACGTGAGCCTGCGCCCGGGTAATGAGCAGTACTCAGCCATGGATATGGTGAAAGACGTAGAAGACGGAATCTACATTGCCGGCCGGGGTTCGTACTCCATCGACCAGCAGCGCTACAACTTCCAGTTTGGGGGTACGGTATTCTACGAGATCAAAAACGGTGAGGTAACGGGTATGCTGAACGACGTGGCTTACCAAAGCAACACCCAGGAGTTCTGGAACTCGGTAACCAAGATATGTGACGAGTCCGATTACCGTTTATTCGGTTCCTTCTTCGACGGTAAGGGTCAGCCTTCGCAGATCTCTTCCGTATCGCACGGTAGTTCTACTACCCGCTTCGACGGAGTAACGGTGATCAATACCGGACGTTCGATTTAAGATCCTTCCAAATCAGAGACTTTTCACATCATGGCAATATTATCACGAGACGAAGCCAAGCAGATCATCGACAAGGTGCTGAGCTACAGCAAGGCCGATAACTGTGAGGTACAACTGGGCGGTAGCCAGGATGGCAACATCCGCTATGCGCGCAATACGGTGTCTACCTCGGGTACCACCGAAAACATTGAGTTGGGGGTGTCCTCCTCTTACGGCAAGAAAACGGGAGTGGCTACCATCAACGAACTGGACGACGAGTCGCTGGCCAAAGTGGTGGCCCGATCAGAAGAGCTGGCTCGGCTCTCGCCAGAGAATCCCGAATACATGGAGCCGGTAGGCCCTAATGAGTTTGGCGAGTCCAAAACCTTCTACGATAGCACCGCGGGTATAGATGCCGCACAGCGGGCTGAGGTAGCCAAGAATAGCATCATGCCAGCGGCCGCCAAGGACGTAACGGCAGCTGGCTTTCTGGAGCATTCTGCGGGTTTCAACAGCATAGCCAACAACAAAGGCCTGTTTGCCTACAATACTGCCACCAATGTAGACTTCACCGTTACCATGCGTAGTGCAGACGGTACGGGGTCGGGCTGGGCTACGGCAGACCAAAATGATATTGATAAGCTGGACTTGGCGGCGGCTAGCCAAACTGCTATTGTAAAGGCCCTGCTGAGCCGCAAAGCCCAAGCCATTGAGCCCGGTAAGTATACTGTAATTTTGGAACCGGCGGCCGCAGCAGGTCTGCTGGGTCCTATGTTGTTCAGCATGGATGCACGTTCCGCCGACGAGGGGCGCAGCTTCCTAAGCAAGCAAGGCGGTGGTACTAAGCTGGGCGAGAAGCTGGTAGATGAGCGCGTAAATATCTACTCAGACCCCAATCACGACATGGTGCCTTACAGCACCTGGAGTGGCGACGGGTTAGTACAGAAGCCGGTAAGTTGGGTGAAGAACGGGGTGGTAGAGAACATGTTCTACAGTCGCTACTGGGCCGAGAAGAGTGGTGTTGCGCCAATGCCTTTTCCTGGATCGGCCGTAATGGACGGTGGTGACGCCAGCCTGGAAGACCTGATCAAGGATACCAAGAAGGGGATATTGGTGACTCGTACCTGGTACATTCGTTCGGTAGATCCCCAGACCTTGCTGTACACGGGACTGACGCGTGACGGTACTTTCTTCATTGAGAACGGCCAGTTGAAGTACCCGGTAAAGAACTTCCGCTTCAACGAGAGCCCCATTATCATGCTCAATAACCTGGAAGCACTAGGTCAGCAGGTGCGTATCAACGGCAACCTGATTCCGTACATGAAGATTCGAGACTTTACCTTCACCAGCCTCTCAGACGCTGTATAAGGCACTCCATAGCTAATTTTCGCGCCCCGGCCGCCGTTAGGTGACCGGGGTTTTGTTTTGGGACTACCTCCTATTTTTCCGCTGTTTCAAGAAACGCTCTGGGTAAAATACCGCTTGGATTAGGTTGTATTCCAACTGCGCAAATTGAAAGCTCTCTCCTTCAACTTCAAACCGGGAGAAAGGATACCACCGTAAGTTGGTTCTTAGGATGAAAAATTCATCCGTTTTGCCCGGCACAATATCCCAGCCAAAGGTAAGCCCTGGCTGTAGCGATCTGTCCTGGGTTTCCAGGGTACCGGCCTCCGTGGTTTCCAAGTAGTCCAATTGGTCCCAGGCCAAGTTGAGCCCCACAAAGGGGGCAAAGCCTCCCCAATCCACCAGGATTTTACTGAGTTCCAGGGCCAATGATGTCTTTTGTACCTGCTGCTGTACTCCGTAACCGTGGGTAGAAAAGGTGGGGTTGCGGTAGGACAGGGCTGTAAACCAACCTGCTTGGTTCCATTGGTACCCTACTGCGATGTCCCAATAGTTGCCAGAGTTAAGCTGCGCGTTAAGAAAAGGATAGGCCGCTTGGGAATAAGCTGATGGTTGTAGGCCAAACGAAGTAGAGGGGCCGATACCCACAAACCAATCGCCCTTGGGCGAATCCTCCGTGGCCAACTTGGAGCGCCTCGGGTAGCTGTTCCAGCGTTCATTTACTGCTTCATCCTTGTCCTTACCGTTTTCGAAAGTATAAATGATACCTGCTTGCAGGCTCCAGCTAGGCGTACGGAAGGTTTCCATTTGTGTAGGACTTACCGCGTATTCCCAAGTGTTCTTGGGTAGGTAATTTACGGCTAACCTCCCCACCCATTTACTTTGACCAAAGAGTAAGCCAGCATCGGGTGCCGGCACAAAGTTGTTGATCAGAACGGGGGCTTCCTCCGGCGATGCATGGCGAGGGCGGAAGTCCAGAGCAGACCAGCTGAGCCCTACATAAGGGCGCAGCTTACCGGGCTGGTAAGCCCAAGGGAGGTACCGTGCGCCGGTGACTACTGAGTGCTTTAGGAGGTAGTCGTGCTCCGGGCCACTTTGTATGTTGAGGTTGGCAAGCGGAAACACAACGTAAAATTCTGCGTGCCCCCAGAAATGGAAGCCACCCCAGGTAAGGTATGGGTGCAGCTTGCCGGCGTGTGTAGCCTGGGTTATGGATCCGTCTTGTATCATCGGGCCCTTAAAACTGGGGGTGTAGGCTGCGCCCGCTTCAAAGTAGGTACGAGCGAAGTCGAGCCGCTGGCGGGTAGCTTCAGGAGTTTCCTGTCCCAACAAGGTGGAGCATAGTGCTACGCTCAACAACAGAAAAAGAGAGACTTTTTTCATCATCTTTCGGTTTAGCAATCTTGAGCACAACAGTCTCAACCTTGCCCACCGAAATCAATCGGGAAAGGGGATGAAAAAGCCGCTTCAGGGCAAATTCATACCAAAGTATGATATGGGTTGATGGAAGTTAACTATCTAGTAATGAGGTTGATAAGTTCGATTTTGTTATTTACCTGGCATTTGCGGTATAGATTGGAAACGTGCGTCTTTACTGTAGGAATGGAGATGTGCAACTCCTCCGAAATGGCCCGGTAGGTACTGCCTTTTATCAGCAATTGGGCAATTTCTGTCTCCCGCTCTGTGAGTGCATAGGGGGTGAGGGTATCCGCGACTAAAGGAGCGGCCTTGGGTAGTAGGGACAAACGCTGAATGTCATCCCACGCTTTGTTGCTTGCCAATAGTATAAATACTAACGGAACGGTAAGCCCAATGCTGTAGGCGCGGGATTCGGGCAATAAGAAATTGAGGAGCAGGGATCCAGGAATGGTTATCATCAGGAGGACAGAAAATAGTCGTTCGGTCTTTTCTTTATGGGCCACTCGGGTCAACGGTTGGGTGCGCCGAATAATGATCATGCTGAACAATACTGCTCCGGCCAAGAAACAGCCGGTGATGTACTGGATTAGGGTAGATTCGTCAAGGAAAAGTGAGACGCCCACGGCCACTACCAATGCCGAGGCCAGCAAGGTCACAGCCCTCGAAAACCTGGGGGGTAGCTGGTGCTTTCGTTCTACCAGTAAGTTGAGGAGTGTGGCGTGCCCCACCGTAATCATCGCTAGCTGGATAAGGGGCATTGAGAAAGGCTCGTCCTGATAGTCGGCGAGGAAATAGGGAAGGGTAAGTGCAACTATCAGCAAGAGAAAGCTCGCCGTTAGGTAAATGGTTTCTCGCATTTCCAGATTCCGCCGGTAGCAGATAATCTCTAGAAACAAGGCCACAATGATGGTGGTGTAGGCCAAGACCAAAAGGATAAGCTCCAGTGCTTGCATGCAAGTCAGGTTTGGCCCCCAAGATAGGGGGCTGCTTATCATTCAAGAAATTATACTGGCCCTAGCGTGCTGTTTTAACCAGCAGCCAGTTTGTGCAAGGAGTGGTAACTGCCAAAGGAGAGGTAAGGAGACTCACTTACCTTGTAGCGTTCCGAAAGTTGCTTGCTCCTGCTTACCTCTGCATTGGGGCTATTTTTTACTGATCCGTTGATAGTGAATATGATCTTCAAACTGTACTTGTAGCAGATACACCCCTGGAGCCATGCCACGCAGGTCTAAGGTCCGTTTGCCTTGAGAGGAAGTCATGACCTGGCCGGTAAGTGAAAGTACAACGATAGATTCGGGAGTTTGCTCGGTCTCTATGGTGATCCTGCTGGTGGCCGGGTTTGGGAAGACCCTCATTTTTTTGGTTTGGCCAAAGAGCGATAGGGGTTCGTCAATGGAGATAACCTCGGTTTGGGCAGCACATCCCTCGGCGCTGTACACCATAGCGTAGAAATCACCGATGCCCTCCGGCTGTATCCGGGTGAGGCCCGCAAACTCCGAGAGCTCGGTGCTGTCTACAAACCAGCGAATAGTATTGAACACTGTGGTAGAGGTCAAGACCAAAGAGTCTTCTGTTTGGTCGAGCCAAACCTCTGGGATAACACTCTCTTTGATCGTGTAGATCCTCTCATCCGTACAGCCAGAATAGATTTCGGATACTATAAGCTTGAGTATGCTACCCTCTTGGCTGGCATTCCAGATTTCCACTAGGTTAGAATCTCCTCGGATGGATAGTGAGGTTTGCCATTGGTATCGCCAATTGGGGTCATATATCGCTTCTACAGAAAGAACCTCTCCACTACATAAGGCTACAGTGTCTTCCGAAAAACTTAATACTTCCGCTACGGCTTCTCGTGCACTGATCAAGAGAGTATCCGTATTTTCACATCCACTTGCAGTATCCTGAATGTGTAGCAGGAGCGGGATAGAATCCGTAGAAAAAGAGACCCAGTGGGCTTCCTCTTCCATGGATTGTACTAATCCTTCTCCTTGCCAGGTATACCACCAATCCGGTTCGTATTTAGCCCGGAGCGTAGCTGTGTCCCCCAGGCAAACGAACTGAATATCATTCAATTCCGAATTCGGAAGCAGGCCTACTTGGAAAACAAAAGACTGTTCGCTTTGGCAACCCGATTCCCCATCTACTAGCAACAGAGTGCCTGTTTTTTGAGAGGGTTCGGTCCAAAGTACCTGTGCCTGAGGGCCATCATGCCCCTCTTCGGTCAGCGACCCGGGAATGTTCCAAGTATATTGATACCCTACTTTTTCTTCTGCTGAAATCACGTACGCGTTTTCCGTACACATGGGATCAGGTACCGAAACCAAGGCGGTAGGTGATGGTTTGATGATGATATCCGCAGAATCCGAGGGTGAGGGGCCGGTTTCAATACGGACATCGGGCATGTCGAAGCTACATGACGTTCCATTATTTATCCGGGCTCGGTAAGTGCCTTCTGAGCTCACGGTTATCGTATTTGCCTGGGTAGAGGCAACGGGCGAGTCATTGCGGTACCACTGGATTGTATGGGCATATGCCGACGCATTTACTGACAGTTGGAATTGATCTCCTTGGCATACAATACTTGGGGTTTCCCCATAGGCCAGAGTAGAATAATCCGGACACTTATTCTTCGTAGTGTCCTCGCTGGATACGATGAAAAAGTCGTAGCTTCGATTTCCGCTGTTATCCAGAAACTGTAGATCTCCCAAAGACAAGGTGTCGCTGTTGAACCTACCTCCCCAAAGCACACGATTATGTTGAACCTCCAGGGCATTCCCATAGTCAGAATTAGAGTCTCCGCCTGAAGCCAATAGTGCGTACTGTGGATGCAGTACTTCGTTGAATTTTAGCATAAACGCGCGGTAGGGGTAATTTCCATTGGGGATGGGGAGTGGGTCTCCACCGTGCAGAATCCCCACTGGCATAGTGAGGTAGGCGGCATCATCTCCGGCGGAGATGGCCATCCAGTGTCTTCGTTCATAATTTGAGTAGTATTTTCTTAACAGCTGCAAAGAGCCATTCGCATCGTGCTTGGAAAGGAAGAATCCGCTTTCCACTCTCAGGTTGCCATCGCGAAACCACCCGCTTACGTAGAGGTCTCCTTGTCTGCTGACTGCAATACCGTGAACTGTGGCAGTAGCCATATTTTGGTGTACCTCTTTTAGCCACTCAAAATCACCCGCCAAAGAATATTTGAATATTACTCCCGGCCTTGATTCATCTCCGCGCATATGGGTGTACTCTCCAAAATCTAACGAAGCCCCCGTGTAAAATCCTCCTACATAAATACCCGTCTCGTGCACATCTATGGAAGTGATTTCCTCGTCAGTAGTGCTTCCTGGATTACGAACCCAGTCAACGGTACCTTGGGCATTTCCCTTCACCATAAACATGTCATAAAGGCCACTCCGCCCTCTAACCGCATAGGTAGAATCATCGATAGTGACGTCGAACCGTGTACGACCGGCTAGCAGGTATCCCCCATTGGGCATTGCTTTGATATCAGACGGCCACCACCTTCCCATGTCCTTTACAAACTGCACTTCCCCCCACGGGGAAATTTTCATGACAAAGGTGCCACCACCCCACCGGGAAAAGGTGAAACCAGCGTAGGAAAAATTTGAACCTGAAAAAGACCCTGCCACATACACGTTCCCATCGCTGTCTGCGCAAACGGCCAGGCCTCCATCGCTAGATCCTCCCCAAACGTGAGTCCATTGCACCAGGCCATCTGGGGATAGTTTTGAAACAAAACCACCACTATTGAAGGTGGAATCTCCCCAGACTACATTGTCGGAAAAAGATCCTGCTACCAAAACATTGCCTTCCATGTCATAGGCCAGGTCTTCAATGAAATCTTCACCGAAAGCTCCTGCGGAAATACCCCATTGTATATCCTGACCGTTGGCGGTGATAGAGAGTGATAAAACTAGAAACAGTATGATGGCTGTTGAGAGATGATAGTACTTCATAGCAAGCCCCTTATTTTTTACTGATCCGTTGATAGTGAATGTGATCTTCCAACTGTACTTGTAGCAGATACACCCCGGGAGCCATGCCACGCAGGTCTAAAGTCCGTATTCCATGCGAGGAAGTCATGACCTGGCCGGTAAGTGAAAATACAACGATAGATTCGGGAGTTTGCTCGGTCTCTATGGTGATCCCGCTGGTGGCCGGGTTGGGAAATACCTTCAGATATTCGGCTTGTGCAAACAGCGATAGGGGCTCGTCAATGGAGATAACCTCGGTTTGGGCAGCACATCCCTCGGCGCTGTACACCATAGCGTAGAAATCACCGATGCCCTCCGGCTGTATCCGGTTGAGGCCCGCAAACTCCGAGAGCTCGGTGCTGTCTACAAACCACAGGATGGTAGCCACATTCATGGAAGTATCCAGAATCAGAGAATCCTCTTCAATGGACAGGACTGCTTCTGGTAGAGGAACCTCCTGCACCCAAAAACTTGTCTCGTTGGTACACCGAGAGGTGGCCTCCGTAACGCGCAGGGTAACCTCACTACCTACCGGTGAAGGATTGGATAGGACTACCGTACTTGTGTCTCCCCGCAGGGTGGCATCCGTCAGCCATTGGTAGTTCCAATTGGGAACATACTCGGCTTCCAAACTCAGTGTTTCACCTTCACAGAGCAGCGTGGTGTCCTCCTCAATGCCCGGTACATTGGCAATGACTTCGTAGCTGATGAGCTGTAGCGTGTCTGATGAAGAGCAGCCGTTTGCGGTGTCCACTACCGTAAGAAGAAGGTCTGTAGTGTCGGTACTACTGGCTGCCACAAAAGCAATCTCATTGGATACATCAACCATGTAGCGACCGGACCAAGCGTAGGTCCAACTTGCAGATTGGGCGGCTCTTATTTCCGTAGTGTCCGGTACACAAACCGCTTGGGCATCAGGCAATTTGCTGTCCGGGGTGTCTCCAATATCCAATGAGAAGGTATTAGTAGTGGCACAACCTGATAAGGAGTCAGTGACTGTTACGGATGCCAGATAGTTGACCTGTGCGGAACTCCACATCACGTGCGGTGAATTGGTGGTAAGCCCACTGGCCTCGGTATTATCAGGGAAGCTCCATAGTAAGTGGGCATTACTGTCAGCCAAGGCAGAAAAAGTATATCTGATGCCAGTACAATAAGGTTCTTCAGGTAGCGAAACCGTAAGATTGGGGTTGGTTATCAGCGTGATATCCGCTGAAGAGGAGGTATCTGTACTAAGTTTGACCACCAATTCAGATAACGAAGTGCTGCATTCTGAGTCTTCATTGATTTTTACGTAGTAGACGCCCGGTTCAGTAATGAGAATGGAGGCGCCGGTAGAATCTTGTAACGGCTCTCCGTCCTTGTACCATTGGAAATAGACAGCATAGGGATGATCTTCTATTGAGACTCGCACGCCATCCTCCTGACAGGCTAGGGTATCGAGAGCTAGATATTGAATAGTATCCAGGGTTGGACATAAGGTTTGGCTAGTGTCCACTACCTGTGATACCAAAAGATTACTATTGAAATTGTCGTTATTATCAATGAAAGTATACGGTCCTAGGTACGTGGTGTCGCCATAAAAATTTAATCCCCAAAGAATGGTGTCTTGAGAAACGAATGCTGATGAGGCGTTTGACCGTTGGGTGCCAGAGGAGGCAATCCCCCACTGCGGGAAACCGATGTCGTTGAACTTCAGTAAGGTAGCGAAAGAATAGTCCCGGTCATTGGGTATAGGAAGAGAATCGCCACCATCCTTCCTTCCTAACGAAGTAGATAAAAATGCATCTCCTTCATGGGTTGCTAAATGGTAGTATTCGTTGGGTGCATAATTGTACGCCCTTCTGAAAAGCGTATTTCCCATTGAGTCAAGCTTACCCACTACCATCCGAGTGCCTGAATTGGAGTCACTCTGACTGTAAGTCCCTGCTAAATAAATTTCTCCTTGCTCGGTCACAGCAATAGCAGCTGGAATATTTACCTGATCATTTACGGTACGAAACCAAACTGGATTTCCGGCCAAATCATACTTCACGATGAAGCCATTTCCGCCGATACCTGATAAAGGAATGTCCTGATTCCCAAATTGAAAGGAGCCGTTGCCGCCATATCCCGAAACAAAAATCCCCTGTTGATTCACTACCAAATCCGTGGGATAATCCACCCCATTGCCGCCAGGAACATTCACCCACTGAATATCGCCATCGGGATTTCCCCTTACCAGAAAGACATCTTCAAACCCATCCCGACGGGGCTGGTAAGTAGAATCTCCCAGAGTCACGTCTTCATCAGCTTGGCCTGCAAGCAAAAATCCATTATCTGGCATAACAGCAAAACCGCTAACTAAAATTCCTCCTATTGACTTTATGAAGAGTAGCTCCCCTTCTGAGTCAGCCTTTAGCAAGATGTTACCAACACTACCGTTTAACTGGGGAAACTCGATGCCTTCGTAAGTAAATGCATAAGAATAGCTGGCCGTCAGGTATACATTATTCTCTGAGTCAATGCCCAGGTACCTACCCTCTGTAGTTAAGGTGCCCAATGTCTTGCCCCACAAGAACTCACCATTTGCGGAGCATTTGACCAAATAGGCACTTTGGGTAGTGTCTAGGTCAGAGTCTAGAAAAGAATTGAAAATGTCTTCGCCTGTGATGTAGTAGTTTCCTTCGTGGTCTCGGATTATATCCTTAACAGTTTCTCCACCTGCAGAAGCCCAATTGAACTTCTGGCCTGCTGAGTGGTAGGAGATAAGGCAAAGGAATAGGTACACTCCTATAGTTGCTGGTGAGAAAATTTTCATAAAAGGTAAAGTATATATCCTCCTCAAATATACGGAGTTGATCAAAATTCCCTTGCTTCCTAGAGCATAATAGAGTTAATAGTACACTGATATGCAACGCGATGTAAATTACCGGGGTAAATTCTTCTTCACCCGTATTCAGTACGATAGCGGTGATTGGAATACCGACCAGCGGATGCCAAGCAATCTGCTGCACTCCCTGGTGCAGTACACCACCATTGCCGTAGATACGGAAGAGAAAGTAGTGCCTCTGGCTAGCGATGAGCTTTTTCAGTCGCCCTTCTGCTACCTAAGCGGGCACAAACTGGTGCAGTTCAACGCCAAGGAGCGGGCCAATTTTAAGAAATACGTGGAGAACGGTGGCTTTGTATTTGTAGACGACTGCAACCACGATATCGATGGGTTGTTCGCCAAGAGTTTTGAGGCGCAGATGGCGGAGATTTTTGGGCCCGAGGCTTTGCAGAAGATTCCCAACGACCACGAGCTATACTCCTGTTTCTTTGAATTTGAGAAAGGGCCGCCTGCCACCTCTGTAGAGCTCAACGGTTGGGGCGACGATATCATCCATAAGTATCTGAAGGCCATTACGGTCAAGAACCGTATAGGTGTACTCTACAGCAACAAGGACTACGGTTGTGAGTGGGACTATGATTTCCGGAACAAGCGCTGGTATAAGACCGATAATACCCGCTTTGGGGTGAATATTGTGGTGCACGCCCTCACCCGATAAAAACAAAAAGCACCTCCATAGGAAGTGCCTTTTGGTACTTGTCGATTAAGGATCTTCAATAATTATTTCAATGGGATACTGCGAGGAGGTACCCGGGTATCAATGGCTGCTATTTTGTTGTCAGAGATTACCTGATCCATAGCAATTACCTCTACCACAATCCGCTCTCCCGCTTGGGGAGAATATTCTTCGCCATACAGTTTCTTTAAATCGATAACGTCAGCAGCCAGATCCTCTGCCGTATAAAGGTGTGAGCTAATGGGGCGAACACCATCTGCAAGGGTAAGGCGCATCTCGCGTACCCGGTATTGTTGTAGGTGGGGTTGTTGCTTGGTTAATTCTCTATCACTTATTACTGCCAGGCCTACCGTACGCGCATCGGCACTTAGCCCACCTCTACCTACATGCCTACCGTCTTCCAGGGTTAGTACCACATCGGGCTGACTCGGAATTTTGAGGGCAAACTCAAATTCGAAGGTTTGTTTGTCCCATACAACATGGATGGTTTCAAAGTAGCTGGCCTCGTGTACTGAGGGGGCGATTACGCTCAATGTATTGGCATTCAGTATTTTAACGGGCATGCGGCTGGCAATGTGGACGTCATCTAGTGAAACCGAAGGGTCGGAGAAAGTGAAATGAACCAGGTTTTGTCGGTTGACGGCCAAAAGAGTCTCCTCTGCTTCTATGCTGTTTTGGGCATGAGAAACAAAAGGGGTGAAGGCCGCTACCAGGATTCCGAGAATTAAGATTAACTTTTTCATACATCTACTTTAGTTGGAGATTCAGCTTTTGGGGAGAGCGATAACGCTATGATTCAAATCTACTTTCTACCTCAGATAGTAATTATCAACGTGCTGTAAAACAGTGTTAATTAATGTTAAAGGATGGTCTGGGATTACATTGAATAAGGGGAAAACAAAAAGCACCTCCACGGGAAGTGCCTTTTGGTATTTGTCGATTAAGGATTTTCGAACTTTATCTAATAGGAATGCTACGCGGGGGTACGGTAGGTTGTATGGCAACTACACTATTGTCCGCTTGCATTTCCAACATTTCTAATACCTCTATTACAATTCTATCTCCTGGTTGTGGCGTGCGGCTCGACCGATGGTAAAGTTTGTTCAAATCGGCGATGCCACGTTGCAGATTCTCTGCTGTATATTCAAAATCGCCTAAGGGGCGCATGCCATTTGCTAAGGTTAGTTTTACCCTGCTTACTCGGTACCTTTGGGTGTTGGGTGCATTTTCCAGAAGCTCAGGGTCTGGCTGAGGCTCAAAGATGAATTGTTGGGTACTGGCCAAGATTCCTTTTTTACCTATTAAATCCCTATTTTCTGAGTACACGGCTACCTCAGGTCCCACTTGGGTTTTGAGTTGGAATGAAAACTCATATACCTCCTCATTGAATGTTATTTTAATTATTGCCGATGGTCCATTCTCTTCTACCTTCGGTGCCAATACATCCAATGTGCTTGCATTCACTACACGCACGGGCAACTCACTTGAGATGAATGCTTCTTCTAAATCCAATTCCTGATTGCTATTGTTAAAGTGAATATGATTTAACCGATTGGCCACCAGTAGTTTTTGCCCGGCATGGATGTTCAATTGTGCCTGTGATACTAGTGGAGCCCAGGCTCCCACTATTATTCCGAGAGTTAAGATTGCTTTTCTCATTGTGCTTTTAAGTTGAATTTTAAACGGAGGATGGGTGATAACCTTTTGATTCAAAGGTACTTGTTGTAACGGGAGGTAATTATCAATCAGCTGTAAAGGAGTGTTAATTTGTGTTAAGGTGGAGTGAATAACTACAAAATCGTACAAATGATATAGCGTGGAAGTATCTGATAGTTAAGCAGCTGGTGTAATTGTATTCAAACGTTGGTTGAAGTGTCTGGAATTGATTAAAATGTTCGTTTTCTACGCATAATTAGTGAAAACAATAATGTTTACTACTTACTAAAATTGCTGATTTTTGCATTTTTTTACAAAAAGTGCCTTAATTTCATGTTATTCTAATTTTCAATGTGTAGGATTGTAAAAAATAAATCTTCAAAACTTGTCGGATGGCCAATATTAAATTATCCAAAGGAGACGTGAATACGATGCGCGATTTCTACATGGCGCAATTGAAAGAAACTGTAGAGAAGCTGGAGCATATCAAAAGTGTACTAGAAAGCTTGGGTGATGATGAATCTGTACCCACTATTTCTTTAGAAGTAACCGGAGGATTTACCGCTCCTGAAGCTGGTGATAGCGTTCCTGCTGCAGCTCCTAAGAAACGTGGCCGTAAACCAGGAAGTGTAAATAAGCCAGGTCCTAAGCCTAAGGCCAAAGCAAAGAAAGCGGATGGCCCTAAGCCTGGTCGTAAGTCTACCTGGGAGCCAAAAATTCAGGCTGTTTTGGAGAAATATCGTCGTCCCATTACCTATGATGATCTCACTGAGGAGGTAATGCAAGCCGATGGTATTCCAGAAGAAAAACGAACCAATACCAAGCAGGCATTACAAAGCGTGATCTTCCGTGTGCGGAAACAAGGCGGCGAGTTCTACACTATGAACTTGGGTGGTCGTGAGAAGCACATTGTATTGACCAATTGGTTGAATAATAATGGCGATCTAAAAGGAGAGTTCAAATTGAAGTAAGATACGAGGTACATATCCAATCACTAAAAAGCCCCACTCGGGGCTTTTGTTGTGTATAGTGATTCCTAAAAAGAGAAGGTAAAGACAGCATGCGTTTTTTGGGTTTATGCCCCTCTTTGATAATAATTCTCAACGTTTCCTGCTACCGAGGATTTTCCCAATTCCGATGTAGGTCATACCCATTATACCGAAAAACCCCAAAATGATTAAGGCAGTAATGATTACTCGGGTCCAGCCGTGTACATCTACTTGAAAGAAAGGGTAAGGGTATTTGTCAATGAAGGCGCCCAAAACCATGGCGTATATAAAATAAACTAGCGGTGTAAGTAACCAGCGGCCTACCATTTTCCATTGTAGGTCCTTTTTCTCCACAAAGAGTACCCAGAATACAATCATAAATAACGGTACAAACAGGTGCAGGGTGAGATTGATAATCGCCTGAAATCCCTGAGGGTTGGCATCTTTGGCCAGCATGACGTAATACACAATCATGGTAATGGTGATATAGGTGGTCATTGCGGTACTCACCAAAGGGCTTGTATACCGAGGCCAGCGTTTAGTGCCAGTAGGTAAAGCAAGTGCGCCCAGGTGTAGCCCTACCAGTAGGTTACTTACCATGGTGAAATAACTGAAGTACCGCAGGACGATCATCCATTTGGGTTCTTCTTGTACCGTTAGGTTCAAATAGAATTGGGATACTACAGCAAATAGGGCCAGCAAAGCGCCAATGAAAGCGTAGCGAGTTTTCTGATTTTTCATAGGTGTAGGTTAGTCTACAAGTATAATAGCTGTTCCAAAATTTTTTTCAATTCCTTTTATGGAATCCTTACGAGGGGTGCATCCTATGTATGTCAAACGAGAAGAACAAATAGGATTGAACCAACGCCGACAGAAGATCTGGCGAAATGTAAACAGCTGAATAATTGTGTTGAATTGGTGAGAGAGAGGGTTGTTGCGTGAATACCCTCGTGCCGCCGGGCTTCGCTAGCCTGGCGGCCTTCTTTTTTAGCGTCAGCCATCAGACACCCCCATGAGTCTCCCCAACAGTACCCAGCTGTTTGCGTACTTTTAGAAAAATATTGATCCCATATCTATGCGCTTCGCCGTACTTCTACTTGGCCTTTCGGGTTTGCTAGCTGCCTGTAACACAACTTCTTCAAGTACCGACTCTTCCTCAGATACCCCCACCGATTCAGCCCAGTGGGTAGTAGACCAGGCCATTGACCAGCACGGGGGGG
>DMST01000016.1:65646-97833 GCA_003454975.1 Cytophagales bacterium | reverse complement strand
CGGGGGGCGGTGTACGATAACTTCACTCTCACCTTCGACTTTCGAGGACGGCAGTACTTGGTGAAGCGAGCCAATGCCCGTTTTCGTTACGAGCGACAATGGACCACGGATACTACCGGAACCATCCTTGATGTACTTGAAAATGAGGGGTTTTATCGGGAGCAAGACGGGGAGAAAGTGCAGCTGTCAGCGGAAGACAGTGCTAAATATGCTAACTCGGTTAACTCTGTAGCCTACTTCATTCAGCTGCCCTTCGGCCTAAACGATGGAGCTGTGCACAAGGAATATGCTGGGCAGGTTTTCATCAAAGGAAAGTCCTATTACAAGGTGAAGGTTACCTTCTCGAAAGAGGGAGGAGGCACCGACTTTGAGGATACCTTCTATTATTGGGTAGAGGCCAAAGGCTACACGGTGGACTACATCGCCTATTACTACCTGACCAACGGCGGCGGATCACGCTTCCGCGAGGCTATTAACGTACGCGAGGTGGAGGGGCTGCGCGTGCAGGACTATATCAACTACACATATACTGGGGACACGGTACCTGTGGCCGATTACGACCGGGCTTTTGAGGAAGGGCGTATTCGTGAGCTCAGTCGTATTTTGAACGAAAATGTGATGGTGAAGGTGCCTAGGGACGAATAGTACCCGGCTAAAACAACTTGCCGGAGGAGGGTGTCGTTAGGTGGGTTGAAACCTAGAAAAGTATGACACCTTATTCTCGACGCTTTGGCTTGGGGGCCTGTTTCGGTGTGTTATGTCTTCAGATACATGCACCGCACTGGATCGAATTGACTGTACAACCTTCTGTAACATTACCTCAAGATTCGCAAACGGATATTGACTCAGTATTACTTTCTGCAGATGACCAGCCAGGTATCCATGCTACACTGGATTACTTTTTCTTTTTGAGAGAGAAGTCCCTGGGGTTGAAAATGGGCTTCAACTATCTGCAAGCCCGGCAATCCTTCACTTTTTTTGGTGAGCAAGAACTAGATCCTGCCGAACAAAACTCAACTTCAACACCATTTTTTGATGGTTCCCCCGGGGTTCGTTTGGCCTGGACTGGGCGTTTATACACCATTGGGAGGAGTTATGATGTCCTACCGAAGCTTGGTGCTTCAAGAAGGAGAAGTATTTGATGGTATTTAGATATATGGCTCCATGTAGGCTTGGGGTGGAAGTTTCCGTGCTGTACTGCTCTACCGGCAAACCGGGGGTAAGTCCATGGGTTTGGAAGGAGGGATCTACGCCAGGGCAGATGTGCGATGCTCTTTTCAGAACCCTATACTATCCACTAGCTTATCCATTCGCAGCACTTGGGATTTTGAGAAAAGGAGGTAGACCATGAAGCGGATTGCATGCCTTTGCCCGTTTCTGCTGATGGTCGGTTGCGTTTTCGCACAGGTGAAAACACACTGGGGTTTTACAGTGGTGCCCTCTTTGAGTGCCCCCACTGGGTTTGAAACATTTGCTGAGTATCCTGCCGAACCCTTGGGGTGGTTTCCCACTCTCTCTTTTTCCATCCATTACCAACTGGATTTTGGAAATACCGGCGTAAGCTTAAGTACTGGAATGGGGCAACTCAACAATACCAGCCATTTTTTGCAGCCCTATACTGGAGCGAATGGAGAAATACTGACAAGCAGAGTCATCGGCCGAACGCATAGTTTGGTTTTACCTGTAGAGATACTATATCATGTTCCCTTTGGTTATGCCCGGTTGGGTGGATTCGTAGGGCCTGCCTACTACTATATTGCCCAGAATCCTTGGTCAGGTATACCCTCCTTATGGCATCGACCTCCTCTCTATACCATGGTAGGGGGCCAGGTGGAACTTGGTTATCGCTGGGAGGGTAGAGGCATTGAATTGGGAGTTCAGGCTCGTGGAGAGAACCTGATGGACCAATTGGAAATCCTGGGTCCGTACCGTTTTGTCACCAATTACTCTATAGGGTTAGCCATTCGGTACATGCTGAATGTTTCGGCTAGAAGGGGATAGCCAATGATAAAGTAAGCGTAGGGTGTCTCTCCTGGCATTAGTCCATTATTAGTATCTTACCTCGTATCACCTAAAACTAAAGACTACGCCATGAGAAAACTAGGTGCCCTGCTTGGGGCAATGGCGGTGGGGATAGGTTGTGTATGGGCGCAACCTGCAGAACGAACCGCCAATAAAGAAGCCGTGATGGCTTCGGTAGAAAACCATAAATCCAGTCTTATTTCGATATCCGACCAAATATGGGCCGCTGCAGAAATCGCTTTTGTGGAGAGCGAGTCGGCCCGGTTATTGGCTGATTATGCTGAAGAGCAGGGCTTTCGCGTTACACGCGGGGTAGCCGAGATGCCTACGGCCTTTGTGGCCGAATATGGTTCGGGTAGCCCTGTCATTGGTATTCTGGGCGAGTTTGATGCGTTGCCAGGCCTCTCGCAGGACACGCACCCGACAAAACAGCCTTTAGAGGAAGGTGCTCCTGGGCATGGCTGTGGGCATAACCTTTTTGGTACGGCTAGCCTGGGTGCTGCAGTGGCGGTAAAGGAACTCATGGACGCCGGTAAGATAAAAGGAACGGTACGCTTCTACGGTACCCCTGCCGAGGAGAAGTACTTTGGTAAGCTGTGGATGGCCCGGGCGGGGTTGTTTGATGACCTGGATGTATGCCTGGACTGGCACCCGGGTGATGATATTGCCTCCCACGTGCAAAGCTCACAGGCTTTGGTAGACTTCATCATCGAGTTTCGGGGGCAAGCCGCACATGCTGCAGCCGATCCTTGGAATGGCCGTTCGGCCTCCGATGCGTTGGAGTTGTATACCACCGGGCTCAATTACCTGCGGGAACATGTAAAGCCCTCGGTACGAATCCATTATCATATTCAAGCTGCGGGTGATGTAGTGAATGTCGTGCCCGACTACTCGCGTATCTGGACCCGGATTCGGGATTCGCACATGGAAGGAGTAGAGGTGGTGCGGGCTCGTGCTGAAAAAATTGCCGAGGGAGCCGCCCTGATGGCCGATGTGGAGTACGAAATCCGGTTGGTATCCGGTATCAGGGAGGTGATCCCTAACCGCACCGGAGGGGCAGCCTTACAGGCCAATCTGGAGCTGTTGGGTCCTATAGAATACACCGAAGCGGAAATCGCCTTCGGTAAGAAGATTCAGGAGGCTACGGGGAAACCCCAGATCGGTATCGATGGTGAAATCTACCCACTCAAGCCCACTAGTGAAACCCCACCAGGAGGTT
Organism: Cytophagales bacterium; assembly: GCA_003454975.1. Classification (GTDB taxonomy): domain Bacteria; phylum Bacteroidota; class Bacteroidia; order Cytophagales; family Cyclobacteriaceae; genus DMST01. The sequence continues at coordinate 94,592 of DMST01000016.1, read as the reverse complement.
CTACAGATGTAGGCGATGTTAGTTGGATTGTACCCGAAATCCGCTTGTCGGTGACCACTGCCCCTAGTGGTACGCCCTGGCACTCGTGGGCAGTAGTGGCCTGCGGCGGTATGTCCATCGGGCACAAGGGTTTGGTGTTTGCTTCCAAAGCCCTGGCCATGACCATGGTAGATTTGTTTGAGAGCCCTGAGCTAGTAGCCGAAGTAAAAGCGGAGTTTCAGGAGCGCCGTGGAGATAGCGAGTACGTTGGTGTATTGCCTGCGGGACCTCCTCCTTTGGCGCAAGCTGCAGAAGAGGCTGGAAAGTAATTCCAAATAAGCGAAGCTTTGAATAACAAAAATGGCGACTCAAGGGTCGCCATTTCTATGTCATTTATTTTTCTTCTTATTAGAAAGCCATAAACGAATAAAGGGAATGATCCCAATCGTTAAGCCTACGATTACTCCTAACAAGAAGGACTGTATTTCATAATACACCCGGCTAAACCGAAGGAAAAGGTAAACAACTAGAAGTAGGCCGATGAGACCCAGCCAAAGTTTCGGTCTTTTGGTGATCCAAGACATAGGGTGAGCATGTTTTTAGGAAAGATACATTTCCGAAGGTTACCTGCCAACTATTGTCTAATTATCCAGGGCTCCCTGCTGTACCCAGCATTGGATGGTCTTCATGTCTTCCCGAGCCAAAAACTCGGCAGGCCGTGGGGGCATATCCCAATGACGAATCCGGTGATCAATCTGAACAGCAAAAGCTATTACTTGATCGGTGGTCTCAAAGTGAGGCAATGACGTCCCTACTACATGGCACCCAGCAACCGTACAGTTCGTCTCAATGATCGGTAGCACCTCCGCCTCTAAGGATATCGGAGGGCAATCCATTTCATTAGCCAGTGGAGGAGGAGTGGCCTCTATGGTAAGGTCTTCTACATTGTGCCAAGTACAAGCGCAAAAGAAGGTAGTAGCCCCGATCGCCAGCCAGGTTTGCTTCCTCCTAGTTATTAGGCGCTCCGGCATCTACCCAGCAAGCAATGGTTTCTACACGATCAGCAGGCAGCGGGTTGTTCGGTGGCATGGTTCCAGCTTGGGTACGCACTTTTATGCGCTCTGCTGCCGCAATGATGAGCTCAGGTGTTGTCATGAGCGGGCTACGACTACCCCCATGGCAAGCAGGAATGGCACAGTTGTTTTGTATGATTTGGGTGATATCACCTGAGAGGGTTATATCAGCACAGTTAATGGGTTCTTCCTCATCAGGATCCTGCCCCATGGCGTCCAGATCTTCCTCGTTGTCCCATGTGCAGGCACTGAAAACCAGCCCAGCTGCCAGCAACAAAAACAGTGACTTCTTAATCAACATTGTAGGTAGTTTAGTACTTTTTAATTTAGATTCTCGATTTACAACGAAAGTTTTAAGCATGACACGGTTTCTCTTGGTTTTGTTCGTTCTCATAGGGGCTACAAGAGGTATACAGGCGCAGAACCTTGTAGACCTGGAAGGGCTCAAGCCACCAGAAGAGTTTGATAATGTGCACGTTGAGCCTATTTCTGATGGTGTACAAGCTACCTCCTTTGTGATTTGGATCAAGGAGGGAGTGAAGGCCCACTACCACCGCGAACACGCCGAGCATATCTATATCCTGGCAGGGACAGGCAACATGACCCTCGATAATGAAGTATTCGGTGTAAAAGCTGGAGACTTTGTACGGATTCCCCCAGAATCTGTGCACGCCGTTACCGTTACCAGCGATATACCGCTCAAGGTGCTCTCTGTCCAAACTCCTCAGTTTCTCGGCCAAGACCGCCATTGGGTAGATCAGTAGATTGTTTCATTTAGGAACAGACCTCCTGTTTCAGTTTGAACCAATCAAAGCTCATGAATAGCTTTACTAATTTGACTATCAGTGATTTATGCATTTGGTCCTGCGTTTGATGAATATACGGTATGAAGCGAATCATAATAACCATTCTGGTACTGAGTAGCTCGGCACTACAAGCTCAAGTATTCGATACTCTTACCTCCGAACAACAAAGTGAGGATTGGGAAATCTTTCGAGGGGCTTTGGAACATGCCCATGGGGGAGTGCATTGGTATATGCCCCCTGAGCGGTGGGACTCAGTAACTCAGGTGATGGAAGCCAAAGGCTGGCCAGCACAGAGTATGAATGATTTTTCATTGCTGATTCGTCAGGAGCTAACCGCGGTCCATTGCGGACATACCTGGATGAATGATGTGAACGGTTGGTCGACTTATCAAGCTGAAAACCCAGTACTACTCCCCTTCAATATTTACTTCAATGCACCAGGTGAGGGAGTACTCTACCATGATTTTACGGCAGAAGGGAATTTGCCCATTGGAGCCAAAGTCACCCATCTGGATGGCTTAGCTTTCTCAGATGTATATAGAGTTTTAAGCAGGTACGTAACTGCTGATGGCTACAGCGAAGGAGGAGTCATGAACCGTATGCGATGGAATATCATACCTCGGTATGCTCAGCACTTTGGTGGAAATGAAGTTGCCCTCACTTACGAGTGGGAGGGGAAAACGGAGACGGTAATGTTGTCCAATGTGTCACGAAATACCCGGCGAGAACGCTTCGAAGAAAGATACGCTGAGACGGAACCGTCTTATGATGGGCCCGCTCTTTATTTAGAAGTTATTGATGCTGAAGTAGGTAAAGTAGGGCATTTGGTGCATAACTCCTTTACTAAAAGCTGGATGCGTCAGCGAGGCTATCCTTTGCCCAAGAAGTACGGTGAGATTTTTGAGCAAGTAGCTGAGCAAGAACTGGACTACCTCATTTTAGACCTGCGAGACAATGGGGGTGGGGATGATTATATGGGCACCTTGCTATGTCGCTACCTGATCAACCAGCCGTTTGACTACTTCGTGAAGATGCAAACCAGTACGCGGCGGTTGGGTAAAACTCCCGGCCTAGATAAAGCCAATGGTCTTAGATTCATCGGTATGATGTTGGTGAAGGACCGGGAAGTTGCCGGCCAGTACAAATGGATTTGGAGCAAGACACTACGCACTCATAGGCCCAAGGCACCTGTTTTTAAGGGTCAGCTAGTGGTACTCTCAGATGGCGGAACGTTCTCAACCGCCACTGATGTAGTGAGTACTATACACAATAATCGGGAAGCAGTATTTGTGGGGCAGGAAACCGGAGGAGGATACTACGGTAATACCAGTGCAGCCAATGTAAAAGTGGTGTTGCCCAACTCCGGTTTGAGCATTACCATCCCCATTGTACGGTATACAAATCCAGTGGATAAACCTGAATGGGTGGGCCGGGGAATTATCCCCGATGTGCCGGTTTTCAACACCCACCAAGATCGGTTGGCCGGTCGGGACGCTATGCTAGAAAAAGCCATCCAGCAGTTCCAAGAGTAGTCTATAGCCACCTTTTCCTGCGGAAATAGATAATAAGGCCTCCACTCATACCAAGCATAGCAGCCCATAAAACGGGATAGGCCCACGGTTGAGCCAGCTCTGGCATGTGCTGGAAATTCATGCCGTATACACCCGTCATAAAGGTGAGCGGGATGAAAATTGTAGAAATAACCGTCAGTACCTTCATCACATCGTTGGTTCGGTTACCCAGCATACTTTGGTAAAGATCTACCAAAGAGTTGGCCATATCTCGATAGCTTTCTACCGTATCGATCACCTGTACGATGTGGTCGTAAACATCCCGGAAGAACAGGCGCGTTTCCTTTTTTACGAGTTTAAGCGAATCGTCTCTTTCTAGCTTCATAATTACCTCTCGCAGGGGCCAGATGGCCCGGCGAACGGAGATCAGCTCTTTCTTAAGGAAGTAGAGCTGGTCAAGCATTTTTTGACTGGGATTCAGTAAAATCTCTGCCTCCATTTCTTCCAGATCGTCCCCTATCTTTTCTAGCACCACAAAATAGTAATCCACCACCGCGTCAATCAGCGCGTACAGCAAATAGTCCGCCTGATGCTTTACAATTCGCCCCTTTTGCTTGCGTAGCCGTTTTCTTACTGGCTCAAACGTGTCTCCGTCTCGCTCCTGAAACGTAAGCAACCAAGACTTGCCCAGTACAAAACTCACCTGCTCCACATCTACCTGCATGGTATCTTCATCAAAGTGGAGCATGCTCAAAGTTACGAACAAGTGATCGGGGTTGTCCTCCAGTTTGGGCCGTTGTTCTTGTTGCAGAATATCCTCCACCGTGAGCGGATGCACCCCAAAATAATCACACGCTTTGGCCACACCCTCCGCATCGTGTATCCCCACAAAGTTGATCCAGGTAGCATTTTTCGATTCCCGGTGTGGAAAAATTTCTTCCACGGCATTCAGGCCAAACTCCTTCAGGATAGTGGCATTGTAATCAATTACGTCCACCTTCAGGGGGCCTTTCGTTTTTGGCTCGTCTACAAAGAGCAAGGTTCCAGGCGCCTGCCCCACCTTTTTTTCGCTATTGCGGAAGGAAAATATTCGTGACATGGGGAAAATATATTGAAAATGGGGCAATTTCCTGATCCAGGAAAAAGAGGATTTCTACACAACTCTTCGCGAAACTATAGGTTGTTGTCAGGGAATGAATGCATTGAGCACGGATGATTTAGTGGCGAAAGCCCATGGCTGGTTTTCTCAGAGAGAGTGGGAGGCTTTTCCTTTTCAGGAAGAAGTGTGGCGGGCCTTTTTATCAGAGAAGAGTGGACTGCTCAATGCGCCCACGGGCAGTGGTAAGACCTACGCGCTGTGGATGCCCTGCTTGCTGGAGTTTATTCGCCAGCACCCCGAACATCACCCTTACCAGAAGCGTAATGGCCTTCGGGTGATTTGGATTACCCCACTGCGTGCATTGGCAAAGGATATACAAGCGGCCCTGCAGCGCATGTGCGAAGACATGGAGGTGCCTTGGGAGATTGGGCTTCGCACTGGAGATACTTCATCTTCGGAACGGCAGAAGCAGAAAAAACAATGGCCCGAATGCCTCATTACCACTCCTGAGAGCTTACACATCATGCTGAGTCAGAAAGGAGCATATCTCACCTTTCAGGACCTGGAAGCTTTCATTGTAGATGAGTGGCATGAGCTCATTGGGTCTAAACGAGGGGTGCAGGTAGAGCTAGCCCTGTCGCGGCTCAAGCGGTTGAGTAAGAGGTCTTTGCGTATTTGGGGTATCTCAGCTACCATTGGCAATTTGCCCCAAGCTGCGGAGGTGTTATTGGGTACAAATTCCGACAATCATGTATTTGTTAAGGCAGAAGTAGACAAGGCCTTGGAGGTAGAATCCATTTTGCCCGATGAGGTAGAAAAGTTTCCATGGTCGGGGCATTTGGGTACCAACCTTTTGCACAAAGTGTTGCCCATCATTGAGCGCAGCCAGACCACTCTTTTGTTCACCAATACCCGCTCCCAAACCGAAATCTGGTACCAAAAGATCCTCGAATTTGCCCCCCAGCTTGCAGGGCTTATGGCCATGCACCATGGTTCTATTGACAACCAAGTAAGGCAGTGGGTAGAGGACGCCCTTCATGCGGGTTCGCTCAAGCTAGTGGTGTGTACATCCAGCTTGGATTTAGGGGTCGATTTTCGCCCTGTAGAAACGGTCATTCAGGTAGGAGGTCCTAAGGGGATAGCTAGGTTTCTACAGCGCGCAGGGCGTAGTGGGCATAGGCCCGGTGCCACCAGCAAAATTTATTTTTTGCCAACTCATTCTCTGGAACTGGTAGAAGCCGCCGCTCTCAAATCGGCCATTGCTGCGGGCATTGTAGAAGATCGCATGCCACTCAAAAATTGTGTTGATGTGCTGGTACAATATATGGTCACCTTGGCGGTAGGAGATGGTTTTCGTCAGGAGGAACTATGGGAAGAAGTAACCAACACCTTTGCGTTTCATGAACTAACTCCTGAAGCTTGGGGCTGGTGTTTGCATTTGATTACCGAGGGCGGACAAAGTCTGCAAGCGTATGATGAGTACAGTAAGGCCATTGTAGAGGATGGGGTATACAAAGTAATCAACAAACGCACGGCCCTTCGGCATCGGTTCGGTATCGGTACCATCGTGAGTGATCCTATGCTGAAAGTGAGACTCACCAAAGGCGGTCTTCTCGGCCAGGTAGAGGAGAGCTTTATCAGTAGGGTACAGCCCGGCCAAAATTTTTGGTTTGCAGGCCGGGCGCTCAAGCTAGAACGCATCAAAGACCTGACGGTCTATGTGAAGCTGTCCAAGGCCAAGAATGCGAGCATACCCCGGTGGATGGGAGGGAGGCTGCAATGGTCCTCACAGGTTTCTTCTTTGATAGTTCAGCAGTTGGCCCAAGCCCGAGAAGGTCGCTATGAATTCGAAGAAGTGGCCGTGCTGGATCCCCTGTTGCAGGTACAGAATACCTGGTCAGAAATTCCTTCGCTGGATACCCTTCTCATCGAGCAATTTGAAACCCGAGATGGTTACCACGTGCTGTTTTACCCTTTTGAAGGGCATACCGTGCACGAAGTGATGGGGTCGGTAATTGCCTATCGCATCAGCCGAATCACGCCCATCACCTTCAGTATTGCTATGAATGACTACGGATTCGAGCTGCTATCCGATCAGGAAATCCCCTTGGAGGAGGCGCTAGAACTCGATCTGTTTACTTCGGAAGGCCTTCTGGAAGATGTACGTCGCAGCATCAACGATACCGAAATGTCAAAACGAAAATTTCGGGAAGTCGCCTCCATCTCCGGTTTATTATTTCAAGGTTACCCGGGCAAGCAAGTTAGCTTCAAGCACTTGCAGGCATCAGCTCAGCTATTGTATGATGTATTTAAGGAATACGAACCCAGTAATTTACTTCTGACTCAGGCTTCTGAAGAAGTATTGCAATATCAGCTGGAACAGTCCCGTTTGCAGCGTGCTATGGAGCGTATCCAGCGGCAGGCCATCAGTATTCAGCGTCCCCAGCGCCCCACACCCTTCTCTTTTCCCATTATAGTAGACCACTTACGCGCCAAACTTACAAGTGAGAAGTTGGAAGACCGGATTGCGAAAATGCAGGTTCAACTTGAAATTTTCGCAAATAATCCCAAAGAATGAAGCTGGCACTTCATTTGTTTTATCCCTGCCATTCTATAATTTACCCTCACAGAAACTAAAGCAAGACAATGAAAAAGTTCCTCGTATTTTTTTTGGCAGGCCTGTTTTTTATAGCTGGCCCAGCCTTTGCTCAGGACCGCAATGACGTTTTTCGGAAGTGGAAGACTATTGATGATAATACCAATAAGCCTCGCTCTGTCATTGAGATTTTTGAGCAAAATGGAAAAATGTACGGTAAGGTGATAAAACTATTCCGTGAGCCAGGTGAAGACCCCAATCCTCTCTGTACTGAGTGTGACGACGATGACCCCCGCTACAACCAACCCGTAATTGGTATGGTACTCATCTCAGATATGGAATGGGATGCGGATGATAAAGAATGGGAGGATGGTGAAATTATGGACCCAGATAACGGAAGTGTCTACGATTGTGAGATTTGGATCGATGAGGATACTGGAGATTTACGGGTACGAGGCTACTTATATTTCTTGTACCGAACCCAAACTTGGAAACCCTATGACGGAGACTAAGTATATTGCGAAAATATGATGAACGTAAGGCCCGCTAGTTGGGCCTTTTTTAATGCATGCCGGTGTCACAAAAAGTTTCTTCGTTGCATCTGGATGGAATTCATTCCTTCCATTGGCTAGGACAAACCCTCACCTTGTTACCTGATCGGGCTATTTATTGGGAGGAGGCCTCTGCTTTGCTATTGGCCGACTTGCATTTGGGCAAGGCCGGACATTTCAGAAAGGCGGGTATTCCTATTCCCGCTCAAGTGCATTGGGAAGATTTGGGGAGACTCAGTCTATTGATCGAAGCCTGGCGACCAGCGCAGATCATCTTATTGGGAGATTTGTTTCATAGCGATCTCAACGAAGAATGGGCTTTTTTTGAACGTTGGCTAGAACAGTACACCAGCATTCGTTTTATTTTGGTAAAGGGAAATCATGACATTTTGCCCAGTTCCATCTACGAATTGTCAAATTTAGAATTGAAGCTGGCTCCATTTGGGATGCCCCCTTTTTCGTTAACCCATGAACCTACTGCTGATGACAATGGGTATAATATCGCTGGACACATTCATCCGGCGGTAAGGTTAAGAGGAGCAGGCCGGCAATATATGACAGTTCCGTGTTTTCATTTTGGCCAAAAAGGTGCCGTATTACCTGCATTTGGTCGGTTTACAGGTACCGCAGCTGTGCGGCCCATTCCGGGAGATGTCGTATTCGCGGTTACGCAAGATCGGGTGATTCCCTTGCGGTGAATTCCCTATAGGTGGAATCAAGAAAATTTAGTCGCTTTCATCGCGTACCTGAAAAATACCGTATACTTAGGGGATGAAATATGACCTGACTGGCAAAGAACAGCTGCTTAAAAAAGCATTCTGCCATTCTTTAGGTTTTATTTTACAAAAGTTATCCACAACACGGTTACTTATCGGTATTGAGCAGTATAAACAGTGTGAGTTTCCATGAGAGACGCTGAAATACTTGAGCGTATCGAGCGCGGAGACGAAAAAGCCTTAGAGTTTCTGTATAAGAAATATCACAGGATGATGACAAGGCTGGTCGTTTCTAATAATGGTACGCCCGATGAGGCGAAAGACATCTATCAGGAAGCTTTGGTAGTCTTCTGGCAAAAGGCCATTAGCGGTAATTTGACGCTAACCTCTAAGATCAGTACCTATTTGTACAGTATCTGCCTCAACCTGTGGCGTAAAGAACTGGACCGGAAGAGTAGGTTATCTAATGAAGAAAAGGATGGTGTTGAGTTTCTTGATGATGAACGAAGCGAACGTATTCGTATTGTACACGAATGTATTGAAGAGCTAGGAGAACCGTGTAAGCGTATTCTCTCGTATTATTATTTTGATGGGCTCTCCATGAACGACATTGCCGAGAAAATGGGGTTTGCTAATACCGATACTGCCAAGACCAAAAAGTATAAGTGCAAAAAGCGCTTAGATCAAATTATTAAGAGTAAGTATAAGGCGAGTGACTTTTTAGATTAGCATGGCTAACAGAATAGACTACTCTCAGGTTGTACAAAGCTACTTCGACAATGAAATGTCGGCGGAGGAGCGTGCTGATTTCGAGCAATTGATTGAACGAGATCCTGCGCTGCAAGAGGAATTCAACCTTCAGCAAGATATTATCGAGGGCATTCGTACCTACCGTACCCAAGAACTCAAGGCGCATTTGGCGGCTGTATCCGTAGGTGGTATTGTGTGGACCGCCGGCCTCCGGTGGGGAGTTTTGGGCACTTCTGTTGCCGCCATCTCGGTGGTAGGTTATTTCTTCTTGATCCCAGAGTTGCCCGAATCCTATTCCGAGGTTGATCTGGGTTCTGGTGTTGTATTAGAATTGTCGGATACCCAATTGGTGCCGGCCAAGCCCCTAGCCGTTGAGAATCCTGAGGAATTCTTCCTAACATTTGAGGATAGGGATCAGTCAGACGTTACCCGTACTACTGAAGATTATTCGGAACCGGCCACTGTAGTTAGTACCGTTATTCCATCTACTTCTGAGGAACAAGACATTGAAGTACAGGCCTCAGCACCAGTTTTTACCATGCCTACTCCTCAGCTGAACGTACCTCAATTTTCAAGTGACGATCCGAATAGCTCCTCTGTTCAGAATCCTGATGATGTGCCAGGAGCTACTTTTGTAGAGCGAAATCGTAACAGCAAGAAAATTGATATGGAAGTAGTGGAAGACCGCAGACATAATTTCCACTATCAGTTCTTCAATAGTAAACTGTACCTATATGGTGATTTTGAAGGTAAGATCTACGAAATCATCGAATTCAATAATCACGAAGGACGTGAGTTCTACTTCTACTTCGATCAGAAATTCTACCCTGTTATCAAGGGCCAAAGAGAGATCACTAAACTATCAGCGATAGTAGATCAAGAATTAGAAACTAGCTTAGAACGCTATCGTCAGAATAACCTTAGGTAAGAAATTTAATACTCGTTTAGATTTTAGAAACAGAGTCGACTCTCCACAGGGTCGGCTCTTTCTATTTTATATCCTTACTAGGCTAGATTGGAGATCAATAAAAAATCCTCGTCACGGTCGGCGACGAGGATTGAATTTCGAATTGATTTTATCTCCCTTAGAACTTAAGGATAGTATCCGAGATGATGTCAGCGCATTCATTCAACTGGTCTTCAGTCATAACCAAAGGAGGAGCAAAGCGAATGATATTACCGTGCGTAGGTTTCGCAAGCAGGCCATTTTCGGCAAGCTTCATACAGATGTTCCATGCAGTATCAGATTCTTCGTCTTCATCTATCACAATGGCGTTAAGTAATCCACGGCCTCGAACCAGAGTTACCAACTCAGATTCGTTGGCTAGGTTCTGCATGCGTTCTCTGAAAATATTGCCCAAGTAGAATGCATTGTCCGCCAGGTTCTCATCGCGGATTACATCCAATGCGGCCATGGCCACGGCTGCTCCTAGTGGATTGCCCCCAAAAGTAGAGCCGTGCTGGCCAGGCTTAAGGGTAAGCATAATTTCATCTCGGGCCAGCACTGCAGAAACCGGGAATACACCTCCTGAAAGGGCCTTACCTAAAATCAAGATGTCAGGTTTCACCTCATCGTATTCGCTACAGATCAGCTTTCCGGTACGGGCAATTCCCGTTTGTACCTCATCGGCTATCAGCAACACATTGTGTTTTTCGCAAAGGGCTTTCACTTGCTTAAGATAGCCCTCGTTGGGTACAAATACTCCAGCCTCTCCTTGGATGGGTTCTACCATGAAAGCTGCAGTGTTAGGGTCTTGCAAAGCAGTTTCGAGTGCAGCTAGATCGTTATAAGGAACTACCTCATAACCAGGCATGAAAGGCCCAAAGTTATTAGTACTATTGGGATCTGTAGAAGAGGAAATTGCACCCAGGGTGCGTCCCCAGAAATTACCCTCAGCAAAGATGATTTTGGCCTGATTGGCAGATACGCCTTTCACCTCGTAGGCCCATTTTCTGGCTAGCTTCACGGCAGTTTCTCCACCTTCTACTCCCGTATTCATGGGGAGTACTCGGTCGTAGCCAAAATATTCGGTCATGTATTGTTCAAACTTGCCCAGAATGTCGTTGTAAAAAGCACGAGATGTGAGGGTAAGCCGGCTAGCTTGTTCGCTGAGTGCACTTACAATTCTAGGGTGGCAATGGCCTTGATTTACTGCACTATAAGCAGACAAAAAATCGTAGTAGCGTTTGCCTTCTACGTCCCATACAAAAACGCCTTCCCCTTTACTCAATACAACAGGCAGGGGGTGGTAATTGTGGGCTCCAAACTGCTCTTCCAGTTCGATGGCCTGGCGGCTTGATGTGATCTCTTGAATCATAGGTGACAAAGATTTTATAGTGGTACCAATGTTGGTTTTCAAAGGCGGATCAAATGTACTGGAAGTGTTTGGAAGGACCCAATATTTGAAGTGGAGAAACCTTAATCTACCGTTGGCTGCAATCTTGGTTTTCTGCTTGTGGTTCTTCTATTTATTACCTTGGCATCAATAATGGGTAGTATGCTTAGAAGAGTGATTTTTAGGTTGCGCAGATATCGCTCTAAGAAAAATGAACAGCTAGCTGCGTCAAGCCAATTGTTTATCGGTGAGGTATCATCAGAAGGCTTTACTATTGAACGCCTTGTGGGAAATTATGCACGCCAATATCGGTGGAATGATTTAACAGATGTGATGATCGATATCCCTAAGCTTACGCTTACCTTTTTCACATTTAAAGATCGATCCTTCGTAGTCCCAAAGGCCAATCATGAAGGTTGGTATAAGCTGCTTCATGCCATTCCCGAAGGGTATCCCAGTTTCGATATTAAGGCTATCCATAATCATTTGTCTCAAATGACTGCCTGTAAAGTATGTGGGGGCATGGCTGTATATGAGAGGGTATGCCGCGCCTGCGAGACTCCAGTCTTTTCTGGGGATCGTCAAAAAGCAAGGCTGTACTACACCCAAAAACAGCTGGAATATTTTGCGCAACATGCAGGATTGGCTTATATCGATTTGTTTGCCGATCCTTTGGATGGTTTTTCTAAAAGCCCTGACTTTGAGATACTTGTAACCGAAGAAGAAGTACATGCTTTTCGCGCCCAGGAAAATTTAACCTGACCTTATAAAGTCTGTCCTTAGGTTTGTCTTCTGGTATTCCGAAAGCCCCTCTCTTAACCCAAAGACATATATGATAGTCGTAGAATTAATTTGCTAGCATCATCGTCCAGTAGGTACCACTTCTCCCCAAACCAATTACTGAATACCCTTGGCGCATCATATTTCGGCAGTGTCCTGGGCTTGCTTTCCATCCACGGAATACTGTGAGTTCATTGTGATAGCCGTGGGCAATATTTTCGCCCATCATACCACGTTGATACCCTTGATCTTGCGCCCGGTCCCAGGGTTTGCTTCCGTTCCGCCCGGTGTGGTCGAAATAATCGAAAGTATCCATGTCTAGACTGTGGAGCTTTGCTGTATAGGATAGTGTATCATTCCAAGTTACCGGAGGTGCAGGTGGCATCCATTCTCCGCCGCAACTACAGCCATCTTTGCGGAGCTGATTTACATACTGCAAGAACAAGAAGGAAATGATTTCGTGTTGGTCAGGTCGGATATCCGTTCCGTACTCATGAATGTAATTGTCATCTTCCAGTAAGCGAAACACCTCCGTGGAGTCTTGGAAAACCTCGGCCAAGCTTCTATGGTACTGATAGGCCTGTTGCAGATTCATCTCCGCCATAGCACGGTCCGCCATAGATTCTATGTAAGTTTTACTTTCCGCTATAAAGACCGGGTCTAGTTGCCGCCAACTGCCCGTGCGCTCTGCACGCCTTACAGCCAGGAGCATTCCTTTTCCCTTCCGAAAATAGTTGGCACTAGCCCTACCTGTACTGTTAGATGCCAAGGCAAAGTAGGCTTTGGCTTTATAGAAAGTAAATACCCACTTGGGTGGGAAACTCTTGCGATCTTTTTGCCGCCATTTCTCTGCTTTGTCCAAGAGCTTATCATATTCACCCTCTTGGTACCAAGCCTCCATTTTTTGAACCAACTTATGCTCTTGGATAGGCTGCCCCATGGTATAATAAAAGGCGAAACAAAACACAATTGATAGAATAATACCCCGCTTCATTGTAACCTGATTATATAATGTTAACAACTTACCTGCCGAAGTATTGTCCATACAAGTAGGGTACCATAGTAGCTGTCGTGGCAAGGCATGTGGATAAAAAAAAGGTTTTTATAGACAATTCATTGTGTTATTGTAATGAAAAATGAGCCTTTTTGGCTAAAATCATTAGACCAATTATTAACCTCTCTTTATATTAATACCCATTCATGTATAAAAACCTATGATTGCTAAAGCGTTCCTTAACATCACACACCGACGACCTAAACTGCGTACCTTTTTTTGGAAATCTTTATATGAGTTCTTAGCGGGGCGTTTCCGCAATCGCGAATGGCAGTTTATGAATTTTGGGTATGCTCCCCAGCCACACGAGGAAGAACCTATGCCTACCCTTCCTGAAGATCAAGTGAGCAACCGGTATTGTATTCAAATGTATTATCACTTGGCCTCCCAGGTTCCGGTAGAGGGAAAGGATATACTTGAGGTAGGTAGTGGCCGTGGAGGAGGTGCCAATTTTATATACCAAAATTTGAAGCCGTCTTCTATGACCGGCCTGGATCTAGCCGATAAGGCAGTGGATTTCTCTAACAAAAACTACCAAGGCGAATCACTCAAATATGTTCAAGGCAGTGCCGTTGAGATGCCCTTTGAAGACAATAGTTTTGATGTAGTTGTGAATGTAGAGAGTTCCCATGCCTACCCTTCCATGGAGGATTTCCTATCGGAAGTAAAGCGGGTATTGCGGCCGGGGGGCTTTTTGGTAACCGCTGATAATCGGCATAGCGAGAAAGTACCTGTTTGGCATCAGCAACTAGAGACCTCGGGTATGTCCATTATAGCAGAGAAGGATATTACTGGGAATGTGCAGAAGGCTTTGGATGATGACAATGCACGGAAGGAAAGCTTGGTGCAGAAGCATGTACCGTCTTTTTTAAGAAAGTACATCCGCGAGTTTGCAGGTATGCACGGTACGGTGATGTACAATGATTTCGCCTCTCGTCGTCGCATTTACAAGAGTTATCGTCTACAAAAAGCTGATTAGCCGTGAAGAGTGTTCAAAGTATTTTCTTTATCATTCCTATCTTCTTTTTTCTGGCTTTGATGATAGAACTATGGCTCCAGCGCAAACTAAAGCGTAGGGTTTTTCATGCCAATGATTCTATCGTTAATTTCAGTTGTGGATTGAGTGACCGGTTATTCAGTGTGTTTTGGGAGGGGTTTTTAGCCTCTGTGTTTATTGCGTTAGGTTCCATTGGCCTTTTCAACATCCCAGTTACCTGGTGGAGTGTAGTTCTATTAGTCTTGCTGGTTGATTTTTTATGGTATTGGTGTCACCGCTTTGGGCACGAGACCAGCCTGCTATGGGGGGTGCATATTCTTCACCACCAGAGTGAGCAGTACAACTTCTCTGTAGGATACCGGATCAGCAGCTTCCAGACCATTGTAAGATCAGCATTTTGGTTGGTGCTTCCTTTTGTGGGCTTTCAGCCTGAAATTATTTTTACTGTACTGATATTTCATGGGGTTTATCAGATGCCCCTGCACACCCAGTTTATTCCACGGTTAGGTTTTTTAGAATATATCATGGTTACCCCTAGTGCGCACCGGGTTCATCATGGGACAAATCCCGAATACATCGATAAAAACTACGGGGGAGTCTTCATCATATGGGACTTACTATTTGGTACCTATGCCCGAGAAGAGTCCACCGTGCGTTATGGAATAACCAAACCGCTATCCTCTTATGATACGGTATGGGCTCATGTTCACTTTTTTCGAGATATCCGGTTGAAATGGCGGCAAGTACCAGGGGTAGGAGCTAAGCTTAAGTTACTTTTTTCCCCGCCTAGCCAAATGGATTATTCAGAAGAAACTCTTGGAACTGAAGACCCTATTCCCAGTTTTGAAGAGAATCCTGGTACTCCAGCTAGCTTGGTTTTCTATGTGTTCACACAAATCCTCTGGACAGTGCTTACCATCTATGCGATGGTGGCCCATTCCCACCAATTGGCCTTAGAAGTTAAGGCAGCTATGGTTACTTTCTCCTTCCTTATTTTAGCTTCAGTAGGGGCCCTCGCGGAGGGGAAAGGTTGGGCATTTACCGCAGAACTGATCCGTTGGGTATTTGCTTTGGTAGCGCTTCCTGCTCTGGGTATTTACCAAGGTTGGGATACAATATATTGGGGGATAGGAGAGGTGTTTATGTTGGCCCAAGTGGGGTTATTATTGTGGCATTTGCCCTTCTTTAAAGCCAAAGGGGTATTTCAGGCATTTGCCATGAAGCCTGCGGATCATTAAAAATTGTTCCCCTAATTCAGATAATTATTTAGCTTTGATTACTTCTGGGAATCTTTTCGATACAGGGTATGCAACTGAGACTGACCTTACTAGTAGCCTTAATTTTTTTCCTAACTAACGTTTATGGGCAGGAGCCTCCAGTGATCTCCCTTACAGAAGACGTAGATCAAATTGCTGTTGGAGAAGGGGTGCTGGTTTATACGGACTCCTCTGGTACACTTTCCATAGAAGAGGCTCTTACGGTGCCCTATTCCTCCTCAGAAGATGAGAATATCTCTTACGGACCTTCCCAGTATACACATTGGATGCGATTTGATATCGCTACGGGTCGGTCGGATGAAGATCTATGGATGTTGGAGTTTGGTTATCCTTTGCTGGATTCGGTTTCGTTTTGGCTGTTCTTAGGAGATAGTTTGGTGTCTGAACAGGAATATGGAGATCTAAAACCCTTTTCAGAACGTCCAGTGGATTACCGGCGAATTGCTATTCCACTTAACCTGGTGCACGATCAGCAGTATTCAGTAGTTATACGAGCTCGAACAGAAAGTTCCTACCAATTAGGAATGAGCATATATAAGGAGTACGAATTCTATAATAAGATAACCAAAGAGGAAATCTTCTACGGAATCATCTACGGTATTTTCTTAGTGATGGCTCTGTATAACCTTTTTGTATTCTTTACGCTTCGAGATTGGAACTACGTTTGGTATGCCCTGTCCATTGGTGCTTTAGCATTATTCTTTGCTTGTCTGTACGGGCATGCTTATCAATACCTATGGCCAGAGAATACCTTCTTTGGTAACCGGGCCATTCACTTTAGTATGGGATTGATTGCTGTTTCCAATCCAATTTTCGCCAGGCGTTTCCTGGAGTTAAAGAAATACTCTAAGGTCTTTGATATTTGGTGCCAAGCTATCTTTTACCTAGGTATTATATCCACGGTTATTAGCCTGATTACGCCTTTCTCTTTTAATGCTATCTGGGTAACACGAGTACTCCTGCTTACCATACCAGCCGTGCTCATTGGTAGTTTTATTGCTTGGTTTAAGGGGAACATCGCTGCTCGTTTCTTTGCTATTGCTTGGCTACCTTTTCTTTTAGGGGGGGCACTTATCATGCTCCGCAATTTGGGGGCCTTGCCCAGTAATACTATAACCTCCAACGGTATTATCCTGGGAGCTACGCTACAAGTTGTATTGCTTTCATTGGCCCTGGGTGATCGGTATCGCCTGATCAAAGCTGAGCAGGAACGTGTTCAGAAAGAAAACGCCAGGATTCTGGAAGAAGCAAATGCCACACTGGAGCAAAAGGTGCGTGAGCGCACACAAGAGTTGCAGGAGTCTAACGAGGAACTCAACATCACGTTGGAGACCATCCAGCAGCAGAACGAACTGATCCAGCGGAAGAACGAGAAGATTACAGACTCTATTCGGTATGCTTCGCTTATTCAGAATGCCATGCTGCCGTTGGATGAAAAACTCAATGATGGATTTCCACACCATTTCATATTCTTTCTGCCACGTGATATAGTGTCTGGTGATTTTTATTGGTACCAAGAGCACCAAGGAAAGTACTTTGCCGGGGTGGTAGATTGTACAGGGCATGGTGTGCCAGGAGCACTAATGAGTATGATTGGGGCCAATGTTCTGAATACCTTGGTTGGCCAGCATGATGTAATAGATCCTGGTGCCATTCTTACAAGAATGCACGAAGATGTAGAGCGAGCCCTCAAGCAGAAAGACACCAAGAACCGTGATGGCATGGATGCCGCCCTCATTGTTTGGGATCCAGAAACCAGGAAAATTCATTTCTCAGGCGCTAGAAACTCTTTGATTTATTTCCGTGATGGGGAGCAGCATGAGCTCAAGGCAGATCGGATGTCTATCGCAGGGCGCGTAATTCGTTCTAACAAGGAACAGGACCGTTCCTTTACTACCCATACTTTAGATATTACTTCTACCACAGAGTTGTATCTCTATTCTGATGGATACAAGGATCAATTTGGGGGAGCAGCAGGTCGAAAACTCATGCATAAGAACTTTGTGAAACTGCTTTCGGAGATGCATACCAAGTCCATGGATGAGCAGAAGCAAATGATGAAGGAACATTTTGAAACGTGGACAGTCAATCACACCCAGGTCGATGATGTTCTGGTCATGGGTTTTCGGGTTGGCTAAGGGAGAGATTTGTCTCTTCAAAACCGCCAGGCTGCATGGGCAGTCTGGCGGTTTTTTTTTGACCAATAGGGTGAACGGGGTGGAATGTGTATCTTTTGGCTAACTATTTACGACAAAGAAAACCACTATGCCGCATATCACGGTGAATGGAGCCACCCTTCATTATGACGATCAGGGAACGGGGCCAGAGACTATTGTATTTGCTCATGGATTGATTTGGAGTGGAGAAATGTTTGCCGAGCAGGTGGCTGTGTTAAAGGAACAATACCGGTGCATCACCTTTGATTTTCGAGGACAGGGTAGGAGTGAGGTTACCGCTACTGGGTATGACATGGATACGCTTGCCAAAGATGCCGCTTGCTTGATCGAGAAGCTTACCGATCACCCGGTCCACTTTGTGGGGCTTTCCATGGGAGGGTTTGTAGCCATGCGATTGGGTATTCGCCGGCCCGATTTATTGAAATCCTTGATCTTGTTGGATACCAGTGCCGACCCGGAACCTGAAGAAAATGTGGGCAAGTACAATCGGTTGAATTTTGTGGCTCGGTGGATTGGTTTGAGCCTGGTAGCAAGTAAGGTCATGGAACTCATGTTTGGGGAGAAATTTTTACAAGACCCGATCAGAAAACCCATCCGTCAGGATATGCGAGACCGCATTGTTTCCAACCATCGCATCGGGATTACACGAGCTGTTAAAGGAGTAGTTACCCGGGATGGTATTTACAATCAGTTAGAAGGTATCCAACTGCCTACTTTAATCATTGTCGGTGACCAGGATGTAGCTACTGAGCCAAGGAAGTCCGAAAGGATCCATGAAAAAATCTCAGGATCACAGCTTCAGTTAATTGAAGGGGCAGGACATACTTCTACGGTAGAGGAGCCAGCAGCTGTTAATACTGCCATTCAGGTCTTTCTTGGTAAGAATAAGTAGATCTAAAAGTCACACTATTTTATTGTAAAATATTTCTCCTTTTGGGTCCGTATTACGTTTATTATATATAGGATTTCAATCCTATGAAGCGCATCATCAGATTCCACTGGCTTTGGTTTGTAGTAGCATTGCTGCAAATGGGGTTTGGCTTAGAAGAACGCCAAGGTGATATCCTACGCTTTGAGATTTCTGATGGTGATACTCCAATAGGGGAAATACAAGCTACACGGCAAGTCCTTGGCGATCATGTTGTACTACATGTTGTTTCTACCACCAAGGTGAAACGTCTCGTCACCCTCACCATTGAGTTCGAAGGAATGATCGAATACAAAAAGGGTAGAATGGTTCGTTCGGAGCATGTTACCCAAGTCAATGGCTATAAGCATGGTGAAACCTCGTCCGTGTGGCAGGGCGACCATTACAGGATATATCAGGACGGAGAGGAAAAATTGCTTTCAAGTTCAGTTCATTATAGCGGAAGCCTAATGTACTTCCTAGAGCCTGAATATCATGGGATTGTCTTCTCTGAGAAAGAAGGTGAATTTGATCCCATTGTTCGTGTGGGTGAAGGGCAGTACATTGTAGAGAAATCTGACGGCACACGTCACACGTTTACTTATCACGATGGAGAACTTCAGCAAATCGAATATCCCCATAGGATGATGGATGTGGTGGTTCGCCGCAAATAATCCTTTCTCCCGATGTTACAGAGATCCTTTCTTTTCCTGCTTTTAGGGTTAGTTGCTTCTGGTAGTGTATTTGGGCAATCTTCCCCTAAACTGATTCGCAAGTCCTTTCAAAGCCAAGCCACTGATAAAGAAAGAGACTATTTTGTACTACTGCCCTCAAATTATGATCCTACTCAGTCATATCCTGTAATTTTCTTTCTACACGGTGGGGGAGAAAGGGGAGATGGAAAGTACGATCTCGATTATGTGCTCATCCATGGCCCTTTGTATGAGGCGTGGATACGTCATCGAGAACTCCCTTTCATTATGGTGGCTCCACAGTTGCCCTATTTTGGACGCGAGGCGGATTATGCAGACCGCAGTCCTGATCTCATTCCTGAAAGGGTCCTCGGAAGGGTTCCAGAATATCCTGATGATTATCGAGCGGATCGCCGACTATCTGGCCACTCTGAACAAGCTGAATTGCCTACTGGAATTGTGGACTTACCAGATGGATGGTCGCGCTGCGTTGAAGACCTTAACCAAATGCTTGCTCAAGTGAAGCAAGGCTATGCGGTGGATGAAGAACGGGTGTATTTGACTGGCATTAGCTATGGAGGCTTTGGTACTTGGCAATGGGCACATCATAACCCAGAGCTCTTTGCTGCCATAGCACCAGTAGTGGGTTGGGGGCATCCTTCTTTAATGGAACCTATTGCAGAAGCAGAATTACCCGTTTGGCAGTTCATTGGAGGGAGAGACAATGTCGTAGAGGAGGAGCTTTTCTATCCAGGATTAAATAAGCTTGAAGAGCTTGGGCATCCGGATGTGCGAGTTACTGTCCACGGAGATATGGGCCACCTGGCTTGGCTTCGCGTCTATGGCGGGCAAGATCTGTACGATTGGTTTTTGTCTCACACAAGAAATAATCGATAGCTACACGACATATCAGACAAGTAGCAAACCTTTCTGCATAAACAGTCCGTTTCCAAAGAGACAATCATTACATCATTCATGCATCGATTAACTAAACTCTTATTTATTCCTTTTGGCATCCTGATTGCCTGTTCTAATACTAGCGGGCAGCAAGCGGGAAATTTTACCACAACACCTACTCAGGAAGATCTTTCAAAGTACAGTAAAGCCTACTTCGCTAGTGGTTGTTTTTGGTGTGTGGAAGCGGTATTCCAGTCAGTTGAGGGGGTGGCAGAGGCTATTTCAGGTTACACTGGAGGGAATGAGCAGAATCCGACATACCGCCAAGTAAGTTACGGGCAGACTGGCCATGCAGAAGCCGTAGAGGTATATTATGATCCTGCAGTTGTGAGCTATGAGACCTTACTTGTAGTATTTTTTGGCTCACACGATCCTACCACTTTAAACCAACAAGGGCCGGACCGTGGTGCACAGTACCGTTCGGGTATTTATTACCAAAACGATACTGAGAAGAACGCAATTGATGTCTATATCCAGAAATTAGTAGATGATGGATTATACACTCGTAATGAGATTACAACCGAGATAGCCGCTTTTATGAAATTCTGGCCTGCCGAAGATTACCACCAGGAGTATGAACGTCTCAACCCTAATCAACCGTATGTTCGTTCTGTTTCTATCCCTCGGTTGAACCGGTTTAAGGCGGCTTATCCAGAATTACTGAAAGAGGAAGCCAAACAGGCTCACTGATAACAAGGAAATGATAAGTTAAACCGCTGCAGATGCAGCGGTATGGTTGATAAATACACCCTGCAAGAATGGCTTCTCTTCATCGAGGGGTCTCCGTTGAGTATTGTTGATATTTCTTCGGGTGGAATTTGCCCTAGGAATCCATTTTTCTATCTTTGCACTCCTCAAAAGGTCGCGTGGCCGAGTGGCTAGGCAGAGCTCTGCAAAAGCTCGTACAGCGGTTCGAATCCGCTCGCGACCTCTTTTTTAAAGCCGACAATCGTCGGCTTTTTTATTTTATCTAAGGATAGTCCAACTTTATTGTGTTTAGACTGATTCTAAATTAAGACAGGGGAGATATACACATGTCCATACCAACCAAATTTCCCTCTTTTTCGTCGAAAAACGCCCTTTTTTAAGCTTTCAGGGGCTTTTTACTTTCCCTTGGAATATTTGAATTCCTACGTTCCTCCCTTACATTTGTACCCGTCAGAATCACGCGATTTGTAATAAACTAACGCAAGTTCACTGCGATGTACATACGGCAAAAATTATCTTTAACTCTGTTTGCCCTTTTCTTCACAGGAATTTTCTTCTCGTCATCTGTTTTTGGACAGGCTACTCTAGAAGAGGTATCCGCAGCCAGCGGTATTCCAACCGATCAAGCGTTGATCGATGAAGGTAAAGGGCTTTTCAGTGCCAACTGTTATAGTTGTCACCGAATTCACTCTGATTGGACTGGTCCTGGATTGGCCAATGTGTGGGAGCGTTGGGAAAGCCAAGAGACGCTCTATGAATGGATTAAAAACAACGGTGCCGTACTGGCCAGTGGAGATGCCTATGCCAACGAGTTATATGAGGCTTGGAATGGTTCTGTGATGACCAATTTCGCTTGGTTAGAAGACAATCAAGTGACTGCTCTCCTCGCCTATATTCAGGATGAGACAGTAAAAGGTCCTGAAGAAGTTGTAGCCGATGGCGGCGGCGGTGATGGTACATCGTCTGAGTCAGGTGTGCCTTCCCAGTACATCAACTTAATCCTTATCGGTTTGCTCGTTGTACTAGCCCTAATCTTAGGTGTTTTGGTATTGATTGTGACTGTATTACGTCGTTACATCATAGCCAAGAAAGAGGACTTAGACGAGGAGGATCAAGAAATTGTAAACGAGAGAGTTGATCTACCTGCTGGTCTGCGTAGCCCTCAATTCCTGTTTATAGTAGTATTCATTTTTGCTGCAGTTGTGGCGAAGTCAGCCATCGATGGGTTATACAGTATAGGTGTTCAGCAAGGGTATCAACCTAAGCAACCTATTGCCTTCTCGCATGCACTGCACGCAGGACAATACGAGATCGAATGTCAGTATTGCCATACTGGTGTTATGGAGTCTAAGTCTGCCAACATTCCCTCGGCCAATATTTGTATGAATTGCCATATCAATGTGGCCACAGGTTCTCCTGAAATTGCTAAAATATATAAAGCTATCGATTGGGACCCTGATACTCAGACTTACGGAGAAAATCAGCAGCCTATCGAATGGGTACGAGTACACAACCTACCTGACCTTTCCTACTTCAATCACGCACAACACGTGAATGTAGGCGGACAAGAGTGCCAGACCTGCCACGGTCCTATCGAGACCATGGAAGTGGTTTATCAACACTCACAGTTAACTATGGGATGGTGTATCAACTGTCACCGAGAAACAGAAATCAACACGGATAATGCGTACTACGATAAGTTGGTGAAACTGCACGAATCAGATGACCCGATGGTAGTAGAGGATATCGGTGGTTTGGAATGTTCTAAATGCCACTATTAATTCTTCCTTTGACGTATTTCTTCGAACGAGATTCAAAAATCACACATGGAAAATAATAAACGGTACTGGAAAGGAGTCGAGGAGTTGACGAACGATCTCGATTTCGTGAAAAACGCAGACCGCGAGTTTCCGGAATATCTTCCTGTAAATAGCAATAAGGAGTCAAGTGAGGATGTAGGCACATCGTCTAACCGCCGAGACTTCCTCAAACTCATGGGTTTCGGTATTGGTGCTGCTACTTTGGCTGCCTGTCAAACGCCCGTGAGAAAGGCCATCCCTTATGTGGTAAAACCTACCGAGGTAGATCCTGGTATTCCTAACTACTATGCTTCTACTTTCCAAATGGGAGGTGATTATGCAGCCGTGTTGGTGAAAACCCGTGAAGGCCGTCCTATTAAGGTAGAGCCCAATAAATTGTCGCCAATCAATCAGGGAGTTAGCTCCCAGATAGATGCCTCTATACTAAGCCTATACGATAAGAATCGTTACAAATCACCAATGGCCAATGGTCAGGAGGTTTCGTGGGCTGACTTAGATGCCGAGGTTACAGCTAAGTTAGATGAAATAGCCGCTGCAGGGGGTAACATTCGTGTTGTTACCAATACTGTGATGAGCCCTACTACCGGCGCTGCAGTAGGCGAATTTATCGCGAGGTACCCCACTACTCAGCATGTACAGTATGATGCTGTTTCCTACACGGGTATGCATTTGGCCAATGAGCGTACTTTCGGTCAGCAATTCATTCCTTCGTATGACTTTTCTCAGGCGGAGGTAATTGTAAGTTTCGGGGCTGATTTCTTAGGGACTTGGCAAGGATCTTTAGAGTTCTCCAAGCAATACGCCGAAACCCGTAGACTGGGAGATGGGAAGAAAGATATGTCTCGC
This sequence comes from Cytophagales bacterium, assembly GCA_003454975.1. Lineage (GTDB taxonomy): Bacteria > Bacteroidota > Bacteroidia > Cytophagales > Cyclobacteriaceae > DMST01. The sequence goes on along the minus strand of DMST01000016.1, from coordinate 70,960 downwards.
CACTACCAGTTTGAAAGTAATCTTTCCCTCACTGGGTCTAATGCTGATTACCGCCAACCTATTCGCCCTTCTCAGCAAGGGGTAATGGTAGCCAGCCTTTACAATATATTGGCCGGAAGAGCAGGTGCTACTCCCGTATCAGGTGGTGATATGAGTAACGCCACTTTGGGCAAAGCCGCTGAAGATTTGTGGCGTTCTCGTGGAAAGTCTTTGGTAGTATCCGGTTCCAATGACCCTGATGTTCAAGTAATGGTAAATGCCATTAACCAACTACTGGGCAACTACGGTACTACTATCGATAACAGTACTCCTGTAAATTACCGCCAAGGGTCAGATGCCAGCATGGCCCAGTTTATCGATGATCTGAAAGGCGGTCAGGTAGGAGCGGTGATCTTCTTTAACAGCAACCCTGTTTATGATCATCCTCGCGGTGCTGAAATCAAAGCAGCTATTTCTAGTGCTGCTTTATCGATATCTACCAGTATCATTCCTGATGAAACTTCTGAAGGTGTCACTTACATTGCACCAGACCACCACTATTTGGAGTCATGGAGCGATGCTAGTCCTAAAGCAGGACATTATAGCTTGGCGCAGCCAACTATCTCCCCGATCTATAATACTCGCCAAGCACAAGAAAGCTTCTTGACTTGGGCAGGCAATAGCACCAAAATGTACGACTACGTTCGTACCTATTGGCAGAGCAACATGTTCGATGCTGCGAATGCATTGGACTTCGACATGTGGTTCGATAAAATGTTGCATGACGGTGTGGTCGAAATGTCCTCGGAAGCCGTTGAACTCACTTACACTGATGATACAGCCGCTGCGGCTGCAGGTATTGGTCGTAACTACAGTAAGGATAATGCTGGGGTAGAGCTTGCTCTTTACCAAAAATCAGCGATCGGAACGGGTGCACAAGCCAATAACCCTTGGTTACAGGAGATGCCCGATCCTATCTCGAAAGCTACTTGGGATAACTATGTGACCATTTCGCAAGCGATGGCCAACGAAATGGGCATCAAGCTTTGGGAGGGTAAAACAGAGACGGTTAACCTGACTGTGAACGGAGTCACTATGGAGATTCCTGCCATGGTTCAGCCCGGACAGGCAAGAGGTACCGTAGGCCTTGCCATAGGATATGGTCGTACGAAAGCAGGTAAGGTTGCAGAAGGTTTAGGTACTGATGCGTATCCCCTGATAGGGATGCTGAATGGTACTTGCTCGATGGACATTACGCAAGGAGTAACCGTAGAGGCTACTGGAAATCAGTATCAGTTGGCGCAAACCCAAACGCACCAAACGTTTATGGGGCGTACCAATGTAATCCAGGAAGCCACGCTTGCTGAATATAAATCCGATCCGTTTGCTGGGTATGAAGGAATGGAAATTCATACTAGCGAGGGGATCAAAGAACCTTACGCGATCTCATTGTGGGGTAGTGGTCACGAATACAAAAACCACCATTGGGGTATGGCTATCGACATGAATACCTGCACCGGTTGTGGGGCGTGTACGGTAGCTTGCCAAACAGAGAACAATATCCCGGTAGTAGGAAAGCAAGAGGTAGTTAACCGTCGGGAAATGCACTGGTTGCGGATCGACCGTTACTACAGTTCAGATGCAGGACCTGCTAGCAATGGCTTTGATATAGATGGTCAGGCAGCCTTGGAGATTGCTTCGGACAATCCTCAGGTTACTTTCCAACCTATGATGTGCCAGCAGTGTAACAACGCTCCCTGTGAAACAGTTTGCCCTGTTGCTGCTACCACTCATAGCACGGAAGGTCTTAACCAAATGACCTACAATCGTTGTATCGGTACTCGCTACTGCGCTAATAACTGCCCTTATAAAGTGCGTCGTTTCAACTGGTTCAAGTACCATGACAACAAGCAGTTTGCAGATGTAAATACACCTGCTAACGATGACTTGGGTAAAATGGTGCTAAACCCTGATGTGACTGTACGTTCTCGTGGTGTGATGGAGAAATGTACCTTCTGTGTGCAGCGTATCCAATTGGGTAAACTGGAAGCAAAGAAAGAAGGCCGTCGCCCTAAAGATGGAGATGTAGTTTCTGCCTGCACCGCAGCTTGTGCTTCAGGAGCCATCATTTTCGGTGATATGAAAGATCCCGAAAGTCAAATCTCTCAAGTACTGGGAATTACAAACTCCGATGATCCTGAAGTGGATAAAGTAGTTACTAATCCACGTGCATACCACGTATTGGAAGAGTTACGGGTACATCCCAACGTTTTCTACCTCCGCAAGGTGCGTAACAACGAGGGTAAACCAGAAACTGCTGAAGCTTAAGAACCAAAAACGCGAATCGATTCAAACTGATATACCATGCAGGCTACTTCGACAGTCCGTACTCCTCTCGTAACCGGTGGAAAAACCATCCACGACGTTACTGAGGATATTTGTCGGCATATTGAAAATAAACCTAACAAAACCTGGATGCTCGCCACCACGGTATCGCTTGGCGTACTTTTGGCCGGTGGTTATACCCTTGCGGTATTGCTCTGGGAAGGAGTAGGTATGTGGGGGCTCAACAAAACTGTAGGTTGGGCTTGGGACATTACCAACTTCGTATGGTGGGTAGGTATCGGTCACGCCGGTACACTTATCTCTGCCGTACTTTTGCTTTTCCGTCAGAAGTGGCGGACGAGCATTAACCGGGCTGCGGAAGCGATGACCATCTTCGCGGTAATTTGTGCGGCGATGTTCCCTTTGTTCCACATGGGACGCCCTTGGTTAGGTTTCTACTGGGTATTGCCCTTGCCTAACACGTTTGGTTCTCTGTGGGTAAACTTTAACTCGCCTCTGCTCTGGGACGTTTTTGCGATTTCGACTTACTTCTCAGTGTCTTTGGTTTTCTGGTATATCGGTCTGGTGCCCGATTTTGCCACCATTCGTGACCGTGCAAAGAACAAAATCTCAAAAGCTATCTACGGGGCTTTGAGTCTGGGGTGGACGGGTTCAGCCAAGACTTGGATGCATTATGAGACAGTATCTTTGGTATTAGCCGGTTTGGCAACTCCATTGGTACTCTCAGTACACACCATTGTATCATTTGACTTTGCAACGTCGGTAATCCCTGGTTGGCACACCACTATTTTCCCTCCCTACTTCGTAGCGGGAGCGATCTTCTCAGGGTTTGCCATGGTACTCACCCTAATGTTGATCACTCGGAAAGTATATAAGCTGGAGGACTATATTACCATCCACCACATCGAGCTGATGAATATTGTAATTATCATCACAGGTTCCATTGTGGGGGTTGCTTACCTTACTGAGCTCTTCATGGCATGGTATTCTGGAGTAAATGCTGAGCAATATGCTTTCTTGAACCGGGCTACGGGACCTTACTGGTGGGCATATTGGAGTATGATGACCTGTAATGTGATTAGCCCTCAGCTTTTCTGGTTTAAGAAGATTCGTACTAGCATAGTCGCTACCTTCCTCTTGTCCATTGTGGTGAACATAGGGATGTGGTTCGAACGCTTTGTGATTATCGTAACCTCGCTTCACCGTGACTATCTACCTTCTAGCTGGGCCTACTTCAACCCAACTCTGTATGATATCGGTATGTACATGTTCACCTTCGGGCTATTCTTTACTGCATTCTTCTTGTTTGCAAAGGTATTCCCGGTGATCAACATGGCTGAGGTAAAATCAGTATTGAAAGGTACTTCTAGTAAGACTATAGAGGACGCAAAAGCAGCTAAGGCTGCAGCAGCTAAAACCGCCTAATATACCATGGAGAGCAAAAAGAACTACGTGCTGGGCATCTTCGATGATGAGGATGTTCTGTTGAAAGGAGTTACTCAGGTGCGTGAAAAGGGCGTGAAAATCGAGGAGGTATTTACACCTTTCCCGGTTCACGGTCTTGAGCATGCTTTAGGATATAAGCGCTCCAAGTTGTCAGTAGCAGCATTCCTGTTCGGTATTACTGGAACCTCACTTGCATTGCTTATGCAATCCTGGATGATGGGTGTGGATTGGCCTATGATTATCGGTGGTAAGCCTAATATTCCGCTGCCCTCGTTTGTGCCTGTGACCTTTGAACTAACGGTACTGCTAGCCGCTTTCGGTATGGTTGGAACCTTTTTGGTTAGTCGGAATCTTAAGCCGTATGGTAAGCCGAAGATTTTTGATGTCCGCAGCACTGATGATAAGCATGTTATGGCTATTGATCTAGCAGAGAATAAGTTGTCGTCAGATGAGATCAAAGCCATCTTACAAGATGCAAACGCTGTAGAAGTGAACGATAAAGTATTCGAAGACTAATTAAAGACCACAGATAGATGAAAATTTCAAAACACTGGATGTGGTTGCTAGGTGCTGCAGGTCTAAGTGCTTGTGGAGCTGGAGGCAATGACCCTGGCGTAGAGTACGCCCCAAACATGTACCATTCAATACCTTACGAGCCATTATCTCAGATCACCGACAAAAGTGCCGGTGCATGGGTGAACAGCACCGATACAGAAGGTCTTGGAGAATACTATAGTAGCAACCCAAATAATCCTCATGGCATGAACATGCGGGAGCCAGTTGCTGGCACCGTTCGACGCAACAAGGGTTATTTGCCTTACCGTATTCCTGCAGATAGTTTGGAGTATGCGGGTCAAGTTTTAGTCAATCCTTTGGATAGTACTATGCAAGATGAGATTCTTGCTGATGGTAAAGAGCTTTATCTTACTTTCTGCGAGCACTGTCACGGTGGAAAAGGAGCTGGGGATGGTTTGGTAGCTGAGAAATATCCTGGTGTAGCCAATTTGACTACTCCCACCTATGCTAACCATACGGAGGGTAAAATCTTCCATGTAATCACTCATGGTAAGGGCAATATGCAACCTCATGGCTCTCAAATTAGCCAGGGAGACCGTTGGAAAATCGCGCGGTATGTACGTGAAAGTATTTTGGGTGAACCCACTAACTAACCGATCACAGAGCAATTAAGCATAGAATCATGCAAAAAGATATTTTTGAGTTTACTGGAAACGCCAAGAAGAATCTTCTGATTGCTGCTGGGGTAGGGGTTGTCCTTATCATTTTAGGAGCATTGACCTTTAAACCTGCTGAAGGTAGTGGTCATGGAGAAGACGGTCACGGAGATAGCCATGCTTCTGTTGAAACTACTGATCAGAAAATAGGTCAGATGGTAGCATACCAAGAAGATGAGCATCAAGAAGGTGATGGACACGCAGAAGAGGAAGATCACGGTGATTCAGAAGAGGGTGATCATCATGACGATGATCAAACTGATGCAGCGCATGCAGAACCAGGAGATGGCCATCACGAGGAAGCAGAGCAA
>DMST01000016.1:65459-65597 GCA_003454975.1 Cytophagales bacterium | reverse complement strand
TCATGGCGATGATCACGCTGGTGCTGGGCATAGCGAAGGGCACGGCGGTGGACACCATGAAGAAGTTACTTGGCTGAAACGTTTTGCTATTGATCTGTGGATCAACCACATCTACTTTTTCGGTATTGGAGTAATTGG
>DMST01000016.1:51926-65408 GCA_003454975.1 Cytophagales bacterium | reverse complement strand
AGCGGAGTAATTGGTGTATTCTTTTTTGCTATTCAATATGCAGCGAATGTAGGATGGTCGTCGCAGCTTAAGCGTGTATTCCTGAACTTCGGAAACTGGTTACCCATCTCCTTCATATTGGGTCTGGTTTTGTTTTTTGTGTTCGGACACGACATATTTCATTGGACCCATTCAGATCTTTATGTAGAAGGTGGTTCTGGTTACGATAAGATTATTGATGGAAAAGCTGGGTTTTTCTTTTGGCCATTAGAAAAAGGTGGGCCTGTTCCTTTCTTCTTCCTACTACGTTACTTGTTATTTTTTGGTGCTTGGATTTTGATCATGCGTAAATTCTACGCATTGAGCAGGAAAGAGGACGAAATTGGTGGAGATGCTACCTATTTTAAGATTCGTAGCTGGAGTGCCATATTCTTGGTGATTTTTGCCGTATCCTCATCTACTTCTGCTTGGGACTGGATCTTGTCCATCGACACACACTGGTTCTCTACTATGTTCGGATGGTATGTTTTTGCTAGCTGGTTTGTTTCTGGCCTGGCAGCCATTACTTTCTTAGTAATTGCACTTAAGAAGGCAGGATATCTACCGAATGTTACCTCAGAGCACTTGCACGATCTAGGTAAATTTATGTTTGCCTTCTCTATTTTCTGGACTTATGTGTGGTTTTCGCAATTCCTGTTGATTTACTACGCTAACATTCCTGAAGAGACCATTTATTTTGTAGAGCGTCTACGCAGTGACCATTTCTCGGGATATTTCTTTATCAACATTATTCTGAATTTCTTCTTGCCTTTCTTGATGTTGATGACCCGTGATTCGAAGCGTCACCTTATGTTCCTACAAATTGTAGCTGTATTGATCATGGGTGGTCACTGGATTGATTTCTTCTTGATGATGACTCCTGGTACAGTTGGTGAATCCGGTAATATTGGTTTCACTGAAATGGGTACTATCCTTGTGTTTGGTTCTGCTTTCTTGTTTGTAGTGCTAAACAGCTTGAAGAAGCTACCTTTAGTGCCTAAGAATGACCCTATGTTGGTAGAAAGTCTACACCATCATACTTGATAATAGACTTTAGTGAAGTTGGAAAACAATTGATATAAACAGCGAGATTGACTGATATGACACAGATTGCAATTTGGGGAGGAGCCCTACTGCTACTGATCATCCTGCTGACTCTATTCCGCATTAGTCGGCTGGTAGCTGTAGTTAGTGAGGCAGATAAGAAGCGTGAAACCAATGCGAATAAAATCAACGCTGCGTTGATGGTTGGTTTCTTGGTTGTTGGGTTTGGGATTACATTTTGGTATTCCTACAACTATTTCGGAGACTACACTTTACCAGTGGCCTCTGAACATGGAGTTGAAACAGATAGACTGTTTTGGGTAACGATGGCCGTAACCGGTGTTGTGTTTGTGGTTACTTCTATTTTGCTATTCGTTTTTCCTTACATGTATCAGTTTCGGGAAGATCGGAAGGCATTGTTCTATCCTCATAACAACCGGTTGGAGTTGATCTGGACCATTATTCCTGCTATCGTTCTGACTTTGTTGATTGGTAGTGGTTTGAAAACTTGGACCGATATTACTCGGGCCCCCTCGGCAGACGCCGTGGAGTTTGAGTTGATGGGATATCAGTTTGCCTGGCGTGCCCGATATGGTGGTGCCGATGGCGTACTCGGACCATACAATTATCAATTGATCGATAAGGTTAATGAGTTTGGCTTGGACTTGACGCAACAGGCCTCTTTGGATGACTTCATGCCACCAGAGGTTCACGTTCCTAAAGGACAAGAGGTGAATATCAAAATCCGCGCGCGGGATGTACTTCATAGTGTTTTTATTCCTCACATGAGAGTAAAAATGGATGCTGTACCTGGTATGCCTACCAATTTCAAGTTTACCCCTACCATGACTACCGAAGAGATGCGCGCAGAGCTAGGGGACCCTGAATTCAATTATGAAATTGCTTGTACCGAAGTGTGCGGCCGTGGTCACTTTTCAATGCGTTTGATATTGGTGATTGACGAGCCCGAAGAATACGAGGATTGGTATGCCGCTCAGACGGAGAAGACATTCTTGGATCTAAATCCAAGCTATATGGAGAGAGTACCGGAGAACTTGCGTGAAGTAGCGCTGATTTCTACTGGTGTGGAGCCTGAAGAGGTATCGAATGTTGTTGAATTGGAATCTACGCTAAATTAATTTATAACCTATGGCAACCGCGAATGTAGCGTTGGCGCACGACGCAGCGCACGACGACCATCATCACGAGCACAAGGAAACGTTCTGGAACAAGTACGTTTTCAGCCAAGACCATAAAATGATTGCCAAGCAATTCCTGATTACGGGAATTATCTGGGCATTCATTGGTGGGTTGTTCTCAGTCTTCTTTCGTTTACAGTTAGGTTTCCCCAATGCTGATTTGATGTGGCTTAAGCCCATCCTTGGTCGTTGGATAATTGAAACCAATGGGGTAGGACAGTTGGATCCTGAATTCTACTTAGCCTTGGTAACCATGCACGGTACCATCATGGTATTCTTCGTGTTGACTGCTGGGTTGAGTGGTACCTTTTCTAACTTCTTGATTCCTTTACAGATCGGAGCCCGTGATATGGCCTCCGGCTTCATGAATATGCTTTCCTACTGGTTCTTCTTTGCTTCCAGTATTGTCATGTTCTCTTCTCTGTTCATTGAAACGGGCCCTGCCTCAGGTGGATGGGTTATTTATCCTCCTCTAAGTGCTCTGCCCCAAGCTGTTAACGGTTCAGGTTTGGGAATGACCTTATGGTTGGTATCCATGGTTTTATTTATTGCATCCACGCTGTTGGGAGGCATTAACTACATCACCACGGTAATTAACCTGCGAACAAAGGGAATGAGCTTCTCTCGTCTCCCTTTGACTGTTTGGGCTTTTTTCCTGACTGCTGTAATTGGACTTCTTTCGTTTCCAGTGCTGTTCTCTGCGGCGTTATTGCTGGTTTTTGATCGGAGCTTCGGTACTTCGTTTTACCTTTCTGAGATTTATATCGGTGGAGAAGCACTGCCTAACGTAGGTGGTAGTCCTATTTTGTTCCAACACCTGTTTTGGTTCTTAGGACACCCTGAAGTATACATTGTATTACTCCCAGCCTTAGGTATTACCTCCGAGATTATTTCTACCAACTCACGGAAGCCTATCTTTGGCTATCGGGCCATGATTGGTTCCATGTTAGGTATTGCATTCCTGTCCTTTATTGTATGGGCGCACCACATGTTCGTGACAGGTATGAACCCCTTCTTGGGCTCTGTGTTCATGCTGCTGACGCTTATTATTGCCGTACCTTCGGCGATTAAAGCCTTTAACTATATAACCACTCTTTGGAAGGGTAATATCGTATTTACCCCAGCTACCCTGTTTTCCATCGGCTTGGTGTCGTTGTTTATCTCTGGTGGCCTAACTGGTATCTTTTTGGGTAACTCCGCCATAGATATTCAGCTGCACGACACTTATTTTGTTGTTGCTCACTTCCACTTGGTAATGGGATCTGCTTCGTTCTTCGGTATGATGGCAGGTGTTTATCATTGGTTCCCTAAAATGTTTGGACGGATGATGGATGCCCGATTGGGATACATTCATTTCTGGTTCACATTTGTAGGGGTATACATGGTATTCTTCCCAATGCACTACATTGGCATCGCTGGTTTCCCCCGTCGTTATTATTCATGGACGACCTTTGAAACCTTCCAGGGATTTACTGATCTAAATATGTTCGTGAGTATTGCTGCCATTGTTACCTTCTCTTCGCAGCTAGTATTCGCGTTCAATTTCTTCTATAGTATCTTCCGCGGTCGTAAATCACCAGTTAACCCTTGGCGTTCTAATACCCTGGAATGGACTACTCCTGTTAATCCAGGACACGGAAACTGGCCTGGAGAAATACCCACTGTGTATCGTTGGCCCTATGATTATAGTAAGCCTGGTGCCGAAGAGGACTTTATTCCCCAGCATATACCTTATGCACAGACCCCCGAAAGCAATTTGCCTCATGAGCAGGAGTTAGTGAAGCAAGAGGAGGCTGACGCCAAGGCGAATGACGAAATTGTTGTGGAGGATACAAATCACTAAGGACTGAGAACGTTTCGCACACTCAGTTTTGTGACGGTCGTTGCTGTCTACCTACTTATTTTGGTAGGTGGCATCGTCCGGAGTACAGGGTCAGGAATGGGTTGTCCCGATTGGCCTAAGTGCTTTGGAAGCTGGATTCCTCCAACATCGGAGGACCAACTTCCGGATGATTACCAAGAACAATATGCCAGCAAGCGGCTGGCTAAGAACGCCCGTCTGACAGACTATTTTCAATCTTTGGGTTTTTCTCAGTTGGCTAATAGAATCGCCAATGACCCGAGTATCCGGGAAGAACAACCCTTTAATGCGGTGAAAACCTGGATCGAATACGTAAATCGACTAATTGGTGCGGTTATCGGCCTTTTGATCTTCGGTACCTTGGTTGCCTCTTTTACCTATTGGCGTCAAGATCGTCGGATTGTATGGTTTAGTTTGGCGGCGTTTGTATTAACAGGCGTTCAAGGTTGGATAGGCTCGATTGTGGTATCTACCAACTTGTTGCACGGAATGATCAACGTTCACCTGTTCCTCGCTATCATCATTGTTAATCTCTTGATTTATGCAATGTACAAAGCCAGGGATGTGGGAGCCTTTCAGTTGCCTTCCTCGTCTAAAAAGACAGTAAATATGCTAGTTGCTGTTTCGGTTTTAGCCATGGTGCTACAAATCGTATTAGGGGTGGAGGTAAGGGCACTTGTAGATCAGGCGGCAGAGATTCTTGGGGTTTCCCAACGGTCCGAATGGATTGCTTCTCTACCGACCACGTTCAAGATACATCGCACTTATTCCCTGTTGATTTTGGGATTGCATGCTGGGTTAGCTTATGTGTTGTTGAAACATAAAAGTGAGTCGGTATTGGTGTGGAAAGCAGGAATGTGGCTAGCGGTTATTACCCTAGCTGAAATTGTTTCTGGAGCTATTATGGCTTATTTCTCAATTCCGTCCTTTATGCAACCTGTTCATTTACTGTTTGCAACGGTAATTATGGGAGTACAATTTTATGTGCTCTTGTTAATAAATAGAAAAGATGAAGTGATGCAGTCACCTGCGTAACTACTGATATATGCGAGCTACTCGTTCGATAAGTGTTGAAAAACCGAATCCGTTTTCGCTCAGGATAGGAGCTTACCGGGAGTTAGTCAAGTTTCGTCTTAGCTTTCTGGTTGCTTTCTCTTCGGCATTTGGTTATGCCTTAGCCCAGCCTCAACAAATCAATTGGGTCGGGCTATTTTGGCTAAGTTTTGCCGGGTTTCTACTTTCTGGTGCTTCTATTACCATTAATCAGGTTTTGGAACAGAAGTATGATGCCAAAATGAAGCGAACGCAGAACCGTCCGTTGCCTACTGGCAAGATTTCCTCTAAAGAAGCTATTGCCTTTGCTATCTTTCTGGGGCTTGCTTCCATAATTATTCTTTGGATTGTTACTAACCCACTTACTGTATCTATCGCCTTTATTTCCATGGTACTGTATAGCTTTGTCTATACTCCATTGAAACGAGTAGGCCCGATTGCAGTATTTGTAGGGGCTATACCTGGTGCATTACCGCCTTTATTGGGTTGGACTGCTGTTACAGGTGTACTCTCGGTTGAGGCACTATTAATATTCGGTATACAATTTGTCTGGCAGTTTCCTCATTTTTGGGCCATCGCTTGGGTTGCAGATGAGGATTACCAGAAAGCTGGGTTCAAACTATTACCTGGAGCAGGCCAAAAGGATATGCGAACTGCATTGCAAATTATGACCTATACCATGCTCTTATTGCCCTTGGGTCTGTTGCCTGCTAAATTTGGAATTACTGGTATTAATTCTGCGATCGTGGTTACGGTTTGTGGTGTTTTGTTTTTATCACAGACATTCCGTTTGATGCTGGATAATTCTCGTAAGTCTGCCTTGCGGATTATGTTCGGTTCTTTCCTGTACCTGCCTATTGTGCAGATTGCCTTTTTGTTGGATAAGATGTGATGGAGAATTTACAAACACAGGAATTCACGCTTCGGCCCTTGCCTACACCTCAGGATGAGGTGAAGCCTACATTATCAATGCACCCTCATAAGTTTGCATTGTGGCTGTTCATCGTAACAGTAATCATGATCTTTGCTGCCTTTACAAGTGCCTATATCGTTAAGCAGGCTGAAGGAGGTTGGGATTATTTCGAATTGCCGCCCATCTTCGGAATTAACACTATAATCATTGTGCTGAGTAGTATAACCCTTCACTGGGCATATCTTTCAGCAAAACGTGATAACCTACAGCAAAATAGGATTGCGCTGTTTGTGACTACTGCCATAGGTGTAACCTTCTTGATTATGCAGATCATAGGATGGCGGGAATTGGTTTATATGGGTAAGTTCTTTACAGGGGGTAACGCATCGGCAGCATTTGTTTACGTACTAACGGCAGTTCATGGCGTACACTTGGTAAGCGCTGTGATTTATCTTATTGTAATGGTTGTTAAGGCCTTGGGCTTTAGGGTTCATTCGAAGAATATGCTCAATATGGAAATGAGTACCACGTATTGGCACTTTCTAGGTGGACTTTGGGTCTATTTGTATCTATTTTTGCTCTTAAATAATTAACCTTAAACATCGTAATGGCGACTACTGCGGCACACGCACCGGCACAGGGTAATACCTGGTCAGGAGGTAAATCTCCGATGAAGGCTAGCTATGGAAAACTCATGATGTGGTTTTTCTTGCTCTCTGATGCCTTCACCTTCTCTGGTTTGTTGGTAGCTTATGGATTGATCCGTTCAGCATGGCCAGCATTTGCCGGGGCAGCAGATGAGTTTGTATTCTCACTGAATCACTGGCCCGTACCTGAAGAGGTTTTTAAGTCCTTTCCTGGTATGGAAGCCCTTGGCATAGAAAAAGCGCCATTGGTGTTCGTAGGAATAATGACTTTTATTCTCATTATGTCTTCTGTGACTATGGTATTAGCCGTAGAGGCCGGGCATCGTATGGACCAGAAAGACACGCAACGTTGGATGTTGTGGACCATCATTGGTGGTTTGACTTTCTTAGGTTGTCAGGCTTGGGAATGGAGTCACTTTATACACGGTGAGCATGGTGCGGGGGCTACCTCAGCTCATATGAATCCAGATGGTACTATTGCTTTCTTTGGGGCTAATCTTACTCTAAATCAATACGGTCCTCCAGCATTTGCTGATCTGTTTTTCTTTATCACCGGTTTCCATGGTTTCCACGTGTTCTCTGGAGTCCTGCTTAACTTCATTATTTTCTATAATGTAGTGGTAGGTACCTATCAGCGCCGCGGGCACTACGAAATGGTTGAAAAAGTAGGGTTGTACTGGCACTTTGTTGACCTTGTTTGGGTATTCGTTTTTACCTTCTTCTACCTGATCTAAAAGACTTTTATTATGGCATCGCATCCTGAAGCAAATACTCCTGAGGGAGAAATTCCTAAGGCTCAAACTAAAGTTATCTGGAAAACTTTTTGGATACTATTGGGGCTTACTGCGTTAGAGTTTTTGATCGCATTCACCGTAGCTGCTGGGGCCCTGAAAAAGTGGACCTTTATTTTGATGACGTTGGTGAAAGCCTTCTATATCGTAGGAGAGTTTATGCACCTGAAACATGAAGTAAAGACCTTAATTTGGTCCATCGTTCTTCCCTTCGTTTTCCTAGTCTGGCTAATTTTAGCCTTAGTAACTCTGGAAGCGGGTTATATTTTTGACGTTAAGTTCTTTTGAGAGTATAATTCATAAATCATTAGGCTTGGCTTTTTAGCCAAGCCTTTTTTGTATCTGTCAGTATGGCATCAAGACCGATTAAAGGTTTTTTGCTGGGGATTACCTTGCTGTTTCCCGTCCTTATATATCTATTCTTACAGATGTTTGGGGAAAATAAATACGCTCTTCCTGTCTTCTTTACAGATGGTGTTTCTAGTTGGCTAGAAAATCCTCCTGAAAAACGAGAGTATGATACCAAACTCTATTATGCTGGGGAGGGGAGTCAACAAGATTGGGAGCAGAATTGTATGTATTCACCTGAACAGCATTCTGTAGGCTCAACTACTCTTAAAACCTTAGACGGGCTAGAGTTTAAAACTGGTGATTTAACCACCGCCTATGTGGTAGGGTTTCTTCCTTTGGTAGAGGGAGTAGAGGATTTTAATTTCATACTCTCTGAGCTGATGCGTATTCGAGAAGAGTACACAGAGGATGAAGTACAGTTAGTGCTAGTATTTGGTGATTCAGCACTAAGTAATCGGCAATACCCCATTGTATCACAATTAGCTGGGTGGCATGGTGTTCTCGGGTTACCTGAGGAAGTAATTGACTGGGCCAATTGTCAGTTAGTCTTACCACATGCGCTCGGTTACAATTTAGCGACTGATGAGCCATACACTACCATGCTCACTCTGGTAGACAAACAACATCGAATTAGGGGGTACTTTGATGGTACTTTGCAGGCGGAAACAGATCGCTTAAATCTAGAGTTACGAGTATTGTTACAAGAGGATTAATAATGGAAGGAAGCGTACTTACAGATAAGAAAACCAACGTGGTTATTAATGTAATCTCTGTGGTTGTACCTGCCGTAGTGGCGATACTTTTGGGTATTGATAATCTTAAAACAGGAGGTGCTGTCTGGATGAAATCATTGCCGGGTTTGAATGCAATATTGAATTCCACTACCTCTGTTCTGCTTATCCTAAGTTTGATTATGATCAAGCGAAAAAATGTGGCGGCGCACAAATATTTGATGCTTACTGGTTTGGTGTTAGGTGCCTCATTTCTGGTAAGCTACATTATTTACCACCTTAATGTACCTTCGGTAATGTTCGGAGATGCGAATCATGATGGTAATATCACAGCTGTGGAGGAGGAGGCTGTTAGTGGCATTCGATTATTCTACTTTGTATTACTCATTAGCCATATTGGTTTGGCTGTTGTAGCCCTTCCTTTCGTGTTACGCGCTTTTGCTTTTGCTCTGACACAGCAATGGGATCGGCATCGGAAAGTGGTGAAATTTGCATTTCCTCTTTGGCTATACGTCTCTATTACTGGCGTGGTCGTATATCTAATGATAAGCCCCTACTATTCGTAACGTAAGTTACATTCGTGATAATGAATTGGTCTGGGATTCCTTTGCATTGTATTTTTGTGCAGTTAAGCGTATGAAAAAGTGGATAGTAACGGTTCTGTTTTGTGTAGTGGTATCGCTTCCTACTGCCATGGCTCAATGTGCCATGTGTCGGTCTACGGTGGAAAATAATGCGAGTAGAGGGGATGTAGACTTGGCAGCAGGGCTGAATACCGGTATTCTCTACCTTTTTTTTACCCCTTACTTGATTGTAGGTACGCTCATTTTTTTATGGATACGACACAGTCGCAAGAATGCCCAAAAGAAGAAGTTACGGCCAAGCATTGCTAGGGGGTAAATGCCCCCGATGCAGGCAAGGAGATATGTTTACCCACCCCTGGTGGAACGTTAGAAGAATGTTTGGGATGCATCAACAATGCAGCCACTGTGAATTTACCTTCGAGAGAGAGCCGGGTTATTTTTATGGAGCGATGTACGTAAGCTACGCCATGGTGGTAGGCTTATTTCTGGTGATAGGGTTTGTGCTTTATAAGCTTTTGGGAATAAGTGATTTAATCGTGTTTCTTATCACTATTCCATCAACCACTGTTCTATTAATGCCGCTAATCTTTCGATACTCTCGTATTATTTTTCTGCACGTATTTGGAGGGGTGAAGTACCGCCCGGACCTTGGGGAATGATCTTTGTAGTGGCTATTTTAGCCTATTACTGATTGTTTCCGTGAAAGAACACCTGAAGATTCGATATAATAGTTTCTTGCTCGCTGGTCTACTCACTTTCCTATGGGGAGGGATTTGGCTGTTGTGGGAAGCCTATTACGTAACCCCTGCCAAACATTATGAACGGATTGAGCAGGCGGTGCATGAAGAGTTAGAGTGGAGTGTAGATTTATTACATGAGCTAAAGGCACAACTTACGCTCGCCCAAGACCCCCACAGCGGGGTTCGTCTTCCTGCTCGCTATCCCATCTATGTTTACAACCAAGGGTCTTTAGTCTATTGGAGTGAACATCAGTTAGTGCCATCAATTCATGATCTTCAACAAGGGGATTCGGTCTTTCTATATGAGGAAGGAGAAAGTCAGTATTTAGTAGTTCGGGATCGGTTTATTCTGCGGCAGCAGTCTTTACTTACGGCAGTGCTGATCCCACTTCGAGGGGATTTCCAAGTAAATAACGCATATCTACAACCGTCGGTAAATGACCGAATTTTTGCTAGCACAGAAGTGACTCTAGGACCTCCTGAAGCAACAGGGGTGTTGATTGAAGGGCCAAGTGGACTGCCCTATTTTACAGCCAATCTTGAAAATGGATATTTAGAAGAGGGACTACCGGGGCATTGGGTGCTATTGTATTTGGGGACATTGGTGCTTTTTTCTTGGGGTGGTGCCTTAGGGCGGTGTGCTTGGCGATTAGGAAAAGCGGGCAACTTAGGTAAAGGATTGCTGGTGCTGGTTTTAGGATGGGGTGGGCTTCGCGCGATAATGTTAGTTTCACAATTGCCGAATACGCTGGTGCCTACTCCTCTGTTTGAACCCTTGATATTCTATTCCAGTGCCTGGAATCCTTCATTAGGCGATTTGCTGTTGAATTTATTGGTAGGGGTGGTTTGGTCGCTTTATGTCTTTAACTTCTATCCTAAGTGGATGCTACAGAGGCGCCAATGGGTTCTTTCTAGGCGAAATAGTTTCATTACTGCGGTGGTCTTACAACTACTTGCTATTTCGGTATTGACGATATTGGTCATGCTTGTGGAAAGTTTGTACCACAATTCTTCTGTGTTTTCTCTTGATACCTACTCTTCTTTTGAGTTCTCCTGGTCTAGATGGGTGAGTATAGCCGGCTTAGTTCAAGCAGCTCTGATATATTTTTTAATCAGCCATGTGAGCTTACGGATTTCTCTGAAGTTGACAGAAGGAAACTTGGTATTCTTCATATTGACCAGTTTTCTGATTGGTAGCCTTCCTTTATTTCTTTTACCACACCCATTGCCTCTACGTCTTTTGTTATCTGTAAGCCATTGGGTGTACATAATTCTTCTTTTCCGTCTCCGACTTACAGATACTTTATCTCAGGTTCGGTACTCTACATTCCTCTATTTTTTTGTCAACCTTATTATTTCGGCTTTTGTCATGGCGTATGGTATTTACTTCTACGAAATGGAGAGGTTAATACAGCAAAAACAACAATTTGCAGAAGGGTTGGAGATTGAGAATGATTTTCTAGGAGAGTATTTATTGGATGAGGCTGGTAATAAAATTGCTGAAGATCGGTATATCGCTTCTCACTTCTCAAATCCTTTGTTGCCCAAGAATAGTGTGGTCGAAAAGATTCGGAAAGTGCACATGCCTGATCATTTCGAAAGCTATGATGTGAATGTGTACCTATTTGATCAAGAAGGTGAAGCTTGGTATAATACTCCCCAAGGTCTCAATTTTCGGTCGCTTAGGGATAACTATGCAGTACAGTCATATGCTACCGAATTTCCAGACCTCTATTTTATACAAGAACTAGATGCCAACCTCAGCGAGCGGTACCTGCGGCTCATTGAGATAAAGCGTGAGGGATTCCTTGTAGGGTATGTGGTGCTAGATCTGCGACTCAAGAAATTGCAACCTAATAGTGTTTATCCTCAGTTGTTTGGAAAGCAAACGGTAGTGCAGCCAAAACTCCCAGAAGAATCAAGTTATGCTATTTTTCAGGAGGGAGGGATGGTATTTCATACAGGAAGCTTTAATTATTATCAGGATCTAGATTTAGAAAAGAACCTAGAGGCCTTTATCCAACCAGATGGAATGTTATTGCAAGGAATTCATCATTGGGGAGAAGAACAGAGAGGAGGGCGGCTAATCGTTATCTCAACCCCTGTTCGACCCTTTTCAAGGATAGTCGCTAATTTCTCCTTTTTGTATCTGATTTTTGTGTCGATAACGCTTTTGTCAATTGCAGTATATGCTGTGCGGTTTGCGCTTAGGGGTGAGCAGATAAATTATGCCACTAAGATTCAACTTTATCTCAACTTATCGTTCTTCTTACCATTGTTAGTGGTATCTGTGACCACAGTTAGTATCATCACATCTGCGTATCAAGAGGAGGTAACCGAAGCGTATTTTTATCGGGCTAACTCCATTGCCACTAATCTTGGCGAAGAGCTTACTAGGTACGTCAAGAACCCAAACGAAAAATCTGAGCTAGCTGCGACATTGAGTTTGTTAGCAAAGCATACTGAATCGGATTTACACTTGTACAATACCCGAGGGGAGTTGATTACAAGTTCGCAGATCAGAATGCAAGAGAATGGTTTTTTGAGTGACTACATCAACCCATATGCCCTGGCAGAGATAAGGGAGCTGCAGAATACACAAACCATCCTGGATGAGGCAATCGGTGAACTTGACTATAAAGCAGTGTATTTGGGGATCTCGAGCTACCAAAGCGGGCAACTCATTGGGGTGTTAAGTATACCCTTCTTTGATGCTCGACAAGAATTGGGCAAGGAAGTAGGATTAGTGCTTACTAGTGTAATGAACATTTTCACGGTTCTTTTTCTCCTTTTTTTAGTGGCTTCCTATTTCCTCTCTGGTGTACTAACCTTTCCTCTAAGACTGATTACCCAGAAGATAAAGCGGACTACCCTATCTGAGCGGAATGAGCCTTTGGAATGGAATACGCATGATGAGATAGGGCTTATGGTAGGGGAGTATAACCGTATGGTAGTTAATCTGGAAGCTTCCAAAGAGGCATTAGCCAGAAGTGAAAAGGAGTCTGCTTGGCGTGAGATGGCCAAGCAAGTGGCGCATGAGATTAAGAATCCGCTGACACCCATGAAACTCACGCTTCAACATATGCGCCGAAAACTGGGGGATCAAGAACAAAGGCAAGGCGGGAACTTGTTTGCTCCCATTGATAGTTTGCTTAAGCAAGTAGATACACTCAGTGATATTGCTACCTCATTCAGCTCGTTTGCTAAAATGCCAGTACCCAAGCATGAGGTATTTGACCTAGAAGAGGTCATCGGGGTTCAAGTGACGTTGCACTCGAAAGATGGTAACGTGGGGTCGGAGATCTCACCCGGTGCCTATAGAGTATTAGGCGATGAGAAGCTGATGGGACGGATCATTAGTAATTTAATAATCAATGGTATTCAGTCGGTTCCAGCGGAGAGAGAACCCATGATATCGGTCCGCCTGTCTCAGCCAAATGGCAATGTATTGGCTGAGGTTCAAGATAATGGCACTGGGATAGCGGAGGAAATCCAGAATAAAGTATTTGTACCGAATTTCAGCACAAAATACACAGGCTCAGGAATCGGC
>DMST01000016.1:50924-51882 GCA_003454975.1 Cytophagales bacterium | reverse complement strand
TGGCGATTGCCAAGCGAGGGATTGAGCACGCTGGTGGCCGGATTTGGTTTGAAACAGAGCAAGGTAAGGGAACAACTTTCTTTATTGAGTTGCCTAGGCTGGAAGGATGAAAGGACGCAGTTGGTTTGTGCTATTACTAGTGGGCTGTTGGACCAATACTCTATATGCGCAAACCTGTGTTTGGATTCCTGTTACTCATGAGCCCACTCTGCTGAATGACCAGCTAATTATTCCTACCTCAATTACAGTTTCTTGGATAGATAAGACTGATTGGGCGTTCGATCCATGCACTAATACACTGTTTTGGACGAGAATGCCTGTGACCTTGGATTCTGTAGAAGTGTGTTTCCAACTGTTGATAAACCAATTGCAGACTCCTTTCCAACTGCATCAATGGTCAGAATATGATAGCTCCGCATTATTTGCTCCTGATGAAGAATTCATCCCCAAATCTTTCTTGACTCAACAGGTTTTTGGAGATTCTCCAAACCTGAAGCCAGAAGGATTTCTCAGTAGAAGTTTGGCAGTAGGTAATCAGCAAAACATCTTTCTCAACTCTCGTTTCCAATTGGAAGTAGAAGGAAATCTGTCAGATGACCTATCTATGAGTGCTGTATTGCGGGATAGTCAATTTCCTTTTCAACCGGAGGGAAATACACAACAAATCAGAGAGTTTGATAGAGTGTATCTGGGTTTGAACCATAAAAAGGGGATTAGGGTTGCCGCTGGAGATATAGAAATAATGCCATTAGAAGGTCGCTTTTTGCAGTACCAGAAACAGGTGATGGGACTACAGGGAGTTTACCAACCAGGCCATTCGTCTTCTTACCTGGAGATCGCAGCAGGGCAGGGCAGGGGTCGTTTTACTAGTCAGTGGCTACCCTTACAGGAAGGTTTGGCAGGGCCCTATAGGTTATTGGGAGATAACGGTGAGAGTAATATCCAAATATTGGCGGGT
>DMST01000016.1:40282-50892 GCA_003454975.1 Cytophagales bacterium | reverse complement strand
TGGCGGGTTCAGAACGAGTATACTTGGAAGGAAAACAATTGACTCGAGGTTGGGACGGCGATTATATCATTGATTTCAACACTGCGGAAATTACATTTACTCCACAAGTGCAAGTGACTTCAGCTTTGCCAATTCGAATCGAATATGAGTATGTGGACCGGAGTTACCCGAGGGTAATTGTGGCTGGAAAAGCCTCCCAAAATGTAGGTAATTGGACGCTTTGGGCTCAGGCCTACAGGCACCAAGATGATGCTCTTCGCCCATTTGCCTTTTCCTTAACGCCTTCCCTTCAGGGTGCCCTCTCTGAGCCATCTTCTACAGGAATCTTGCAAGTACCTGCTCAAGACTCCGTAGGTTTTAGCCAAGGGGCATTGATTTATGCGAAAAAAGACACTCTAGTTTCGGGTGAAGTTTATGCCTTTTACCAATATTCTCAAGCCCCAGCCGACGCGCATTGGCAAGTCTCGTTCTCTTATGTTGGGAACGGCCAAGGAGATTATGTATTGGCACAGAGTCTGCCGCAGGGCAGAGTATACACTTGGGTGCCTCCAGTAGATGGAACTTCTCAAGGAAACTATGCGGCTGTGATTGAAGTGCCTTTACCTGAAAAGCGACAAATAGTTAGTGCAGGCGGTAGGATGACAAACAATGGTCATCAATTTGATATAGAAATGGCAACCTCCGATTATGTTGGCAACCTCTACCTACCTGATAGTAAAATGCAGGCTTTTGCGGGGTGGCTTGCTTATCAATCTGCTACAAAAGAGGTGTTCCAGTACGATTGGTCAGTAAGCACTAATGTAGAATCACGACAATCCCAATTTCAGGAAGTAGAGAGATACCGATCTGTAGAGTTTGATCGATTTTGGCGTGGCCAAAAGGGAATAGATTCTCTGTTGGGAAGTTATGACCACTGGGGAAAAATCCGCATTGAAGGCCGGAAAGATGCGCACCGATACGTATGGGCGGAGCAAGGAGGTAGATATGCTGGGGTGAATGTAAATGGATGGGAGCAGGCATTCGGAATAGGCCAGCAATGGGGAGCATGGCAGGGTACTGGCAAAATGTATCTGTTGAATGGTCGACTGGGAGAGAGTATAAGTCGATGGCGAAATCATACCTGGGAGGTGGTTAGAAGGGGAAAAAAGATGCAACCTGGTTATCGGTTCCGTGAGGAATTTCAAGCATTTGAAAATTTAAACCGTGGTAGTCTTTTAGGGTCCAACATGAACTGGCAACAACATGAGGTATTTGTGCAATCAGGTGACTCAACTATTGGTACTTGGAAGGTTGCTTATACTTATAGAATTGATAAAACGCCAGCCTCACAGGAATGGATTCATGATTCAGAGACCCAGGCGGTAGCAGTGAATTGGGACCCCATTACTTCAACTACGTATGGGTTGAATTTAGTTGGACAGTATCGACGCCTAAAAACCTTTGGATTGGAGAGGGAAGTGCAACCTTTTCTTAATGGTCAAGTGCGGGGGTATTGGGAACCTTATGCGGGTTTTCGAATACAAGGTGGGTATGCTACCCAAACAAGTCGAGAACTTCGCCGTGAGTTTGTATACTTACCTGTGCCCTTAGGGCAGGGTACTCACACTTGGCAAGATCTGAACAACGATGGTCTACAATCTCTAGATGAGTTCTTGGAAGCAATTTATTTTAATGAAAAGGAATACGCTCGCTTTTTTGTACCAACTACAGATTACATCCCGGCCCAAGGCCATAATGGGGATTTAACGCTTTCGCTTGCTTCACCGAAGTCGTGGAGAACCGGCACAATGGTTCAACGGTTGATTTCAAGATTCTCTTTTTCCGGACGGATGGAATACCGCCATAAGGCGGATATAGCCAGTTTGGATATGCCATTGAGTAAGGTGGTTCAGCACATGTATACTGTCTATATCAATCGTGGAGGCTTGAAATGGGGACTTGAAACGGGGTATTTGGGACAAGAGAGCCTACAGCAGCTTTCACAAGGCCCTGAGTCGTTTTTGAACGGTCACTATTTCACGGAGGGTAGGTGGTCTTTGAATTCCAGTAATTCCTTGGTAGTCCGGTATGAAAAAGGTAACCGAAGCAGGATTGCCGATTTTTGGGAGGGCCAGTCATGGCAATTGATCCATCACCAATGGAAGCCCGAGTGGAGATGGGTGTTGAATAAACAATGGCGCTTGGTAGGCAACTATCGTTGGCAGAATACTCAAGAGGCACAATTGCCTAGTCATTTTGCCCGTATAAACGAAGTACAAGCACAATTGCAGTGGCAACCCCAAGAGGCTGCTCAATCACTTCGTGGCCATATTAGCTATATATCCTTACACTATAACGGAGAAGACCTTGGGCAACCCATTTCCTACAGGATGTTGGAAGGACTACAACCAGGTAGCAACTGGCGTATAGGATGTGATTGGACCCAAACAATGCCCAATGGGCTTCAGCTAATTTTTTTCTACGATGCTAGAAATGTAAGCGGTACTGGATGGATTCATTCAGGCAATGCACAAGTGGCTTGGGTATTTTAACTTGTTCGTTCTCTGATAGTGTGAATGAACTTACCTGCGTATACGAACTCTCGTACCTCTTCCACATCAGCATCCAGAATTTCTTCTGAAGTTCCCTCCCAGGCTTTTCGGCCCTTATACATAAACATAATATTATCCCCGATCTCAAGCACGGAATTCATGTCATGAGTTACCACAATAGTAGTAATATCTAGTTCGGTGGTAATTTCCTGAATAAGATTGTCAATTTTGATGGCGGTGAGTGGATCCAGGCCAGAGTTGGGCTCGTCACAAAATAGATACCGTGAGTTGTTTACGATAGCTCGGGCGATACCTACACGTTTTTTCATACCACCCGAGATCTCAGAGGTCATACGTTTATTAACGTTTTCGAGACCTACCCTTTTTAAGCAGTGATTAACACGATCCTGCTTCTCATCTAAGGGCATCTTGGTAAGTATGTTTAGGGGGAACATCACGTTTTGTTCGACACTCATAGAGTCAAACAAAGCCCCACCTTGAAAGAGCATTCCAATTTCCCGGCGTATTTCAGTTTTGGTCTCTATATCGCAATCCAGAAAATTTCGCTCATTAAAGTAGACCCGTCCCTCTTCTGGTGTTACAAGACCCACGATGCATTTTAGGAGCACCGATTTCCCCGTACCGCTAGAACCGATGATAAGATTGGTGCGTCCCTTTTCGAAACGGCCGCTGATATCAAACAGAACCTGTTTTCCTGCGAAACTTTTATTGATGTTATTAACTTCGATCATGTGAGTAGCAACTGTGAGAGTAGGTAATCGGCCGCCAAGATGGCAATACAACTAGAAGTTACAGCCTTTGTGCTGGACTGACCTACCTCCAATGCACCACCTGTGGTATAGAAACCTCGGAAGGAGGATACTGTAGCTACCAGAAAGGCAAATGCAACTGCCTTGATCAAAGCGAATGTAACTATGAAGGGATTAAAATCTACCCGAATACCGTAGAGGTAATCTTCCCCACTGATAACTCCTGTCAACTGGGCAGTGATAAACCCTCCATAGATGGATAGAAACATTGACAAGGTAACCAACAAGGGAAAAGTGATCATCGAGGCCACAATCTTGGGCAATACCAAATATGAGGTGGAGTTTATCCCCATTACTTCCAGCGCATCTATCTGTTCAGTAATGCGCATGGTACCTAGCCCACTGGCAATATTCGATCCTACTTTACCAGCGAATACCAGTGCAATAATACTAGGTGATAGCTCAAGCATGGTCATGTCGCGCACCACATTACTCACCACATAGTCCTGAATCCATGGACTTATCAGGTTGTATGCTGTTTGTACCGTAGTTACTGCACCCATAAAGGTGGAGATGATGGCAACGATGAAAATGGAGTCTACTCCGATGGTAATCATCTCATCGAGGGTGTTCTTAATGTAGGTATGAAATGGTTCCCTGTTGCGGAACATAGACCCCAAAAAGATGAAGTACTTTCCCAGATTCTTCATGTATTCTGGCTAGTTTGCAGAAATGAAATCCATGAAGGTTTCAAACTGCGGAAAGGATTTTAGTTCAAAATTTACAACGATGCTGAGAGGTATTAGTTCAGCAAATTCCGATTGAATATGTCGGCGCAATCTAATCAAAAACCCCCATCTGTGAAAAAGCTAGCCGTAGTAACCGGAGGCACTCAAGGGATTGGTAAAGCTCTTGTGAATCGCTTTCTCCGAGAAGACTGGCTAATTGCTACCTGTGCCAGATCACAAATAGGATTGGACCAACTGGCTGAAGAACAAGGAGGTGCAGGGATTTTTAGTACGGTTGCGGACCTTTCCAACCGAGCTGGCATTTCTACCTTCTCATCTTTCGTGGAAAGCCTACCCCATGTGCCTGAAGTATTGGTTCATAATACAGGGGTTTTTCTTCCGGGCGGAATTTTAGATGAGCCAGATGACCAGCTGGAGACTATGATGAATACCAACCTATATAGTGCCTATCACCTGAGCAGGGCGTTGGTGCCTGCAATGATAGCGCAGGGTAGGGGGCATATTTTCAATGTTGCCTCCATTGCTAGTTTAGTAGGTTATCCCAGTGGAGGGTCATATGCTATTACAAAACATGCCCAACTAGGTTTGAGCAGAGCTTTGAGAGAGGAATTAAAACCGAAGGGAATACGAGTAACCGCCGTGATGCCAGGGGCGGTTCATACCCGAAGTTGGGACGGATTAGAAATTGCGGAGGAGCGGTTTATGAAGCCAGAGGATATTGCTGAGACCATTTGGTCAGCATATTCTTTAAGTGATAGAACGGTGGTGGAAGAAATTATCTTACGGCCCCAATTGGGTGACGTATAAGGCCGTCCTACCTTTGTGTTTTCAAGGCCGGGAACAATTATTCTTGCCTTAGGTTTATTCCAAAAACAGAGCTCATTTTTAGTATGGACGCAAAGGCACAAGTGAATTCCACCAAAGCTTACTGTAATAGTTTGGTTCAGTACAACCGTCGTAAAACCATCCCGGTAGATATTGGAGGCGTTTACTGTGGAGGAGATAATCCGATCAGGGTTCAGTCTATGACCACTGTGGATACCATGGATACTAAGGGGTCTGTAGAGCAGTCCATTCGTATGATCGAAGCTGGCTGTGAATATGTTCGAATTACAGCCCCTAGTATTAAAGAGGCGCAAAACCTGGAAAATATTAAAAAGGAGTTGAGGGCTAGAGGTTACCAAACCCCCTTGGTAGCCGATATTCACTTTACGCCTAATGCTGCAGAGTTGGCGGCTAGGATTGTAGAGAAGGTGAGGGTGAATCCTGGGAACTACGCTGATAAAAAGAAGTTCGAAGTAATTGACTATACCGATGCCTCTTATGAGGCAGAATTGGAGCGAATTCGCGAAAAGTTCATTCCACTAGTGAACATCTGTAAAGAGTACGGTACCGCCATGCGAATTGGTACAAACCATGGATCTCTGAGCGACCGTATTTTGAGTCGATATGGTGATACCCCAGAAGGGATGGTGGAGTCAGCACTGGAGTTTTTGAGGATTGCCGAAGAGCTGAACTATTACAATATAGTACTGTCAATGAAAGCCAGTAATACCCAGGTAATGGTGCAAGCCTATAGATATCTGGTGCAAAAGCTGGAGCAGGAAAAACTAAAGCCTTATCCTTTGCATTTAGGTGTAACCGAAGCTGGTGACGGTGAAGATGGCCGGATTAAATCTGCAGTAGGTATAGGAACACTCTTGGAGGATGGATTGGGTGATACCGTTCGGGTTAGTTTGACCGAAGAGCCTGAGTACGAGGTGCCAGTCTGCCAAGAGCTTGTCAATCGTTATACCACCCGCTCCAACCACGCTTCGATTCCTGAGATTAAGGAAAATCCCGTCGACCCATTTTTTTATCATCGTAGGAAAACCAGAGAGGTCCTGAATATAGGAGGGGATAACGTGCCCCGAGTGATCACGGATACTCGCCCTTTATCTCGAACCGAAAAGAAAGCTTACAAAACAGTAGGTCACTCGTACTTACCTGAGTTAGATAAGTGGGGAATGAATGATCAAGGGGCAGATTTTGTCTACTCTGGTGGCGTACCCGTGAACTTCATGTTGCCCAATGGATTGAAGCAGGTGCTTGATGCCCCTATATGGCAGGAGCAGGCTGACCGAGAGGATACTTTCCCACTGTTTTCTGTACCGCAATGGAAGGTGGGCAAAGAAAGGCATGGCAAGTTGAACTTTGTGAGAGTCTCCTTGGCTGAACTTGACAGTGAGTTGCTAGAGGCCCTTCGGGTAGATCGTTCGTTAGTAGTCGTTTTAGATACCGATAACGAACATGCTATGGCCGAACAGCGTCGATTTTTCTTCGAATTGGTGAATGAAGAGATTGATGTGCCGGTTATTTTACTGCGAAAATTTGAAGATTTACCTGACGACACCTTCCAACTATACGCAGCTACCGATGTGGGTGGGCTGCTCATTGATGGGTTCGGTGATGGTGTGCTACTGAGTACAGAGAAAAATATCGATAAGGTAGAGGCTGACTGGCAAGAGGTAGTAAGAAGGAATAATACAGCTAGCTTTGGCATATTGCAGGCAGCCCGTACCCGAATGACCAAAACGGAGTATATTTCTTGCCCGTCATGCGGCCGTACACTGTTTGATTTACAAGAAACTACTGCCATGATCCGTAAGCGTACGGATCACTTAAAGGGGGTTAAGATTGGCATCATGGGTTGTATAGTGAATGGCCCCGGTGAAATGGCTGATGCTGACTATGGATATGTAGGCTCAGGAAAGGATAAAATTACGCTGTATCGCGGGCAGGAGGTTGTAAAACGTGCTGTGCATAGCGATCATGCAGTAGATGAACTTATTGAATTGATTAGAGAAGATGGTAAGTGGCTGGAGCCAGTTGCCCAAGAAGAGGTTGAAGTATGAGTGAAGAACAAAGTACACAAGAGAATCAAAACAATGTTCCCCAGGAAAAACTGAAGGCATCAGAGTATTTCAAGCTGGGGCCAGTTTTTTCCTATTGGTTCCGCAAAAAGGATCCCAATAGACCGAATAACTTCAATATCCGGATGATGCATGGTATCAACAAGATATCTATGCTTATGTTCCTCATTGCCTTGATTATCCTCATTATTCGGCGCCTGGGCTGATGGATATAGAATCGTATCGGGAATATTGTATAGCCAAGCCGGGGGTTACAGAAGAGTTGCCCTTTGGTCCTGATACATTGGTGTTTAAAGTGTTGGGGAAAATGTTTGCGGCTACTGGTATCGAAAGTTTTGAGAGTGTGAATCTGAAATGCGATCCAGAGGAAGCTGTGCGTTTACGGGAAGAGTTTCCCGCTATAATTCCCGGATATCACATGAACAAAAAGCACTGGAATACCGTCCTAATGGACGGTACTCTTCCAGATGCATTCATCAGGGAATTGATAGACAAGTCCTACTTCCTGGTAATCAAAAGCCTGACTAAGAAGCAAAAAGCCGAGTTGGAGGAGTTGTCAAGGGATTAATTCCCATTGGGAACTAATGAAATCTCTACTCTTCGGTTAAGCTCTCTACCATCTTGCTCGTCATCATTAGAAGCTAACGGGCGAGCAGCACCTAGGCCTTTGGTTAGAATTCGGTCTTTGGAGATTCCAAGGCCCATTAGGAATCTGGCTGCTGCATTGGCTCTTTCAGAGGAGAGCTGCATGTTAACCCCATCACTGCCAATTATATCCGTATGCCCCTCAATGGATAAACTCATTTGAGGGTTCTCCTGCATGTAATCTGCGATGCGATTCAAATGGGTATGGTAATTAGGGTCCAAGGATTGTGATCCCGTAGCGAAGTACATGTTACGCATGTATTTCAGTTCTCTACGGTTATTGTTTTCACGTTCTCTCACCCATTCATCGTTCAGTGTGAGAGGTGATACCGGTTCTAGAGTAGGGCGGAACCTATCTTCTTCTTCCTCCTCTTTCGGGCGAGTGCTAACGATATCTATGGGCTCAGTATCTTCAGTAAGTGCTGAGGCGAGTACCTGTCGGTTTTGTTCACGCTGTAGCCGCTGGTTTTCCGCTGCTTCATCGATGGCAGCCTCCAACTCTGGAGACAATGAGGCGGGTGCTGCATCTCTGGCAGAAGCAATAATAGGCTCCGGCTCCACAATTATAGGCTCTGGGTCGGATTCAGGTTCTGGTAATTTTGGACGTAAGTGTTCCGGAAACCCTACCTGTATAATATCCCGATCATCGTGAGCTCGGTCCCAGGACTCGATGTAGATTTTGGTAAAGTCCCTGGTGAATGAGAAGTAAATTTCTTGGCCGCGGGAGTTGAAACCTTCACCTAAGTTTTGAGGCCTTCCCCAACTAGTCCAGCTGCTACCAAGACGGTCAGCATAAAAGATGTCAGCCCCTCCTTTTCCCTTAAATCCATAGGAACAGAAATAGAGACGTTTACCCAATGGATCAAGGAAAGGGGCGAATTCCGCATTTCCAGAATTAATGGTTGCCCCCATATGCTGTGGAGCTCCGTAAGTACCGTCAGGCTTTTTAATGCTTACATACAAATCTTG
Organism: Cytophagales bacterium; assembly: GCA_003454975.1. Lineage (GTDB taxonomy): Bacteria > Bacteroidota > Bacteroidia > Cytophagales > Cyclobacteriaceae > DMST01. Next base: position 42,316 of record DMST01000016.1, on the reverse strand, counting down.
GTCTCCGCGAGAATCCTTCCGATCAATAGCCAAAATCATGATCCCGAATTTCTCGGAAACATAAAAATCAAAATAGTTGGATTCATTGTAGTAATCATCCACCAAGACAGGTTTTGGTTCTGAAAACTCTCCGTCTTCCCCCTCTGTAGTTATGTACAGCGGAAATTTTGGCTTTTTATCAGTATTGGTGATATAGAGCGACTTGCCATCTTCACTGACACATGAAAGCGCGTCGGCCCTTTTAGAGTTGACTACAGCTCCCAAGTTTTCTAGTTCTGACCATGATCCATCGGGGAGCAAAGTAGAACGATAAATATCCATAAAGTCTTTGTGCCCGCCTATGTTATCAGGTGACTCTCTACGGCTGATATACAGTTGTGAACCATCAGGGCTCACAAAAGGACGAGTTTCCGTGTAAATGGAATTAATGGGCGCATCTAAAACCAACCGGGTGATTTCTGAAGAATCAGCCTCAGTTTGAGCGAGGAGGGGGCATGAAAAACATACTCCCAATAGAATGATGAGCAACCTTTTCATAATACTTATTGATTGCATTAACGGCTTCAAATTAAAGTGATAAAGCACTTTGTTAAAGTGAAGCTTTAAATATTATTACTAAGTACCTGAATTGCAGTGATTAATCAAAGAATCAATCAATCTTTCTACTATAAATATTATATTTTTTTACAGATCATATAGTGTTTTTCGAAGGCGAAGGTGTTTCTCTCGACTAATTGGAAGTTTTATACGATACACTGGGTGTGGATAACCTTGAAACGAAAAAAGCCTTGCTTATGAAAGCAAGGCTCAACCCTGATAAGTGGATATTTCTTTGCTCTATTCTTCTGCTTCAAGAAGTATTTCTACCCTCCTGTTGTACTCCCGGCCCTCTGTTTCATCGTCATTTGAAGCTAACGGCTGACTTACGCCAAAGCCGTTCACTTTGATACGAGACTCGGGGATGCCTTTTGATTTCAGATAATCTGCAGCGCTATTGGCACGAATGATAGAAAGCCTAAGATTGGTTTTCTCTGAGCCCGTGATGTCAGAGTGACCACTCAGGGTAGCGATTAGCGTTGGATCATTGGTCATTAGTTCATGGACCCTGTCCAAGTGGCGTTTGCCTTCCGCATCCAATTCATTCTGCCCAGTGGAAAAATAGAGGTTGCGTAGATATCGAATTCTGATTTTGCCGTCTACTTGCTCCACGCGGATCACGTTGGGAGTAAACTCTGCGGTCCCTACAGGATTAAAATTAGCCGTGTATTCGTCGTCTGATTCCCTTCCTGAGTTTACGGCATTGGAGGCATAGTTATCATTACTGTTTGAATACCCCCCGGTATCATTGGTGTTGCTTTGATTGGGTGTGGTACTGTTGATATCCGAAAGGCCGTCTCCATCGGCGTCTAATTGACTGCTAGTCCCCGAATTGGAATTATTGGCTAGCGCGTTACCAGTACTATTGCCAGCGGCGTTGCTCATCGAAGAATTTGATTCTGTACCCGTATTTTCAAGCTCTGTGACCTGAGAATTATTTATATCATTGGGTGAGGACTCTACTGCTAAGGCATTGGACGCCGTATTTCCAGAATTGGCTTCGTTGGTAAAGCTTGGTTCGCTTTCCACGGCACCATTGTTTCCAGCGATTGCTTGGTTGCTGCTAGCAGATTCACTGCTAGGGGAGAAGGTGCTTTCATCCGATCCGGTAACCGGATTTCCGGTGGCGTCTGCGACAGATGTCTCTGGCTGATACTCTGAAATAGGTACTGGTATTTGATCTAGATCAATCTCACGGATGGAAGCAAGAGTAAAGGAAGTGATGGTGCTATCGTCATCAAAGTTACTTGAAGCGACAATCATAGGGTCAATCTCACCAGCAGGGGGTTTTACTTCCTCAGGAACTGGAGCACGGACGATGTCACGATTTGTGGTGCCTGGTGCAAATGATTCCAAATACATATACTCAAAATCATCTGTAATGGAAAAATACACTTCCTCGCCCTCTGAGTTGATTCCCTCTCCTAGGTTGACTGG
>DMST01000016.1:24405-40243 GCA_003454975.1 Cytophagales bacterium | reverse complement strand
TGGTCCACTTTTCCCAGGAGTCATCTAGGCGTCGAGAGGCATAAATATCAGCTCCTTTTCCACGGTGCCCGTAAGAACAGAAAAATAAGGTGTTTCCGTCAGAACTGAGAAAGGGAGCAAAGTCAGCGCTCTTCGTATTGATGCGCCGCCCCAAGTTTTGTGGCTTGGTCCAGCTATTTCCCGTTTTTCTAAAACTTACATACAAATCTTGATCTCCTCGGCTATCCCAACGTTCAATAGCCATGATCATCACATCATGTTCTTCATTTACATGGATATCGATGAATTTCGAATCGTTGTAATAATCGTCGACGATGACAGGTTCGAGCTTACCCCAGCCGTCTCCTTGTGGTTTAGAAACATATAAGGGGATATTCCGGAAATTGAAGGTGTTCAGGACATACAGCTCAGCAGTGGATTGACCAATGGCCGCAATGGCATTATTTTTTTTTGTGTTAATAGGTCCACCTAGGTTAGTAGGTTCGGACCATTCGCCATTTGCGCTTTGGTAGGACACGTAGACATCCATGAAATCTTTTTCGCCTCCTACATTTTCACTTGAATTTCTTCGACAGAAAAACAGGGTTTTTCCGTCACCTGAAATATATGGACGAGTTTCGCTGATATCGGAGTTGATAACCTCACTTAGTGTCTCTCCATCTGAAGTGTCGTCATTCGTATAGGAGAAGTAGGCAAGTAGGTTCGTGCTCAGAAATGCGATGACAAGTATCGTTCGCATGGCTATTAACTTATTTCAATACCAAATCTTATAAGAATATTCTTATAATTGCACTGAATATTCTTTGTTATGACCTAAAGTTACTTAAATTTTTACTTTAACTAAGCGGCCTAACTAATTGTTTTTCAACTTTATAAATGAAAAATGGCTGAGTTTTCCACATCCCTTTTTTCATTTATTATACAAAGTAACAAAAAGAATACAATGTAAGGTTCTGTTTATGTAAAAAGAACCGCAAACCGAATTGGGATGAAACAGGTGTTATGTTCGATGAATGCCATGCTTTTGGGTGTCACTGCTGGAAAGTTTGGGGGACAAAAGGTAAACATGGTCACTTTGTGGCTTGGGGTAGTCGTATTGCTAGGTGGTGGGGTTGTATCTTGCACCGCCATTGCTGAACAGGATGTAGATGGGGAAGAGCCAACAGAAGAAGAAATGCCCCCGGCTTCAGAAAATATGAAAGAGACGATTTCTTACCTCGCTTTAGGGGACTCTTATACTATTGGAGAAAGTGTAGACGTAGCTGATCGCTGGCCGGTATTATTAGGGGACGCCATAAGTGCCAGTGGATATACGGTAGATACGGTACAGATAATTGCTACTACAGGTTGGACCACTGATGAACTAAAGGCAGGAATTGAGGCGGCTGAGGTCACAGGTACCTATAACTTGGTTTCTCTTCTCATTGGGGTGAATAACCAATACCGGGGTGTAGGCAGAGGCTTTACCCTTGAGGGATACAAGGTGGAATTTGAAGCGCTACTTCAGCAGGCCATTGGTTTTGCCGGAGACAATAAAGAGCGTGTTTTTGTGGTTAGTATTCCTGACTACGGTGTCACTCCTTTTGGGCAGGCTGGCGATCCAGAAAAAATTGCTGAAGAGTTGGATGCTTATAACGCTGCTGCTAAGGCAATTTGTGATCAGTATGAGGTAGTATTCTATGACATCACACCCATATCAAGAGAAGCAGGAGATGATCCTGAACTCGTAGCTTCAGATCGGCTGCATCCTAGTGGGAAGATGTATCGTAGGTGGGTGAATGAGGTGGTTGTGCCTGATTTTATTTTACCCTTGGAATAATTCTTGCCTTAAGGGCGAAAGAATGAAAAAAGTTATCCTCGGTAGTTTGGTGGGTTTATTGGTGTTTTCGGGATGTCGTGATCGTGTGACATGCCCTGAATTCCAAAGCAGGTACATTCTGGACAATGAGTACCGTGAGGCCTATTTTGCCTTATTTGACCAGGATACCTTGCCCATATATGATGCTGACGAACAACCCAGGCGAACTTGGTATGGTACCGTGGAAAAGAAGGGTTGGCTGCGATTGAAGCATGAGCTAGAGATCGTCAAAATGGAAAAAGTATTCGCAGAAAAAGAAGATGTGGATACAACAACCTTCCAGATGGATGAAACAGATTTGGTGCCGACTTCAGATAGTGCTACTGCCTCGGTAGATTCCATCGCTACTTCGCTTCCTGATCCTACTGACGCCGCCGCAGAATCGGTAGACATTGCTAGTACCACTACCAATGGAGACGAGCTAGAATATGCAATTGTTTCTGCCGCAGTAGATGATGATAAGGTGTATAATGTAGAGCAGAGTCTCTATATGTACTATATAGGCCAAGAGATTGTAGAACGCAGGCAGGCGGCCTATGAGGCTTGGCAAAAGGCTGAGGCTGAAAAATTAGAGGAGGAGCGAATTAAGGATTCTACTCGTCTGGCTAGAAGGGAAAAGTTCTTTGGGATCTTCCGGAGGAAGGAGAAGGTCGAAGAAGAAGTCGTGGAAGAGGTATATGATCCTTTCGCAGACGATGAGGAACTGGCATTGCCTGGAGATGAAGGGGGGACCGAGGAGGAAAGTGGCGACCCTAGTCCAGAAGAAAACCCCGAATCACAGGGGGACCCTGATAGTAAAGAAGAAAACCCTGATCAGGAATCTGACCCCGATCAGGAGAAAAAGGAAGATCCTGACCCCTTTTAATACGACGGATCAGGGTCCTTTGGCTTTTTTTAATTTAATACAAGGCGCGGAACCATATGGTCCGCTCTATTTTTTTCAGGCCTTCTATCATAGCCTGGTCATATTCTTTGTCTACATCAATAATCACATAGCCAATGGACTCATTGGTCTTTAAATATTGTCCGGTTATGTTGGCATTATGATCAGAAAGCACGGCGTTGATTTGGGCAAGAATGCCAGGCGTATTGTGGTGAATATGCAACAGGCGGTGCGAAGCACCTTGTTGAGGTAACTGAAGTTGAGGGAAGTTTACTGACTGTGCAGTGGAACCCGTGTTGATGTAGCTCTTGATCTGAGCCGGTACAAAGTTGGCAATGTTGATCTGTGCTTCTAGGGTGCTACCACCTATGTGGGGTGTCAGGATAGTATTGGGCAGGCCTCGCAATTCACTTTCGAAAGGGTCGTGGTTGGTTTTGGGCTCGAAGGGGAATACATCCACGGCGGCACCGCGTACTTTGCCAGATTCTATTGCATTTTTAAGGGCAGGTACCTCTACTACCTTGCCACGTGCCAGGTTCATAAAGATGACCCCATCCTTCATCATTCCAAATTCCTTTTCACCGATCACTTGATCATTTTCCGGACGGCCATCAATATGGAGAGATATGATATCTGCTAACCCGAGCAGCTCTTCCAGGGAGTCACACTTGGTAGCGTTACCCAGAGCGAGTTTTTCTTCTAGGTCAAAATAGTAGACATCCAGGCCAACCCCTTCAGCCAGTACACTGAGCTGCTTCCCAATATTGCCATACCCAATGATGCCCAATTTTTTACCCCGAACCTCGTAGCTGTTTGAGGCAGATTTCTTCCAAGCCCCTTCGTGCATAGCGTTTACCTTGTCGGGTAGATTTCGCATAAGCAAAATCATTTCTGCCAAGGCTAGTTCTACTACACTGCGGGTGTTGCTATAGGGGGCATTGAATACGGCAACGCCTTTTTGCTGGCAGGCTTCTAGATCAATTTGATTGGTGCCAATACAAAAAGCTCCAATGGCAATCAGCCGGTTGGCATTTTCCAGTACTCGGGCCGTAACCTGTGTCTTGGAGCGTATGCCAAGGATTTGAACATTTTTGATTCGTTCACATAATTCTTCCTCATCCATGCCGCCGGCGTGAATTTCCACTTGATATCCTTCCTCTTTGAGAAGTCTTTCGGCTTCTGCATGGATGTTTTCTAACAGCAGAACTTTGATGCGGCTTTTAGGATAGGATAGTGCGGTATTCATATTGTGAACATATAAAACTTCGTCTAAAGAAGGCGCCTCATGATCGGCCAGAGAAAGAACGGCATTGCGCCTTACATTTTCTGTAAAAGCATAAAATTTTTGAGCCAGGCCTGCTTTCCGTATTTCATAGTCATTGTATCCATCGCCAATGACATAGATTTCTCCTTGGTGGTTCAAGTGCTCTAACACTCGAACCTTTCCTCCTGATTCGGAGAGCGGATTATCTTGATTAAAGCCATTTATATACCCATCCTCTCCAAAGGTGAATTCGTTGGCATAAACACGGCTAGCCGATATTCCGTAATCGGCAACAATGGGTACGATGAAATCTCTAAAACCATTGCTCAGGATGATAACTTGCTCTTGGTTCTGCTCGAAAAACTCCTTATTCCTTCGAAAAGAGGGGGACACTTTACCTTTCAGCCGCTCGATCAGTTGGGGAAGGTGATCTTGGTGGGCTTTTAGCAATGCCAATCGCCTTTCTAATGATTGGCGAAAGGAAATTTTGCCCTCCATCGCCTGATTAGTGATGTCTTGAATGTCCTTCACAATGGAGTCCCTTTCCGGCTTGCCGGAAAGGAGGATGTCAGCCAATTCATCCAGAGCTTCTACTTGGGTGAACGTGCTGTCGAAGTCGATAACAAATAGTTGATCGGTAACAGTGGTTTCCATGAGATGATGTGCCAAAATGTAAAGGTAGTTTATGCCCAAACGGATGGGAAGGCTTTAGCGAAATTTCGCTGCAATCGATAGCGAAGTTAATAGCGTATACGAAATGTCTGCTGCGGCAGGTCAGGATTTAGTAGAAGGAGCCCTGCCTCAAACAGGTCCAGGCTTAAACTAACTTGTGGATGGGTTTGTAAAGCAGACCAAGCCTGGTGCATTTCCCTTGACCAATAGATGTCATCTACAACTACTATGCTGTGTGGATGAAGCCTGGGCAGCATAGCTTCAAAGTAAGCTAGAGTTGGAGCCAACTGGTGATTGGCATCCATGTAAACCAGATCGAGGGCTGGGGCTTCAGCAAGGAAGGAAGGCCAGGTCTCGTCTAGATTGCCAATGGTTGTGTGAATGGGTAAGGAGGTCTGGTTTTGGAACGCTTGAGTAGCCCAATGGGCTATTTCTGGGCACCCTTCGAAGGTATATAGCTGACCGTGTGTAGGAATGGCCTGGCGTAAGTATAGTGTGTTGAGACCTACTGAGGTGCCTAGTTCGGCTACGGTAGTGCCATCCAGGAATTGTATCAGGTGAAATAGTAACCTGGAAAATCGTGGAGGGGTACTGCTATGGCGTACCAGGCTGGCTACACTTCTTTGTTTGCTCTGTTGAATTTTTGAGCCAGCACCTAAATCTGTGATAGAAAGGAGCGTTTTTTCTTTTAGCCACGAGCTCCGCAAGGCTTCTATTGACGAGAACTGCGGCGAGGTATTGCGGGATGGGACAATTACATGCTGCAGGATTTGCTGTACGAACGGAGGTAAGTCTCTGGCGGGGCTCGGTAAAAAGGCATTACGTAAGGCTGCGCGGCCTAATAGCCACCGGTCGTACCACCGCATTAGTTGAGGCGGAAAGGAACCACCATGGAGAAGACAGGGATTTCTACTTTGAATTTTTTTCCGTCCAATACACGCTCCATCAAGTAGGTACCGTACATTTTTCCCATTCCAGATTTTAGATTGCAACCGGAAACGTACTGGTGTTTTTGGCCAGGTTCCAGGACCGGCTTTTTACCTACTACGCCTTCTCCTTCTACCTCATAGGGATCATGATTGGTGTCGTGGATAAACCAATGCCTACGCAGGAGTTGGATGGTATGATCGCTTTCGTTCTCAATAGTCACCCGATAGGTAAACACATAGTGCATCTGCAAAGGACTGGAGTAGTCTGGCTGATACTCGGTTTCTATGGATACTTTGATACCTTTCGTAGTAGAGGTGACCATGAGAGAATATAATCGAAGCGGGACAGGCTGGTAGCCTAAAGGTGAATAGGTTTGTAAAGAAATATTTTGTTTAAAAATACGAAAATCATATTGCAATGGATGTCAAAATTGAAGCAAGTTGGAAAGATAGACTGTCGGGTGAATTCACCAAGCCTTATTTCCAACAGCTGGTTGAGTTTGTGAAAGAGGAATACTCCAAATTCACCATATATCCTCCCGGACGATTCATTTTCAATGCTTTTGACCATTGCAGATTTGATGAAGTACGCGTAGTCATTCTAGGTCAAGACCCCTATCATGGTCCTGGTCAAGCTCATGGCCTCTGTTTCTCTGTAAATGATGGAGTGCCGATGCCGCCATCCTTAATCAATATTTTCAAAGAGATTAAGGAAGATGTGGGACGTGAGATCCCACCTTCGGGGAATTTGGTGCGGTGGGCTGATCAAGGGGTTTTGCTGCTGAATGCCACCTTAACGGTACGTGCCCATCAGGCAGGTTCACACCAGAACAAAGGGTGGGAGCAATTTACAGATGCAGTGATTCGAAAAATTTCTGAAGAAAATCAGGATGTGGTTTTTATGCTATGGGGATCTTACGCTCAGAAAAAGGGGGCGGTCATAGATCCCTTTCGCCATAAGATCTTGAAAGCTCCGCATCCTTCGCCGCTATCGGCACATCGTGGGTTTCTCGGGTGTAAACATTTCAGCCAAGCGAATACCTTCCTTCTTGAAAAAAGTAAAAAACCGATAGAGTGGTAGTTCCCTTGCAGGATTTGTAATTCGGTAAAACTATGATTTTCTTGGATTATTCTTCGGAATATAATTTTCCCGAAAACGTTACCGTAAATATATGCTTTGGTCGAATTTGCTTGTCCTCCGCAATCGTTTTATATTTTAATTCCAAATGATCTTCAAAAAGTACTTTTTGAAGTGCTAAGCATCATCTAAGATTTTTACCATGAAAACCACATTACCTTTATTGAGAACCGTACTTGCTGCTTTACTTTTCATCGGGGTGCAAGCCTGTAGCGGAGAAGAGGAAATTAAGATCGGCCTCTTGATGGGAGATTCCAGCCAGGAACGTTGGCAGCAGGATCAAACCTTCTTTGTAAACAAAGTACAAGAGTTAGGAGGAATTGCGATTGTGCGCAATGCGTCTAATGATCCTAATAACCAGTTAGCCCAAGCAAAAGAATTACTTGCAGAAGGAGTAAACGTACTGGTTGTAGTACCTGTAGATGGAAAAGCTGCCGGTGAAATAGTGAAAGTAGCCCATGAGGCTGGCGTAAAGGTATTGGCCTACGACCGGATTATTACCGACGCTCCGCTTGATTACTATATCTCCTTCAACAACGTGCAGGTGGGTGAACTTCAGGCAAAATATGTAATGAAGCAGAAGCCAGAAGGTAACTATGTAATCCTCTCTGGGCCTACCTCAGATAATAATTCCACTCTATTTAAAAATGGTCAGATGAATATCTTGAAAGAGGCCATGGAATCTGAGGCGATTCAGGTGGTGTTTGATCAGCATGTAGCTAGCTGGAATGATGAAATGGCTTATGAACTGATGATGAACGCCTTTGATCAGGTAGAAGGAGGAATTGATGTAGTGCTGGCTGCAAACGATGATTTGGCTAGTGGTGTACGCATGGCGCTGCGCCAAAAGGAAATGCTGGGCGAGATTCTGGTGACAGGCCAGGATGCTGACCTGGATGCTTGTAAGGCTATTTTGAGAGGAGACCAGGCCATGACAGTATACAAGCCTATTCAAGCCTTGGCCCATGCCGCGGCTATTGCGTCCGTAAGTTTGGCTCAGCATGATATGGCCAAAGGATGGGAAGATATGGTGAACAATGGTGAGAAAGATGTGCCTTCTATATTGCTACAGCCTATTCCCGTGGATGCAGAAAATATGCGTTCCTATATCGTAAAAGATGGTTTTCACGCTGAAACGGAATTGTACGCGGAAAATCAGTAGCCCCAAATCAAATATTAATACTCTCAGAAAGCCTTGCAGAAATGCGAGGCTTTTTTCGTAGCCGGGAATCCCTACTTTTCACCCTGCACCCCCCAAAATAAAGGTTAGTCAGATAGTTATCGGGTTTTTAGGGTTTGCATTGCAATATTCATGAAACTCAAAAACATGATGTACAGACGACTGCTACTTGGGCTTTGCCTGCTTTTCGGTAGTGCTACCTACGCCCAAGAAACCTTGTTGCTTAGACAACCCACCATTCACTCTGATAATATTGTTTTCGTATACGCCAATGACCTATGGCGTGTATCAGTACAGGGAGGGGATGCCTATCGGATTACCAGTAATGAAGGGGCTGAGACTCGCCCGCATTTTTCCCCCGATGGGAATTGGGTCGCATTTTCTGGCCAGTATGATGGCAATACAGATGTATACGTAGTGGCTACCCTAGGGGGTGAGCCCAAACGATTGACCTGGCACCCTGGACAGGATAAGGTAACCGGATGGACCCCAGAAGGTGATGTGCTTTTCATCTCCGGCCGGTTGGGACTGCCTACGCAAGAAGAGCGCTTTTTCTCAGTTTCTCCTGAAGGTGGTATGCCTGAGGCCTTGGCTATTCCTCGTGCTGCTGCCGGAGAACTTTCTGCAGATGGCAAATATGCGGCCTACCAAATGGTGAGCTTTTGGGATCCGGAATGGCGAAACTACCGGGGTGGACAAGCAAAGCCCATCTGGATTGTAGACATGAAGAACTATTCTTTGGTGAAAACTCCGCGTACTGATGGAGAACGTCATACAGATCCGGTTTGGCATGACGGCAAGGTGTACTATCTGAGTGAGCGGGATTATGCAAACAACGTTTGGATGTTTGACCCTGCCACAGGAAATGAACAACAGATGACCCAGCATGCAGACTACGATGTGAAGAGTCTAGATGCCGGTCCTGGTGGTATTGTGTACGAGCAGGGTGGTCGTTTGCATCGGTTGGATCCTAGCTCTGGAAATACCACTACTCTTAATATCTCTGTAAAAGGAGACTTTCACTGGGCGCGAGATCGCTGGGAGGATGTAAGAGCGCAAAGCATGAGAAATCCTGCGATTTCGCCCACTGGTAAGAGGGCTTTGTTTGAGTACCGCGGAGAGATCTTCTCTGTACCCAAAGAGAATGGTAACTGGCGTAATCTGACACAGAGCAGTAGTTCGGCAGAGCGCTATCCTACTTGGTCGCCCAAAGGCGATAAAATTGCCTGGTTCTCTGATGCTAGCGGGGAGTATCAGCTAGTGATTGCTGACCAAGAAGGGGCTGTGGAAAAGAGCATTGCTATCGATAACCCTACCTTCTTCTTCCGTCCGGAATGGTCTCCTGATGGCAAATACATTGCCTTTACAGATACGGATTATAATCTCTATTACACGGAGGTGGCATCGGGCACTACAAAAAGAGTGGATACTGACGGCTACGCGCATCCTAATAGAACTATGAATCCGGTGTGGTCACCAGATAGCCGTTGGATAGCCTACGTACGGCTGGAAGTGACCCAGTACAAGACCGTGAAGGTACATAACATAGCGTCTGGCGAAACGCTCTCCCTTACTGATGGTATGGCGGATTGTCTTACTCCGGTGTGGGACGAAAGTGGGAAGTATCTGTACTTTTTAGCCAGTACCGACTATGCTTTGAATACCGGCTGGTTAGACATGAGTTCGTACAACCAACCGGTGACGAGAGCACTGTATATGATGGTGTTGAATAAAGAGACCCCTGATCCCTTGGCACCCCTGAGCGATGAGGAGCCGGTAGCGTCTGATGATGAAGAAGAGGAGAAAGAGGAAAGCGAGATGCAAGTCAGCATTGATATGGAGGGCTTGGCGCAGCGGACGGTGGCTTTGGAGGTGCCCGCCCGAAACTATGTTGGGGTTTGGCCTGGGCCAGAAGGGACGGTTTTTTATGGCGAAGCTATTTCTAATCAGCCGGGAGTGACACTTCACAAATACTCACTGTCTGACCGGGAAGGTAATGAGTTTATGAGCGGGGTGAGTGCCGGAGTGGTTTCTCATGACCGCAAAACTTTGCTGTACCGTAGCGGTGGTACTTGGGGCATGGCGAAAACAGGTGGCGGCTCTGCTAAACCAGGAGATGGTCGTTTGAATACGAGTGTGCGGCTGAAAATTAGTCCTCAGCAGGAGTGGAAGCAGATTTACCGAGAAGGCTGGCGTTACATGCGCGATTTCTTGTATGTAGACAATGTGCACGGTGCTCCTTGGGACGATGTATACGGTTGGTATGCTCCTTGGATCGATCACGTGCGCCACCGGTCGGACCTAAACTATGTAGTAGACATTATGAGTGGGGAGGTAGCTATTGGACACTCTTATACTTCAGGGGGGGATTATCCGGATGTAGAGTACATTCCTGTAGGGCTTTTGGGCGCTGACTTTGAGAAGACCCGGAATGGCTATGAGATTACAAAAATCTATACGGGGGAGAGCTGGAACCCTAATGTATCAGCACCGTTGAGTGGGCCTGGCCTGAACATAGTAGAGGGGCAGTATCTTGTGGCGGTAAACGGCGAAGAGGTAACTACTGATAGGAACCTATATAGCTACTTTGAGGCTACAGCAGGCCGTCAGGTAAAAATACTGGTGAATGATCGTGCCAGAATGGAAGGGGCTACGGAATACACAGTAGTACCTGTAAGGAGTGAATTTAACTTACGCCGATGGGATTGGATAGAAGGCAACCGCAAGAAGGTAGCCGAGATGTCTGATAATCAGCTAGCATACGTTTACGTGCCCAATACCGGAGGGCAAGGATACCAATACTTTAACCGGTATTATTTTGCTCAACAAGACAAAGCCGGAGCGGTGATTGACGAGCGTAATAATGGTGGCGGGTCTGCTGCAGATTACATGGTTGATGTAATGGCACGCGACCTGCATGGCTATTTCAATAGCAAAGCCGGTGACCGTCGCCCTTGGACTGTACCAATGGCCGGTATCTGGGGTCCTAAGGTGATGCTGATGAACGAGCGTTCAGGTTCAGGTGGTGATCTGCTGCCATATTTGTTTCGCCGGATGGAGATCGGTCCTTTGATTGGTACCCTAACCTGGGGTGGCTTGGTAGGTACCTGGGATACCCCGCCTTTCGTAGATAATGGTCGGATGGTAGCCCCTCGTGGTGGCTTCTTCGATGTAGATGGCGAGTGGGCTGTGGAAGGTGATGGAGTTGCTCCTGATATTGAGGTAATTCAAACGCCTGCGGATGTGATCGCTGGGAAGGATCCACAGCTGGAGAGAGCGGTACAGGAAGCGCTGAAACTAATGGAAACTGAGCGGGTTGAGTTGAAAAAAGACCCTGCAGATCCTGTACGTTATCGTCGGCCTAGTGGTAATTGATAGTGTTTAGTTCATAAAAAAAGCGCCTTTCGGGGCGCTTTTTTTATTTCATCTAGCCTAGCTAGAAATCGACTTTGTAGTAGAATATTGGGAAGAACCCTAATTGATTTACGATCTGGATCGGTTGAACGGGATCATCTACAAAGGTAAGCCCCAGTATGTTTTCATAACCAATGAAGTTCACCAGGTCAAAGGCGATTTCGTGGGTTGTTAGCGGACGGTTGAACTTGAAGTTCAAGCGAAGGTCGGGACGGAAATACGGGGCAAAACTTAAGGTATTACGGCCCTCGCTTGTGAAAATAACGTCGCCAAGATCCAAGCTGGCCAAAGTGTCCACGGGGCCATAGCGCCGACCGCCAGCCACGGTTAGGTTTGTTCCCAAGGAAGCTGTGCCGTTCTTGGAGATTTTTCGTTCGTAGGCAGCTAATAGGTTGGCTGCGTAATTACCGTTGAAGTCTGTATTGTACAAAACTCCGTCGCTACCCGTGTATTTACTGTCGAATAAGGATCCTGTAGCCAAGAAGAAGAACCCGGAGCTAAAGAACTTCTCTATGGTGAGCTCTACGCCATAGTTACGGGCTGTACCTTCATTTACCAGGTCATTTGGGAAGAAACGTGAGAAACCAGAACCTTGGTTAGCAAGACTGTAAGAGGAAGAACGTACTTCTACCGGGATACCCCATAAGTACTGATAGTACACCTCCGCTTTCAAGCGGGTGTTCGAAGCCAAAATCTTGTCGTATCCCGCTACAAAATGACTGCTGTAGCTGAGCTCCATGTCGTTGTTGTACTCCACCAGATCCCCGTTCGAGTTTACACTATCACTGTAGAAGTAGAGATAGGCTTGCTGGGCCTGACTATGTACACCAACTCCTAGGCTAAGACTGGAGGTATTATCAATTTGGTATTTGAAACCTGCCCTAGGCTCGAAGAAGCTGAACTGATTGCCCTGGGAGAAATACTGGGCATGGACCCCAACATTGAGTGAGGCCTTATCATTAAACTTGTGCTTCCACTGCACATAGGGCTGTACCAAGGCACCCATTCGCTGGGCATCCCAGCGTGTGATGTACTCCAGGTATTGGTCCGAATTAGGATTGAGTACCCGGGCAGAGTCAAAGAAATTCCACCAGAATATGTCACCTTGCAAACCTGCATTGATGGTGTTCCGGTTGTTGATCTTCTTATAGTACATACCGTGCCAAGAAGTCTTCCAGGTTTGAAATACATAGTCCAATACTTCCGGAAGACTATCGAGTACCCAGCAGGTATCTGAAGGGCTGCCGGGTAGGCACTCCTCCTGATTGGTTCTTACCTCAGGATGTAGCTCAATCAATTCGTGGTAGCCCACAATGCGTTCGCGGGCTGCAGCAACGGTGAATTTAGCGAAGGTGCTAGGGTCGATGGGTTTAGTGTAAGTCAAACCCATGGTGCCCATATTAGTGGTGAAATACTGATCTCGGTTGTTATCTCCGTACAGGGTGGACTGATCCGGGGCGCGGTCACTCAGGATCAAGTCAATGGTACTGGCACCGCCCACACCCCATAGAGAGAGGCTCCCTCCGTTTTCTTGGGGGAAGTTCATCTTGAAGTTCAAATCGGAATATTCGGGAATCGCATCGGTTCCGACATCAATCCCCAGAAAATCGAACGCCACTAAGGTGCTATAGCGGAAAGTGCCCACGTAGCTACTGCCTTTGGAGGCATTGATGGGGCCTTCTGACGATAGTTCTAAACCCAGAAGACCAAATTGCACGCTAGATTCGCGGCGTTGGTTGTTCCCATTGCGGTATTTGAGGTCAAATACACCAGCCAAGGCATTGCCAAATTCGGCAGGAAAAGCTCCGGTATAGAAGTCTGAGTTGGCGAGTACCTTATTGTTAATGATGTTAACCGAACCACCCGCGGTGCCGGGGATATTGAAGTGATTGGGGTTGAACAAAGGGATGCCTTCTAGCTGCCATAGTACGCCAGAAGGGGAGTTGCCCCGAATCACGATATCATTTCGTGAATCGTTAGCGCCTTGCACACCCGCAAAGTTAGAGGCCATCCGGGAGGGGTCTCCACGGCTACCCGCGTATCGGTCCGTTTCGTCTACTGAAAATTGACGGGCACTTACGGTGGCCATCTCATTGCTTACTTCCCCGGAACGGGTGGCTGTTACTTCCACTCCCTCCAATTGGGTCACGGATTCTTCCATCTCTACATCCAGCACTACTTCCTTCGCCGAATTCACGATGATGTTGTTGAGTATCACTTGGTTGAACCCAATGAAGGTGAACCGCATTTTCTGCCGGCCTACCGGAATTTCCTCAATTCGGAATTTACCATCGATGTCCGTTACCGCTCCTTTCAATACCCCTCCGGCGTTGTCCAACACCACTACGTTTACCCCCGGCAAGGGGAACTTAGACTCTGAATCTACTACCGTTCCTCGGATGGTTTGGGTGATTTGTTGGGCCTGGACAGAGAAAATACATCCCATCGCCAGGACCAGCCACATAAGTTTGGCCTTCATGTAAAAAGGTGTTTAGTTGATTATGTGTAGGTTATACAAGGTCTCATGTTATAAAAAAAGCCTTGAAAATTGATTCTGTGTTACCAGCAGCTATCAGATAGGCGTGATGATCTCATAGACTTAATGTAATACAGTTTCTAATATACAAGAATTATACGATGAGCGATATCATCATGGATTCAGTCCTGATTTTGCAGGTCTATCGTAAATGTGTTCACCGTAAAGGACAGGACATGAGACAGGTGCGGCTCACAACGTTTCCTTAATACTACCATTTTGGTAGGCCTGTAATAAAACTTTCAAGTCCGTAATTCGCTCACGCAACGCGTGTCCATCGTCCAGGTCGCGCACGCGTAACCGTTGCGCACTTTGATTGAGAATGGTTTGTGTACCCGCAATGTCTAGCTCATTCAGGATGGCAGCCTCCGTGCTTTCGAACGTGTTGTGTGCCACCAGCAATCGGCCATAGCTATTGTGGATGAGCGTATATCCTGCAATGCCTGTATGTGCCTGATAGGCTTTGGCAAATCCACCATCGATCACTAACAGCCTGCCGTTGGCTTTCAAGGGTGATTCCCCTTCCTTTACTACCACTGGTACATGGCCGTTTACAATCAGGCTTTCGTCAGGGTTGAGCCCAAATTCTTCCAAAATCATGCGGCAGGTGGCCTCGTGATCACGGTACTGATAATAGGGATTTTTTGTTTCCTTTTGGGCTGCTTTATCATCCAGGAAATACCGCTCAAAGGTGGCCATTTTGGCCTTGCCAAATACCGGTGACAGCGGTCCGGCCCAGAGGTACCATAGCCAATCGGCTCGTTGTACATCTCCAGCGTTGCTTGCCTGCTCAAAGTAGGCTTCGTGTGCTTTGGACTCCAGGTAGTCCAATAGGGCTTTGCCTGAAAAAGCACCATCCCCCAGGTTTACCTCGGCAAATTTGCCATCCTCCTGTAGCGGAATACACCCGTGGTAGAGCAAGTTGCCATTGTTGGTTAGGTACATGCCTCCGTTCTCAAACAAGAACCGGGCATGGCGTTGCAAGCGAGCACTTTCGTGAAAAGCTTCTGAAAGCAACTCTACCACTTTTTGCTCTCCTGTGGTGAGTGCGTAAGGATCTTTTGGGTCCAGGGTGGGGAGGAAGGTGTCCTTTAGCGGAAGCTTCTGGCCATTCCATTCCAGGGTGCCTTCCTCTAGGTCAAGGTTTTGTAAGAGAAGCCGATCTTCCAGGTTCCATTCCGGCCGACGCTGGATAAGCTGGCCTTCCAACTTGAACTGAATGATGCTAATGGCTTTGTGCATGATCCGGTTGAGCCACTGTTCGGAAGCATTCAGCAGAGCTTCCGGGCTTACTTTAGGATCGAAGACCAAACTATCATCCCCCTTATAATGCTCAATCGCAAAGCTGGCCAGGGGTAGTAGGTTGATGCCGTAGCCCTTCTCTAGGGTGTCGGTATTCCCGTATCGGAGAGAGAGGCGCAGTACATTGGCCATGCAGGCCCAGCTACCAGCGGCGGCTCCCATCCATACAATGTCGTGGTTGCCCCACTGCACATCTACGGTGTGGAAGTCCAGCAGCATGTCCATGATAATCTCTGCGCCTGGGCCCCGATCATACACATCGCCGATAATGTGGATCCTGTGGATGGCCAAGCGTTGAATGAATTTAGCGAAGGCAGTTATGAGCTCTTCGGCTTGGCCGATCTCGCAAACCGTACGGATGAGCTGCAGGTAGTAGTCTTGTTTGTTGGTGATCTGTTCTCGTTCCTGAATCAGTTCGTACACCAAGGTGCCTAGCTCCTTGGGCAAGTGCTTTTGCACGTAGGCGCTAGTATAGATGCTGGCAAAGTCACGCGCTACGCGGATGAGCTGCAAAATAGTGGTCTCATAGAAGGCGTCCTGGTCTTGATGTGTGGGTTCTAACTGTGCTAGCTTTTCCTCGGGATAGTAGATCAGGGTGGCGAGTCGCTTCAACGCTAGCGGCACCAATTCATCGGAAAAAAGAACCTTGAGGCGTTCAATGA